>CANRFN010000170.1 GCA_947629915.1 uncultured Oscillospiraceae bacterium | reverse complement strand
CAAAAAAATAAACTAACCGCCAAGAGAGGTTAGAAGCAATCTCTTGATCTATACCCCGCGACGCGGTTAGTTCAATGGATCTTTTTCACAGATGAAAATGCTCCACACTTCCGGATTTTCCGCGTAATCCTGGCCTTCCTCCAGAGAATGGACGCCCGCAGTATCCACATAGTGAATCGCCCGTCCGATCGGCGCCTTGATTTCATCAATCTGCGCCTCCGTATCATACACCGTT
The DNA here is from genome assembly GCA_947629915.1 of uncultured Oscillospiraceae bacterium. Taxonomy (GTDB): domain Bacteria; phylum Bacillota; class Clostridia; order Oscillospirales; family Oscillospiraceae; genus Enterenecus. The sequence goes on along the minus strand of CANRFN010000170.1, from coordinate 8,096 downwards.
CTCTCGGTATCCCAGGCCACCAGGTCCAGAATCGCTCCCTTGCTGCCATCTTCTCGTCTGTAGTCCACTTCTGTCTCCACACGTTCAATATGGAGATACTTTTTTCCCGTGATAGCCCGCAGCAACATCTCGAGCAGATGGGGCGCCTCCCTGAAGAAAACTTCAAAATACGTCTTGTTCAGAAGATTCTTGCCCTTGGTCATCAGCCTGATCTGCATTCGCTTCTCATCTGGGAGTCTTTCTCTCATTTTGGCGCGGATCGCTTTCACGACCTTGCGAAGGTAATCGGACAACTTGTCCTCCTCAATGAAAGATGTCACATTGATCTCCGGCATCTGGACCAACAAGCTGATGAGCGTGAGCATCAGCTTGACGAGAAGCTTCAGCTTATTCACGGGCCGCTTCACGAGGACCGAGGCCGCATCTGCCAGCGTGGCGGGTTGGGTAGTTGGGGTCTTGGGGGACATACACTTTTCTCTCCTTTCTGCGGAGAGAGCCAACCTGCCGTCCAGCTTCGCACAAAGTCCTCCCCAACCAAACCCCTGTCTGCCCCTCTGAGGCGCCTTCAGAGTAGCACACGCAAGAGCTTTTGTCAAGAAAGATTTGAGGTTTCTGCTGGATCCGGCAAGCTCACCCTCTCCAAAACATTGGAACCGGTGCTCTGCCAGCCAGAAGTCGTACATAGACGCGGAATCGCAGGCGCTTTGAACGCATGGATCTCATACAAATCCTCCGCAAAGTTACAATTAGATACAGAACCTAGGTTTCTCTAAATTTATCATGCACACAATTTGAACTGTATTCTGTTCTTTTCTTCAGCATATATTTTAAGATATACCATTCATTTATGGGATTTTTCGATTTGAAATTCAATTTCCCCTCGTCTATGTAGCTCTTTCCGCTCGCTATCCAACATTATAGCAGCTTGTTTCAGGAAATCAACCCCCTTCTCTAATTTTTATTTCCAGCAACAATGGACACACCAGTTGTGTTCCCTCTTCACAAACACCCCGTTAGACTACTGTTTTATTTTTCCATTATACCACATGATAAATGGTCTACCGGTATCTTCCGCAGGGCTTGATACAGCGCACCTGTACACAAAAGCCAGCGCCCGGATGGGGTCTCTCCTCCCATCCGGGCGCTGGCCCGCCTTTATCTCCCGCCCTACTGTTCTCCATACAGCGGCGTAGACAGGTACTTGTCTCCGCCGTCCGGAAATAGGGTTACAATCATTTTCCCGGCGTTCTCCGGCCACTTTGCCAGTCATCCCGCAATACCCCTCGGAGAAAAGCGGAAGCAGGAGGCCGGTCCAAGCGAGGCCGGCCTCCTGCTGGGTTTCAGGATGGGAAAGCGCCCTTATTTCCTCCGCCGTGAGATCGCTACTACCACCGCGCACAGCGCCACGATCACAGCTGCCAATACAGGTATAAGAATTGGCCACTGGAAGCCCGTGCCATCCGATGCCGCCGGCGGCTGCGCTGCAGTTGGGGTGCTGGAAGGCGCGGCCTCAGGGCTTGCTTCCGGTTCGGCTGTGTCCTCCGGCGGTTGGGTGTCCGCTGCTGGCACGGTCTCCGTTCCAGGCGTCTCCTGGCCGGCGGGTGCGCTGCTCTCGGGACCGTCTGACGGCACCTCGCTGGGAAGCGGTTCGCTTACGGCAGGCGCATCTTCTGTGGGGGCAGCTGCGCCGCAGACGGTACAAACGCCGTCCTCATACTGGTGCTCTGTCTTGGGAATCGTCTCCCCTTGGACCACGGTCTCCCCGCAGACGGTGCACACCTGGTCTCCGGTGTACCCCTCTTCGGTACAGGTGGGCTCTTTGGCGCCCTCCAACACGGTCTCGTGCTCCAACTTGGGTATGGCAGTGCCCTGCTCCACCACAGTGCCGCAGACGGTGCACACCTGATCTCCGGTGTACCCTTCTTCGGAGCAGCTAGGCTCTTTGGCGCCCTCCAGTACGGGCTCGTGGGCCAGTTTGGGTATGGCAGTCCCCCGCTCCACCACAGTGCCGCAGACGGTGCACACCTGATCCCCGGTATACCCCTCTTCGGAGCAGCTGGGCTCCTTGGCATTCTCCAGGGCGGGGGTGTGCTCCAACTTGGGAATCACCTCACCCCGCTCTGCAAGGGTGCCACAGACAGTGCAGTACAGATCACCGGTGTAGCCCTCTGCAGTACAGGTGGGCTCTATGGCATACTTCCGCTCCATCTCCGTGCCGGTGGGTCCGCCGTGGACCTTGCAGATCACCGTGATGTCGTACGTCTTGGCAATCCCCGGGTTGTATTTGGGATACACGGTAATCTGGTGCCTGCCGGGGGCACGGAAGGTGAGGGAGCCAAAGAATCCGTTCTGGGACTCATCGGTCTTGCTGAGATCGGCAATGCCCTCCGTGGACAGCTCCACCTCCCAGCCGTCTGGACACTCCAGGTCCCTGGGGGCGCCGGTCCCCTGGAACCAGAAGTACATCGTGCCGCCCTCATTGGCCTGGGGTATCGTGCTGCTGTATGACGATGATGCCCCCCGGGTGTTCCACCAGGCGGAGAAATCAGTGATCGTCCCCACATTGGTCTCTTCGCCGCACACGGTGCACCGGAGGGAGGCGATGTTGCCTGCGGTGCCCAGGTATTCATAGCGGTGGCCGTTCTCGATCACCGTCTGAGACCCGCCGCCGAGATTGCCTGCTGGGATGTCGTAGAAGGTGATGACGTTGTCGTCCCAGGTGTACCAGGTGATGTTCCCGCCGGAGAGGATCGGCACGCAGTCCGAGAGACTGCCCTCCATGCTGTACAGGCGGGATGTGGTTTGCCCCCAGCTGTCTACCGTCTGGTACCACACGCTGCCATTGCGGGACCAGAGCACCAGCCAGCTGTTGGAGGAGAGCGGTACCAGATGGGGCGTGGAGGCAGATGCCTCCCCCTCGGAGAAGTTTGTGAGCCAATGCATGGAGACGCTGCCGCTGTACTTGTCTACCGCCGCCACGAAGACGTTCCGGGTGCTGCGGGACAAGTTGGTGGCATCCTGCACCACGGAATTGCCTGCAATCAGGTAGGAGGACCCGGTGATCTCCATTCCCCCCACAGACGCGCCGGTGGTATTCTCCCCTATGGCGCCGGGGAACGAGAGGACGTCAACGGCCTCATATTGATTTTCCCATTTGTCCTCGGCGTTCAGGTTGGAGATGTCCTCGCCGCACCGGGTGAGCACAAGGGAGCGGGGATAGGCGTCTCCGTGGTCCAAGGCGATGATCTGGCCGTTCTCTACGTGGATGAACTGGTTGAAGGAGTGGCTGACATATCCCACGGAGACGTTTGCCACCTCGGTGAAGCTGTTGGTGATCCTCATGGTCCTGGTGTTGAACACGATGGTGACGTTCGCCTGGTGGTTCAGGCCATCGCTTGAGGTGTACATCTGGTGGCAGGTGCGGATGGCCAGGTACGGCCCGCTCTCATCCATCCGGGCAGACCCCGCTCGGAAGGGAATCGTGGTGTTGCCGCCGTAGATCCCATCGGAGCCCAGGCGGTTCCAATTGGTGTCGTACTTGGTGACGCGGAAGACCTCTACGCTGCTGCTCTCACTGGGGTTTTCCTGCCCGGTGAGGATATAGTACCCGTCTGAACCGGCGTAGAAGCCGCCAAACAGCGGCAAGTCCAAGGGGATGTGCCGGGTTCTGTTCTTCTGGATGTTGTGTGCGCTGTCGTAATACTCCACAAGCACGCCGTCTATGCCCCGGCCCGTCTGGACCCGCATGGTCTCTCCGCCCACCGGAACCAGGTACGATGTGATGGGGGCGGCGTTTCGGGTGTAGTCCTGAAGCGCCACGTTGGACCCGTGGTACACCTCACACTGCGTGGTAACCGCCAGTGCCTGGACCATCAGCAGCCAGGGGAGGGCTAAGGCCGCAAGGAGGGCAAACAGGTGTCTCTTCATCTTCGAATCTATCTCCTCTCTGAACACGGCCGCGTCAAGGCCGGGCGCAATTCCAGACCCCGCGATCCAACGGAGTTCTTCCATGCACCCATGATACACATTTCCCGGGGGAGTGTCAAGAAAAGGGGGCTTAAGACGAGGACTGGTTTCTGTAGGGACTATGGCGACATGCACTCCAGCGTAAGCTCCCACGGCCTTGACGCACCTCTCCCCCAGCAGCGGCAGAGCTGAGTTTTCCCCCTAACAAGCAAGCCACCGCCCAGGGCACTTACGCCCTGGGCGGTGGCTTTTACTTGCTGATTGTGCTTGGAGAGTACGCGGCTTACTCCGCTGTCTTCTCCGCGGCGAAGGTCTGGAGGAAGTTCATGATGAGCGCGGCCATCTCCACACGGGTGGACTCGCCCTGGGGATTCAGAGCCGGTGCCGTGGGATCGCTGCTGACGCCTTTCAGAATGCCGTTGGCAGTGGCCCAGCACATGGCGGTCTCTGCCCAGCCGCTCAGCTCGTCCGCATCTGTATAGGACTCCAGTGTCCCGGTCTTGGAGACATCATAGCCCTTCAGCACGGCGTAGTTGTACAGCATCACGGCCATCTGCTCTCTGGTGATGTGCCGCTCCGGCTCAAAGGTGGTCTCGCTGGTGCCGGCCACAACCTTGTTGGCCTGGGCCCAGGCGATGGGATCGGCATACCACTTGCCTGCTCCCACATCCTCGAAGGAACTGGCGTTGGTGACGGGAGGTCTCTTCTCCACGTTGTACAGGATTGTGGTGAGCATGGCCCGGTCTGTGGTCTGCAGCGGGGCGAACTCGGTTTCGCTGACGCCCTTCATGAGGCCGTTGGTGAGGACATAGTCCACAGCGTCATGATACCAGAGAGAGGTGTCCAGATCCGTGAACTTGTCTGCCGGGCAGACGTGCGGGACTGTGACGGCCTCGAATGTGACATCAATCTTGACGGTGCCCTCAGGCATCACGAAGGAGTACTTGCCATCGCCCAGATCCTTTACCGTGATCTTTTTGCCCGCCTTGTCTGTTACGGAGACAGTGCCGATCTTGTAGCCCGCATCCGGCGTGACGGTGAAGGTGACTTCCTTGCCGGTCACGCTGGTGGCTCCGCTGGTGATCTTCACGCTGCCGTTCTTCAGGTCCTTGTCTATGGTGATGTCATAGACGGCCTGGACGGGCGTAGGCTGTGTAGAGGGTGTCTGGGAGGGTTCCGTTGTGGCACTGGGAGCGGGATTCGATGGTGTGGTGCCGGGTGTGGGGCTGGACGGCGTGCCAGGAGTGGGTGTGGACGGTGTAGTGCTGGGTGTGGGGGTGGGTTCGGGTGTTGTGGATTCCGCATAGTAGATTGCTGTGAGCGTGATGTCTGCGTCCGGCATGGTAAATGTTGCAGTTGCATTGGGCTCCACATACACATCCACATCTCCGGTGCACTCCACCTTCCAGAAGTAGAAGTCCCCTGCATCGGCTTTGACGGTGACCTCCTCGCCCACAGGCACATCCGTTCTGCTCCCGGTCCCGTTGATCACGGTGACGGTGTGCTTTGGCACATTGCCATAGACTACTTCGGCTTTCGCCTGGGTGCAGGCTACCTCGGCATAGGTGAGGGCCCCGGAGGCATCAATGGCAATCGAGCGGACGGCTTCTTCCCCGAGCGTTACAAGGAACGTAGTGGTGCACAAAGTGCTGCTAAAGCTGGCACCAGCAGGCGGCTCGGAGAATTGGGCGTCCACCGGTGTGATGCTGGCACCTGATATGCTGTTGCCGGTGCCATCGGTCAAGGCCAAGGAATTGAAGACGCTGTTCACCTGTACCGGTCGGCTGAAACGTCATAGGCGGCCGCATTGGACCAGAGCTCCCCGTCCTGATAGACCCCCACGGTGACATCTCTCAGCCTAAAGGAGCGAATGCCCTCAAACACATAGCCGGAGGGATCTCCAATGCCAATGATGGTGTAGTCCTTTGTGGCGTGGTATGGGGCAAAAGTGCTCTCATAGACACTGTGCCACTCCACGCGGAATCGGTTCGGAACAATATTAAGCGTGCTGGCGAGCATGTTCAAGCCAACCCAGGAGCCAGAAGCATAATCATAGCTGAGGCCCATCCGCTTGATCTTGCCGTTTGCATCCGTTGCAATGATCAGCACGTCTTTGATCTGATCGGGCGTGCCGGTGCCATTGGCAAATGTCAGGGTGAAACGCCAACTCGGCAGATCCGGCCAGTATGTGTAGTAGTCTCGGGAGAACTTGCCCGTTGCAAAATCCAGCTCCGTGGTGATCTCCTCATTCGGATCAATACTGGTTGCGCCGTGGATCCAGTTGCTGAAGGTGAACTTCTCCGGGACCGGGTCATCCGGGGCGAACGAAATGATTTTGCCCTCAGAGCGAATGGGGTCATTGCCCGGCGGGGTGACAATGATGTAGATCACATTGTCCCCAAGATTCATGGTGGCAGAGCTGATCCAGTTGCCAACCATGGAGGCAGTCGTGGTATTGACCAGAGCGCCATTGACGTAGACATCAACCTTTGAGCCGGCAATCGTGTTGCCGCTGACAAAGACTTCGGGGCGGTTCGTGTCCGTTGGCGCGGTAAAGGTGTACTCAGCGGCATCAAAGCTGATAGTCTCGCTCTCGCCTGGGGCGCCTGTGGAGGCGGTCACTGTATTCGAGCCGGCTGCGGGGATGACCTCAAAGCGAATCACGTCACCGGTGTTCATGTGGACGGTAAGCTGATTGTCACTGAGCGTATAGGCCGCTTTCACGCCGTTGACCGAGACAGAGTCGGGCACAAGCTGCATGCCATCGGAGAGCGTAAAGGCGATGTCTCCCGCGTAGGTTGTGAGGTCCGCCTGATAGCGCACCTGATACTTTGACCCGGAGATGATGACACCAGCATTGGCAAGCTCCAGACTGCCCTTGTATGTGTTTACGGTAGAGCTTTGTCTCCGGATGAGCACACCAAACGTCGCATTGGGATTGGCCGCCAATGGATCTCTATAGGTGCTATGTACAATTTCAGAGCCATCGTAGTCAACAAGTGTCTCGTCCACTATGGCAACCGCTCTTGTAGCCGTGCCATCTGCCTCCAGGACATTTGCATTCACGCCGTCCGCGAGAACGACTGCGGGTACCGAGGGATCATGGTTGCTGGTCAGCGGCGCAATGCTCCAGATATAGGTCTCGCCGCCGGAGAACGTCAGGGTACCGTCATCAACATAAATGCCCGTAAAGCTGGTTTTGTGTTTCTGATTAAGCCGTACGGTTCCGCCCGATATCTCGCCGATGCCGTCCGCCATAATGCCAATTGCATAGCGGGTTTCAATTTCAACTACCGGTGTACCGGAAATACGAAGAGTTGCGCCATCAGAGCATCGGATGCCATAGCTGGACACCGAAGCCGAGGCATCCATACTAAACTTGGCTGTACCGTTAAAAAGTACAGTTGAAGATTCCCTGGCCGAGATGCCGGAAAACGTAATATAGCCTTCTGAAGGTGAAGGTTCCCCCGTTACACTGATATCAACGGTCCCTCCCGAAAACGCGAGTGTTGATTGACCTTCAACGATAAACATCCAAACCATGGCACCTGCATCAATGTTTTTGATGTTCAGTGTTCCGCCAGCCATGGAGAACGTACTCTGATTGCTCACACGCACACCCTGGATCGTGCCATTGTCGCACTGAGACATATCAATCGACACAGTCCCGCCTGTGATCTGAACCGACTCATAAGCGTCAAAAAAGTCAACGCCCCAAATGCTTCCTTTTGGTGCGAACTTCAATGTGCCGCCTTCCATCACAAAGCTACAAGAGACAAGAGTCACACTGAAAATATCGGTCTCATCGCTGCTGCTCACCGTTATGTCTGAGCCGGTACAGCGGATCGTGCCCTCTGCTCCAAAGAAACAAGTGACACCTCGATACACTTTAGGCAGTTTTATATCAAACGTGCCACTGTTTAGTTCAGCAGACCCAAGTCTCTCGGCCCCACTGCGGACTTGGAATGGGAAAAGACTGCAGTGTCCGCTTTCTTTGGTTGCAGTTGCATCAACATTTGAATAATCAATATCAACACTGCCGCCGTTTTGCCGGAACCTGGCTCGTCTGCATAGAGGATATGACCTGGCTCAAAAAGTTCACTAGACCAGCCAAAACTGATGTATCTCCG
>CANRFN010000169.1 GCA_947629915.1 uncultured Oscillospiraceae bacterium | reverse complement strand
TTGAACCCGGCTGCTGAGCTGGATCCAAGGCCTCCTTAAGTGTTGCGCTTCGAACGGGTATCTATTAGACGCTTACGGTAAACTGCCGCTCCAGGCAGGCGGTGATGAGCTCCGCCTGCCCCTCCGGCTCCTCGGTGGCGGAGGCGATCACGGTGTAGAGGGCAGACCGATAGGGATCTCCCGTCACCATGGCGGAGGCAGCCCAGGCGATGAGCTCCCGCATGCCGCAGGACCCGTCCAAAATACTCTGACTTCTGCAGTACGCCTGGATGTCCCGGACCACGGTTACCATCCGCCGGACCATTTCCTCATCGGCACACCCCGTTACCCGCATGGTGCGCTGGGTCATGGTATCCGCATCCGGCTCCGGGAAGTCCACAATCAGGTTCATCCGGGAGAGGACGCTCTCGTTGATCTCCCGGGTGCCGGCGTAGTCCGTGTTGGTGGTGAGGATCACGATGCAGTCCGGGTGCCGCTGGATCCGCTGTCCGTCCGGGAGGGTGATGGCGCTGCCGCCGTCCAGCAGGCCGTTCAGTCCCACCAGCACCCCGGGCTGGCTTATGCTGCTGGGCTCCTGGATCTCCACCAGCCAGCCGTTGCGGAAGGCCTGGAGGATGGGGCTCTCCACATAGGTGATCTCCGGCACCGCCATGCCGTTGCGGGCCACCGAGAGCTCCATCCACTTGCGCACCACATCTCCCCTGGTCTTGGCGGCATCGTACTCGCCGGTGAGCTGGAAGTACGCCGCCGGGGCATTCATCCTACCGAAGGAGTCCATGGTGCGAGCGCTCCCGCCCTGCAGGGCATCTGCCGGGACAAACTGCCCGATGAGGTCCCCCACCTCGGTGGTGGCGGAGCAGGTAAAGCACACATAAGGCAGGTGCAGGGCGGCGGCAATCATCCGGGCAGCCATAGTCTTCCCCGTCCCGGAGGGTCCCCGGAGCATGAAGTTTCGCATGCCGGGCACCTGGTCCGAGCCCATGGCGTGGGTGCACACCAGATCCACCTCTCGCGGCGGGAGATACCACTCCGGCATCTCCGGGACCCGGTCCTGCTCCTCCTCGCTGAGCACCCGGCTGCCCAGATGATACTGCTTCCGAAATTGAAACGGCGGCGGCGTCCAGAGATAGCTGGGCGGATTGTGTCCCAGGGTGGAGAGCTTTCCTGTGACGGACACCACATTGTCCGGGGGAATATCCAGGTCCAGGACGGGCAGTAGGCCCCGTTTCACGTCTGCCAGGGGGATTGTGGCTTTTCCCGCGCTCTCCGGGTGGACGATCCGCCGGTACATGTTGTCTGAGAGCACAAAGGCCGCCCGCAAGCTCTCCTCCCTGTCCCGCCAGTTGGTGTCCATCTGGGCCTTGAAGATCTCCAGGTAGCGGGCGAACTCCTCGTCCTCGGCGAACACCGGCATCAGGGCCAGAAAGAGCACCGCCCCGGAGGAGGTGTTGCTCCACATGAGGTACTGGAAGGACTTCCAGGTGGACTCGTTAAAGCCCCGGACCGCCTCCAGATACCCGGTGCCCCGGTTGTAGGCAGCGGTGTCCCTGCCGAAGAACACCGGCAGTTCGGCGATGGTCCGGCCGTCCTGCAGCTTCCCCACTGCAGCCAGATCGGAATTGCCGCCGTCTCCGCCACGCTCTGCGGACAGCTGCAGCCTGGCATAGGCCATCAGGGCCCGGAGGGAGGGGCTGTGCAAGGTGGAGCGGTGACCGGGGCCGTTGTTGTACCGGGAGATCCACTTGGTGCGGTTCTCCATGGGGACCGGCACGTTGAAGGGCTCCGGCATCTTCTCCCCAAAGGTCCAGTCTGTGTACACAAGGTGCTTCTTCACAGCGACACTCCTCCCATCTCTGCAGCTCTGGTCCCGTTTCCAGCAGGCTGAGGGTCTCCCCTCTTTCCGGACCAATCTACCTTTTGCTCTTTCCATAAGAGATGCTCTATCATACCACAGATTTCGGCGGTTGTGGGAGGAAATGTGAAAATTTCCAGATTGTATCTTATTCCTTTTGTTCCATATTTTACCTTATCCTGTTTCACCGCATGTATCCTGTCTCCTGTGTTCTGTTTCGGAACGCTCCATATAAATGGCTGTTTTTCGATGTTTTCTCATGGAGCAGAGGCAAACTGTAACCTTGATGCAAGCATTCCCTTCTCTTCTATATCTCACCCCTCTCCTTCTCGTACAAACTCACATCAATTCAGACATAAGCGTTCCATACATATCCGAAAATTGCAGTACGTAATTACGCGATTGTTGGAAATGCTGTGAGGACCTAATCCCTCTGCTGGTCTCCCGGCCCCTGTCCGGCATGGGCATCCCGCCTGATTTTCCGCAGGCTTGCCCCCTCTCTCTGTATCCTCCTGAAATCGTGCCGGATTGTCCAAAAATCCGATAACGTCTTGCACGCTGTGCTTGTCTGGCATACAATGGGCATCCTCTCCGGGAAGCAGTTGGGAGCCCTGATCGGACATACACTGCTGTTTTTTTGCGTCTGCGGAACAAAACAGGGCTTTATCCAGTGCCCCAGTAGAGGAAACCTTCGGGCGCCGATTTCGATGGCGTACGGGATGTAAAGTGTGCCAAATGCATTGCGGATGGTGCCAATGCTCTGGACTTATTGTCTGGTTTGCTTTACCATCTATAGGTTGAATCGGAATGTATTCTAGCCGTATTCTCCCCCTCCGGCGGGCGTGCGGCACAGCAGAAAGAGAGACCTTCCATGCGCCCGCTCCGTGCGGGAACCACAGAGGATAGAAGCGAGGGGACTGCCGTGTACAGGATCGGGATCATAGACGATGAACAGGAGACCAGAGAGATCTTGCGCCAGCAAATATCCAGATTCCAGGACGAAGAACAGGCAGAATTTGAGGTGGTGGAGTTCCGCTCCGCAGACGCCTTCCTGGCCCACGCCGGAGAGAAGTGCCACATACTCTTTCTGGACATTGACCTCCCAGGCACCACCGGCATGGAATTGGCGGAGAAGATCCGGGAGACGGACAATGACGTGATCATCATCTTCTGCACCAATCTGCAGCAGTTTGCCATCAGCGGGTACAAGGTCTCCGCCCTGGGATTCATCGTAAAGCCCATCCAGTGGTACTCCTTCCACATGTACCTGAAGCGGGCGGTGCAGGTCCTCCGCGAGCGGGAGGCCCGACAGCAGGATCAGAGCAGCCGCAGGATCCAGATCAAAGTGGGTTCACTGACCCGCTTTCTCAATGTGGCGGACATCCTGTATGTGGAAGTCCAGCTCCACTACCTTCTCTATTACTACCGGGATCCTGACACCGGCAAGGTGGAGGCCATCCGCACCCGGGGCTCCATGCAGGACGTGGCAGATCAGCTCTCCCCCTACGGATTTGCCCGTTGCAACGTGAGCTACCTTGTGAACCTTAGCTGCATCACCGCCATCAGCCATATGGACGTCTATCTGGGGGAGCAGGTCCTCCGGATCGGGCGGACGTACAAAGACACCTTCCTCGGCGAATTCTCCCGATTCATGGCGAAGAGGGGGCTGTGAGCCGTGCCGGTTCTGAACTTTCTCTTTCAGCAGCAGGTCCTTCTCGGGCTTCTGGTGGCATCGTGCCTCTTTGTCCCCTGGGATCAGAGGCGGCGGTACTTTCCCTTGCGCCTCATAGCGTGGGTGCTGCTGCAGGTTGTCCTGCCGCGGCACATCAGCCTGCCGCTGAGCTGGCCCTATCTGCTGCTGGACACCGTGCTGGTCTGGCTCATGGTGTGGTCCTGCTTCGACTGCTCCCCGGTCCAGGCGCTCTTTTCCACCACCTGCGCCTACTGCGTGCAGCACATCACCAGCAAGCTGGCCTACATCGTACTGGTGCGACTGTCCTATCACGGCTTCATCCAGCAGAGCCCGCTGGTTCTTCTGCTCATCCTGCTGCTGGCCAACATCCTGGTGTGCATTCCCGTGGTCTTCTGGTTCACCCGGCACTTTCTCCAGGAGAGCCGCCTCTTCTTCGACAGCATCAGCACCGTGATCTACTCCGGGCTGTTCTTCTTTGTGGCGGTGTACCTCAGCACCATCCTGGAGAGCCACCTGGACGCCGCAGCGGAGTCCTATCTGGAGTCCTACACCGCTCTGAACTGCTTCTGCATCCTCTTTGCCGCAGCGATCCTGGCCCTGGAGTTCAACAACAGCAGCATGAAGCAGCTGGAGAGCGAAAAGCGGGTGCTGGTGCACCTTCTGGAGAGCGACAGGCTCCAATATGAACAGGCCAAACAGGACATGGAGAAGATCAACATCCGCTATCACGACCTGAAGCAGCAGTACAGCCGGGCAGATGATGAGGAGCGGACCAAGCTGGACGCGGAGATGAACGCCCTGAACCTCCGCTACTTCACAGACAACAAGGCCCTGGACATCGTCCTCACCCAGAAGGCATTGATCTGCCAGCACGCCCAGATCCAGTTCGTGTGCTCCGCAGACGGCACCTGTCTCGCCGGCATGAAGCACTACCACATCTACTCCCTTCTGGGCAACGCCATAGACAACGCCATCGAGTGCCTCTCCCAGGTAGAGGACCCGGAGAAAAAGGTGATCGACCTGGACATCCGGCGGAGGAACGACATGGCGGTGATCCGCATTGAGAACTACACCCCCACGGCGCCGGTGCTCCAGGACGGCGCCATTGTAACCACCAAGCGGGACCCCTCCGGCCACGGCTACGGACTCAAGAGCATCCGGAACATCGCCGAGCAGTACGGGGGCACGGCGGACTGTTTCGTGGAGGACTCCGTATTCTGCCTGCTGGTGACCTTCCCCTGCGCCGCCCTGCAATCCCAGTCCGGCGAAAATCCAGCAAATTAGACAAGCAATCTTTGGAAAAAGCAGCCGCCTTCGTGCAAGGTGGCTGCTTTTTCCATGTAAAGTGTGCCAGAAACACCGTCAAGCGTGCCACACCCATTGACAGCGTGCCGGCCATCTTATAAATTCTCGCAGATGTTACAGAGATGTTACGAGCAGGCCTGCCTATCCTGGGCAGTCCCCTGCAGAGAGCGCTCTGTGCACAGGGCTCTCCTGTGGGCAGGCGGTGCACAGTCTGTCCACGGGAGAGCGGACCGGATCTTTGGAAAATCATATAGGAGGTCTCATTGATGGCAAAAGGCATCGCAAAAAAGTCCCGGCGCTGGCTCGGCCTGGCCGGCGTCCTGGTCCTTCTGGCCAACCTGGTACTGACCGCTACCGCCGTGGCCTTCCAGCAGGAAGGCGAGATCAACCACGCCCTGGGGATCGACAACTCCGGCGGCGCGACCTTCGGCGGGACAGAATTCACCGAGGACGGCGCTCTGAATGACGCCGGCTACGCCAAGTACATTGAGGCTGCCTACGACTTCTGCGAGCGCGAAAAAGAAGAGGGCAGCGTCCTGCTATACAACAAGAACAACGCACTCCCCCTCAGCGCGTCTGAGCGCAACGTAACCGCCTTTGGCCGGGGCAGCGTGGATCCCGTATTCCGCAGCACCGCCGGCGGATCCTCCACCAACAAGGAGTATCAACAGACCCCGGTAGATGCGCTGAAGGGCGCTGGCTTCAACGTAAACCAGACCCTGATCGATGCCTATGCCGCCGCCAATCCTGGCACCCGGGACGTGTCCAACGTGGGCGAGTACGACCCCGCCGTCTTCACCGCTGACGTGAAGAGCTCCTTCGCCCAGTACGGCGATGTGGCCTTCGTCACCCTGTCCCGGTTCGCCACCGAGGGCAACGACCTGGCCATGGTAAACGCCAAAGGCGCCCGGATGCTGGAACTGGACGAGTACGAGAAGGCCATCTTTGAGACCATCAACGCCTCCGGCCAGTTCAAGAAGATCGTGGTGCTGCTGAACTCCGTGTTTGCCATCGAGCTCAACTGGCTGGAAGAGTACAACGTGGACGCCGTGCTGTGGGTGGGCAACCCCGGCTTCTACGGCATGCCCGGCGCCATCCGTGTCGTGACCGGCGAGGTGAACCCCTCCGGCCGCACCCAGGCCACCTTTGCCGCCAACACCCTGTCTGCCCCCTCCGCGGAGAACTTCGGCCTCCACGCCTACGACTACGCCGGCAAGGCGCCCCGCACCGCAGGCGAGAGCTTCGTGGTGTACAGCGAGGGCCTGTATGTGGGCTACCGCTACTATGAGACCCGCTATGAGGACACTGTGCTGGGCCAGGGCAATGCAGACTCCACCGTGGGCACCAAGGCCTCTTCCGCCGGCTGGAGCTACGCCGATGAGGTGTGTTTCCCCTTCGGCTTCGGCCTCAGCTACACCACCTACGAGTACAGCCTGGATAAACTGGACTACGATGATGCCGCAGACACCTTCACCGCCACTGTAACCGTGAAGAACACCGGCGCCATGGATGGCAAGGCCGTGGTAGAGCTGTACTTCCAGTCCCCCTTCACCGACTACGACAGACAGAACGGCGTGGAGAAGTCCGCCATTCAGCTGCTGGCCTACGACAAGGTTGACGTGGCCGCCGGCGCCTCCGAGACCGTGGAGCTCAGGATTGACGGCTACTTCCTGGCCTCCTACGACCCCAACGGCGCCAAGGGCTTCATTCTGGATGCCGGGGACTACTACTTCGCTGTGGGCAACGGCGCCCACGAGGCCCTGAACAACGTGCTGGCAGCCAAGTGCGGCGATGCCGTGAACGGCAAACTGGTGGACTATGACGGCACCCCCGTCACCGGCAACACCGCCGCCGTCCAGAAGTGGACCGCACCCAACGGCGATGTGGACACCGCCAAGTACAAGCAGTCCCGGTACAACAGCGGTGTGACCGTGACCAACACCTTCGATGCCGCAGACCTGAACTACTGGGTGAACGACAATGAGAAGATCACCTATCTCTCCCGCACCGCCTGGGATACCACCTATCCCCAGCCCATCAACACCATCACGGTGAACGACAAGCTCTATGACGGGCTGAACATGCAGACCTATCAGAAGTCCGCCTCCGCCAAGAAGCTCTCGGACTTCAACCTGGGCGTCACCCTGGACGAGAAGATCAACTTCATCGACATGAAAGACGTGGCGTTCGATGACCCCAAGTGGGACGACTTCCTCTCCCAGCTCACTCTGAGCGAGCTGCTCATCAACATGGGCGACTCCAAGGGCATCAAGGCCGTGAAGGCCGTGAACAAGCCCGGCTGCACCATCGTGGACGGCCCTGAGGGCATGAACGGCCAGTTCAAGTACGGCGACCGCCGCAACTGCACCGGCTGGGCCACCCTTCCCATCGTGGGCGCCTCCTGGAACCACGAGCTCCAGTATCGCTTCGGCCAGATGTACGGCGAGGACGCCCTGTATGCCTCCATCCCCATCGCCTACGCCCCCGGCTGCGACACTCTCCGCTCCCCCTACTCCGGCCGCACCTCTGAGTACTTCTCCGAAGATGGCATGCTGAGCTACTATGCCGCCCGGAACGTCACCGCCGGCATGCGCACCAAGGGCCTCATCGGCACCCTGAAGCACTTCTTCCTGAACGAGCAGGAGGCCGGCCGCCAGGGCATCTCCACCTTCGCCAACGAGCAGGCCATCCGCGAGATCTACATCCGCGCCTTTGAGGGCGCCCTGGCCCAGGGCGGCGAGTGCCTCGGCGTCATGACAGCCTATAACCGCATCGGCGTGATGTACGCCGCGGCGGATCAGGGCATTCAGCACATCCTCCGCGATGAGTGGAACTACGGCGGCTACATCATCGATGACGCCCTCACCGCCTCCGAGTACTCCACCGCCCCCGAGATGCTGATGGCCGGCAACAACATCTTCTGCCTGGACACCGCCCGCCCCAACGAGATCGAGCAGCTCATCAACAACACCGATGACGGCGACCTGGTCCAGAAGGTTCTGGATTCCAACCGCTATCTGTACTACATCATGCTCAAGTCCTCCATGGGCAACGCCTCCGGAGAGGAGATCGTGGTAGACGACAGCATGCCCTGGTGGAAGACCACCCTCATCGCGGTAGACGCAGTGGTCTGCGTTCTGGCCGCAGCATCGGTAGTCTTGTTCGTAGTAAACACCTACGCCAGTCCCAAGGGCAAGAAAAAGCCCGCCGGGGCCAACTAATGGAGGTGGAACGCATGAAAAACAAGAGTCTGGGCAGTTGGCTCTGCCTTGTAGCGGCGATTCTGGCCCTTGTGACCGCCGTTGTCTTTCTGAACACCCAGGCAGAGGCCGCCCCTCTGGGCCACGCAGACAGCGCCCCCGGTTTCGTCCTTCTGCTGGGTGCCGCCGCAGGTCTCATCTTCTTCCTGATTCCTGTGCGCTTTGCCCCTCTCATTGAAGTCTTGATCTACTCCACCGCCCTGCGGATGGTTGTGGTGCAGCTGTATGTGAATTTCCCAAAGTAACTAACTAGCTACCCAACCTTATTTGTGCTTATTTAAATAAATTTCTGAATTAGGGT
>CANRFN010000168.1 GCA_947629915.1 uncultured Oscillospiraceae bacterium | reverse complement strand
TCGGCCCCTGGAAAACATTTTCGATGGATCCGCGTTCTAACCAATTAGCTAGTTAGAAGCGAAGGGAAATTCACAATAAGGGCGCCGGCCAGGATGCCGGAGGTGAGGATGCGCAATACCGAGGACATCATACTGGCGGCGCCGGACACCATGGTATCCACGGTACCGGTGAGACCGCCTCCGCCGATGAGCCCGCCGATCAGGGCGCCCAGGATCAGGCTGTATGCCGGCTGGACTTTCTTTACAATGAGGACGATGGCTACGGCGAGGCCGATGAGAGCG
Organism: uncultured Oscillospiraceae bacterium; assembly: GCA_947629915.1. Lineage (GTDB taxonomy): Bacteria > Bacillota > Clostridia > Oscillospirales > Oscillospiraceae > Enterenecus. The sequence continues at coordinate 8,440 of CANRFN010000168.1, read as the reverse complement.
CCCAATGTACTGAATGTTGCCATTTGTGAGACTTCCTTTCTCGGTTCTCAGTGCTGCAGAGCCGCGATGAGGCGGAACACCTGCTCCACCGTGGCGATCATGTTCTCCCGGGCGATTTCGGGCTCCATGGCCTCCTGGAGGGTAACCACCCTGCGGAGGATGGGGAAGTACGCGTCAATGCCGCCGCCGTTGCAGGCCCGGGCATCCTTGGTTACGCAGCCAGCGAAGGCCAGCACGGGCTTGTTGTACTTCTTGGCGATCTCCGCCACGCCCACCGGCGCCTTGCCCATCACGGTCTGGCTGTCCAGACGGCCCTCGCCGGTGATCACGATGTCCGCGTCCTTCACGTAGTCCTCCAGGGCGGTCTCCTTCAGCACGATCTGAATGCCGGACTCCAGCACCGCGTGGGTGAAGGTGAGGAAGGCAAAACCGAGACCGCCGGCGGCACCGGTGCCGGGATAGTTGGGATCCGCTGTGGGGACGGTCTCCTTGGCGAGGGCGGCGTAGTCTGCCAGCCAGCGGTCCATGTCCTGCACCATCTCAGGGGTGGCGCCTTTCTGGGGACCGTACACCGCGCTGGCGCCCCGCTCCCCGCAGAGGGGATTGGTAACATCACAGGCGATCTGGAAAGAGCAGTCTTTGAGTTCCGGAATTACCTGGTCCGTGGTGATCTTGCGGAGCACCTGCAGGCCTTTGGCACCGGCGGGGACAGGGGTGCCGTCCTCGGTGAGCATGCCGTATCCCAACGCCTGGAGCATGCCGATGCCGCCATCGTTGGTGGCGCTGCCGCCGATGCCCACGATGAACCTGCGGCAGCCCTTGGAGATGGCGTCCCGGATCACCTCGCCCACGCCGTATGTGGTGGTGTGCAGGGGATTCCGTTCCGCATCCGGCACCAGGGTGATGCCGGCGGCCCCGGACATCTCCACAATGGCGGTGCGGGTCTTCTCCAGGATGCCGTATGCGCATGCCACGGGATGGCCCAGCGGTCCGGTTACCGTCACGGTCTCCAGCTTGCCGCCCATGCCTGCCACCAGGGCTTCCACGGTGCCCTCACCGCCGTCTGCCAGGGGGCGCACCCGGACCTCGGCGTCCGGAAATACGTTGTGGATGCCGTCCCGGATGGCGGCGCCGGCCTCCAGAGAGGAGAGGCTGCCCTTCAGGGAGTCTATCGATACAGTTACGATCATTGTTTCCCAGTCCTTTCTCAGCTTGTGTCTGCGTTGCAGTGCGGTTGGCGCATCTGCTTTCCAGCTGTCTTCAGGATACACGGTTTAATAGAAATCCGGTATGGTCTTGAGACTAAAAATACTTGCTTTTTCAGCACAGATATGGTATTGATACCAAAGACAAACTGCCGCACCGGAGGGAGCGCATATGTACATCCGCAAGAGCACCGCCCAGCAGATCGTGGAGACCGTGAAGGACGTCTCGGGCCACGATGTGAACTTCATCGACACAGACGGCATCATCTACGCCAGCACAGACAGCGCCCGGGTGGGCAACTTCCACGAGGCCGGCCTGCAGGTGGTCCGGTCCGGGGAGACCCAGGAGGCCACCCTGGAAGACCGCTATCTGGGCACCCAGCCCGGCGTGAACATCCCCTGCCTCTACCACGGGGAGATCATAGCCGCCATCGGCATCACCGGGAACCCGGAGGAGGTCCGCAAGTATGCCTTTTTGGCGCGGAAAATTGTAGGAATCATTCTCCGAGAGCATGAACTGGAAGAGCGTGTCAGCAACCAGAGGGCGCGGCTGAACTACGTGATTCGGGCACTGGTGTTGGGAGAGCGGATTCCGCCGGAGTTCTTCCTGGAGACGGTGGAACCGTACGGCATGGACACGGACACCCCCTGCCGCACGGTGCTCATCCGCATGTCCCGGGAGGCCTCTGCCGATTCCAGCATGGGCACCGCCATCCAGCAGACCATCCAGCAGGCGGGGGCGGGGCTGTGGACATTCGCTTATCCGGATCGCTATGTGGTGATCCTGGAGAAGAGTAGCTGGGAGAGAGGTGCCCGCTTTTTCCACAGCTTGGCGGCAGATTGGCCGGGGAAACTCCGCATCGGGGTGGGGGACGTGCAGACCCTCCGCCGGGCGAACCGGTCCTATGAGGAGGCCAAGATTGCCCTGAACAGCCCCAGCGCAGAGGCCGCCGGCATCGCCCTCTTCGATACCCTGGACCTGGAGATCCTCCTGGGCAGCGTCCCCTTGGAGGTGCGGCAGCGGTATGGAAAGCGGGTTGCTGCGGGACTCAGAGAGGAGGACCGGGAGCTGCTGCTGAAGTACCTCTCCAGCGGAATGTCTCTGAAGGACACCGGGGAGGCGCTGCACATGCACAAGAACACGGTGCAGTATCGCCTGGACCGGATCGCCCGTACCACGGGATACAACCCCCGGCGGTTCCACGAGGCGGTGGTGCTGTACCTGGCCCTGCGGTTGGAGACGGATCTGGCACATCCGGGGGCCCATTTGGGAGAGTTTGCCCCGGAGGAAACCCAATAGTGCGGAGAATAGAAGGCGGCGGGAGAGGACTGAGGTCCTCTCCCGCCGCCGATTTCTCTGCTTCTCTGGGGCGTGGGTTTGGTGGTTTGACTTGGTCTTGGTCAGGAGGAGAGACCCAGCAGGTCCTCATAGGACTCAGGCTTGCCATCGAGGCGGAGCTCCTCCAGAGTCTGGCCGGTGAGCCGGGGGAGAAAGCTGGAGGGCTTGCTGGGTACCCCGAAGAGGGTGGGCGGCACCAGCACCACGAGGCGGTTCCGGGCCCGGGTGCAGGCCACGTAGAAGAGACGGGCATCCTCCTCCTGTTCCTGGAGAGTGGCCTCTTTGCCGGCGGGGTCCTTGGGCAATACCCCGTCCAAGGGGTCCAATAGCACCACCCAGTCCCACTGCATGCCCTTGGCGGCGTGGATGGTGGTGAGGGTGATCCGGGCCTCGGTGTTCATGCTGTCGTTGGGGACATTGGCATAGCGCCACATGCCGGCAACGAAGTCTGCGAGGGTGGCGTACATGCCGGCGCAGTACACCAGCACGCCGATGTAGGTGTCCGGATTGAGCACGCTGCCGGTGGGGTCCTCGCCCTGGTCCGGGCGGTACTGCCGGTATATGTGGTATAGGAGCTGCACCGCCTTGGCCGGCTTGTTGGGGTTCAGCATCCGAAAGACGTGGCACGCCTTGGAGATGGCCTCGCTGTTCTTGGGGTCTCCCGCACACAGCACCACCGCCCAGTCCAGCAGGTTGAAGTTATCCTTGTCCCCCGGGAAGGTGAGATAGGCCTGCTGCAGGGAGGCCATCTGGTCTTGGGAGAGGTAGATGCCGAGAAGAGTCTTGGCGGCGTTCAGGGCGGCCAGATTCCAGGGCTCCACTGCAAGCGTGAGGGCGGCCAGGAGGCCGGACACCGCCCTGTTGTGGAAGAAGGAGCTGAAGTTGTCCCGGCGGCGGGTGGGCTGATGGTGCTGGTCCAGGTAGATGGCGAGAGGCAGCAGGCAGAAGTTGTTCCGCGCCACAAAGGCCACCGTCTCGTCCGTGAGGGACAGGGGACCGCAGAAGGCGGAGATCTCCTGGTATAGGTCGTCCACGGTGGGCTTGGGGATCACCGTTACGGCGCCCTTCCCGGTGCGGGTGGGGACGGCTGCCTTGGGATACCGCAAGGTGTTCTGGGCGATAAACCGGTTGGCCGCCTCCACGATCTCCGGGAGGGAGCGATAGTTGGCGGTGAGGTACAGGATCTCCGCATCGGGGTAGAAGTCTTTGAGGTGGAGCAGATAGTCCGGGTCCGCCCCGCGAAAGCCGTAGATGGACTGGTCGTCATCGCCCACGATGAGAAGGCTCTCGGCCCCCTTGGAGAGCTGCTCCAGGATCTTGAACTGCAGCCTGCTGGCGTCCTGGGCCTCGTCCAGGCAGATGTGGCGGTACTTGGCCCGGAAGGCATCGGCGATGTCCGGCTGCCGGAGGAGAATGGCGTAGGCCAGGAGGAGCTGGTCGTCGAAATCCATCACGTTGCGCCGGTGTTTGAATTGGTCATAGTGGTCCACGAAGGACGCAAAGGTGAGGCCTGGGTACTTGTCCAGGTCCTGGAGGGCCACGGACTCCAGTTCCTCTTTGCCCGCCAGGTGGTTTTTCACCAGGGTGAGCTTGCCCTCCAGGGCCCGCACCAGCCGCTCCGGGGGCCACATGCTGGTATCGATCTGCCGCAGGGTCTGGCGGATGAGACTGGCGGTGTCCGGCTCCAGGGAGGGCAGCCGAAACGAGGTCTTGGCGGCGGTATACCGCAGCACGGAGAGGCAGAAGGCGTGAATGGTGGAGAAGGCGGGCATGCTGTCTTCCGTGCGGCCGTATGTGCTCTCGTAGCGGGCGGCCATCTCCTCCGCGGCAGACCGGGAATAGGAGAGGGCCAGAATGGCGTCCGGCGGCACGGCGCAATCCTGGATCAGATGGGCGATCCGGGCCAGCAGCACCGTGGTCTTGCCGCTGCCCGGCACGGCCAGCAGCAGGGTCTGGCCGGCGGTTCGCTCTAAAACTGCCTGCTGCTGCTCGTCTAATGCGGGTAGCACGGCGTTGGGTAGGGTCATGAAAACCTCCTGTGGTAGGATAGACGGGGCGGGACAGCGGGAGAGACCGCTGTCCCGCCCCGTCTCCTATATTATACCACATCTGGTCCCTGGGAAGAAGCGACAGATTGTTTTCTTTCCAGTACGGCCACCATGTGGTCAGCGGCACCATGGGTCCTGTGTTGAGACCCACAAGAGTCTGTTGTGGACTTCCCCGTTGTGGTACAATACTGCCGCACGGCAGGGGAGATGTGTACAGGAGGCGAGGGCAGGTTGTCCGTGAGCGGCATTGCGCCCTAAACTGCAACGGAATCGGTATTCCGCTGCTATGCCTGGGGGATCAGGTCCAAGCTGTCCAGCTGGCGGACGTGCTCCGTGCCGGTTTCCATGAGGTAGATCCGGGTGGTGGAGATGCTGCTGTGGCCCAGGATGTCCGCCAGCTTCACGATGTCCTTGAAGCGGCTGTAGTACTCCTTGGCGAAGAGGTGCCGGAGGTTGTGGGGGTACACCTTGCGGGGGTCCACGCCGGCACCGTTGGCAATGTGCTTGAGCGCCGCCCAGACCTGGTGCCGGTCCAGGGGCTGGCCGCCCCTGTCCCGGAAGACCGGACCGGAGGAGATGCCCTTCTCCGCGGCGTAGGCCTCCAAGTTCCGGATGAGGTCGGTGGGAAAGAGAAGCTGGCGGATCTTGCCCTTGTTGTATATGGAGATGGAGCGGCTCCTGAGGTTCTCCACCGTGACGTACGCCAGCTCCGAGACCCGGATTCCCATACTGCAGATGGCCTCACACACCAGCATGGCCTCCGTCTGGCCGCTCTCCCGGGCAGACCGCAGCAGCTGGAAGTACTCCTCCCGGTTCAGGTCCCGGCTGCTGTCCCGGTACGCCTGTTTCTGGATGGACAGCAGCTGCACCCGGCACTCTTTTCGGCCCATGCTGCAGAAGAAGGCGTTCACGGCGGCCAGCTTCCCGTTGATGGTGGAGGGCTGCATGCCGTCCTGGAGCAGGGCATCCCGCCAGGCCACCAGCGTGCCGTGGGAGAGAGGGCGGTGGTCCAGAAAGCGCTGGTACTCCGTGAGGACGGCTCGGTACTTGGATTGGGTGCTCTGGGAGAGCTCTCTGGCATCCATGTAGGACTGGAAGTCTGAGAGGTGCTTCGGGGTGAGCCTGCGGGTTACGATCTCTGATGTTGCCATGGTTGTCTTTCCTCCTGTGTCTGATGTGTGCGTCTCGGGGCGAGGGTGCCGATGCCTCGTCCTGTCCTTTCCGCTGCTGTGCGGCTGGCCGCTCTCTGTCCCTGTGCGCTGAGAAGATCGGCGCATTTTTGCATCTTTTGTGCCAGAAATGCCGTTTCCCCCGGGCCTGCAGGCGGGGATCCGGGAAAAACGGTACAATGGCGCACCATCGTCCACCGGACAGAAAGGAAAGATTTCATGGCATCCAGAAGCAAGTTCACGCCGGCCCAGCGCTCTCAGCTCCGGGCCAGTCCCTATGTGGTGTCCGCCACCGAGAACACGGTCACCTTCACGGCAGAGTTCAAGCAGCTCTATTTCGATGCCCGGCACAGCGGCCTCCAGCCCCGGGACATCTTCCGCCGCAACGGCATCGACCCGGACATCCTGGGAGACAGCCGGATCCGGGGCTTTGAGCAGAGCGTCCGCAGCCAGTCTGCCCGGGAGGCGGGGTTCCAGGACCGGCGCCGCAACCGAGAGCACGGCGGCAGAAATGGTTCAACCGAGGTGTCCCAGGAGCAGCAGATCAGCCATCTGCAGACCGAGGTGGCGTACCTGCACCAGTGCTTCCGGTTTCTAAAAAAAAGGCCGCCGGCCGGCTGGGAGCGCTGGAGGAGGCCGGAATCCAGCTGCCCGCCCCGGAGATGTTTGAGATCATCCTGGCCACCCTCACCGCCGGGGAGTACGTCAGCTCGGTGGCGGAGCTCTGCCGCCTCGCCAACGTATCCCGCAGCGCCTTCTACCGATGGCTGGGTGCCGGAAAGGGACTGGCTGCGGTCCAGGCGGCGGGGCAGTGATATATCCATCGGCAAAAATCAGAAAAAGTGCCGTTTGATATGGTCCTGAAAAGGTCCACCAGACGATGCCGCAGCGCAATTGAACTTAGTATATCAATCGGCACTTTTTGAAAAGAGTGCCGAAGCATATGGGCCAGTGGGCTGCCGGGAGACAGGCCGCATCATAGCAGATTCTGCCGGAATGTGGGAGCAGAAGTATAAATCTGTCTCAAACTGGAAGAGAGCTGTTGCGCTTGTGGTTTCCAAAAAGGCTCAAATTTGGCGAAAACGGACTGAAATCGACATGTTCCCACGGGAAAAGATCCTGTATTTCCCAGCGTTGCCGGACAGATACTGCAAAAGTGGGACAGGGGTACTTTTGCATGAGAAGAAACCGCCCAGGCGGGACGAGACGTCCCGCCTGGGCGGCGGATGGGCTGAATTCATTTGGCTTGCTGTCTGAATGGTCTGGCTATGGCAGTTTCTCTGTGAGGCGGTACTGCCCTCGGCCGGTGCGCTCAGCCTGCCCCTCCTCGCAGAGCTTCTTCAGCACCCGCTGGAGCTGCCGGCGGCTGCAGTGAAGGCGCTGGGCACATACCTCTACGTCCTCCAGGATGCCGTTCGGCACTGCCCGGAAGAGGGCCAAAAGCCGATCTTCTAAAGTGGTGCTGCCGATGCCGGTGGAGGTGGTGTACTCCAGCTTGTCTGCCATGGAGCGCATCACATGGTGGAGGAAGGTGATGTCCCGGTGGAGCTGTTCGCCGCACTCCGCAAGAGACAGGGCGATGCAGACGGTGTCCTCCATGGCCTCGGAGAAGAAGGGCGTTAGGGTGCCGCAGGCGAACTCCAGATCCCCGAAGAGCTTGCCGTGGGGGCCGGCGCCGGTCTCGGGGACGATCACCTGAGACCAGCCGTCTGCCTGGAGAAGGTAGATCCGCACGGAGCCCTGCACCAGGATCAGCAGGTGCTCCAGGGGGTTCAGGGGGGAGGAGAGGATCTCTCCCCTCTGGTATGAGAAGGCCTGAAAGGGGAGGTTGGGCGTATCGAACAAGGATGCAATGGAATGTTGCTGGACCAGAGAGGCCATCTCGGCGGGGCTGAGGCGCTTCATGAAATGCTCCTTTCGGGGTGCTGTGCTGCTGACATTCTCCCAGATCGTGCTTGTTTTTGCAACCGGAACCTCCGGGGCAAATCCACCAAAGCTGCGGTGGGAGATGCCGCTGGCGTTCTCGTGAGATCGGGACATGTGTCCTATCGCTGTCCGCCCCCAGGTGATATCATGGACGCGTTCTGGGGAGAGCCCCGGGACAGAGACCCCAGCAAAAACAAGGAGGTGGCATCCATGATGGCAATGCTCAAGAAGATCTGGAACTGCCTGAAGGCGTCCTATCTGGAGTACGTGGCCATGCTGTACACCGTGCAGCACTGATCGTCCACATGGATGGAAGCTCCGCCGCAGCGCCCGATGAGAGGCAGCTCGCGGCGGCTTTCCTTTTCTGGGGGAGTGCACAGCGCCCCGGACGGATATTCGTCCGGGGTGCCTTGATGGTCTGGTCTGATCAGTTCAGGTTGTATGTCCGGGGACCCCGCTCCAGGGCGTTCACGCCGGAGCGCACCATCTCAATGATGGTGTACGGGGTGAGGACCTTCAGGAAGCCGTCGATCTTGCCCGGCTCGCCGGTGAGCTCGATCACCAGGCTCTCCAGGGAGAGGTCTATCCGGGAGCGCAGAGTACCCCGTCTGAAAGCGCCCTTTGCGTCAGGCGGGGGTGAATGCGCCCTTCACTTCCCTTGATTTTTGATGTACTGTTGATACTGCGAATTATAGTCATACCTAAAAACGAGGATTTCGTGTAATACTCTCACACATTCGTGCTCTCTCCGGC
>CANRFN010000167.1 GCA_947629915.1 uncultured Oscillospiraceae bacterium | reverse complement strand
TGAGTGGGCGGCACAGATGGCTGCCTAATTTTACCAAATCTTTTTAACGCGATAGGCGAATCGCATGCACTTCTAGAGAACTTCTTGTGGTGGAAGGCCTGGTTTCTGCTTTCTCGGCGGATCAGGTCCATAGAGCGGCACTCCTTTGATCTGAGAGATCATGTGTCTGATGCGGTAGCGCGGATGGGGATCAGACCGTTTCTGAAGGCAGTTTGAAGCCCAATGCGAGGATAGCGTATGAGACACCAATCAGGTTGGAAAACTGGTTGTGGCCACCTTAGCGGTCTCTGAGATGCTGATCATTCTGTTTCATCATATGATTCTTACGTGATAATCGGAGAAGATGATCTCTTCCTGCAGCGCTTTGGGAAACTCATGCAAGAAGAAGCATTTGATGGAGTTTTCGTACACGAAGATGCAGACAAAGTTATCCTTTCTGTTGTTAAAACAATAGCAAGTGACGTTGTTGTCTTCATCTTTGTATATGTACTTGCGTGAAAGGATTAAGCGGTGCACAATGTCTGCCTCATGATCCTCCAGAATATTCCCTCGCCAACAGTCCCGATGCCTGCGAGAGCGCTTGTTTAGTAGCTGCCGGATTCGCTCCCTGCAGAGGCCAAACCACTCGGTCATCATGGCATAATGGAAGGAGAACTCGTCCCTGAGAGTGGAGATCGTATTGTAATCGAATCCCTTTCCCATGGGCTGAATCAGATCCGCTGTGCTCGGGGCATCTGCCAATACACCCGCCATCAAAGGAGGGCCAGGTGAGATTACATCGCGATGAAGCGCTTTCGCAATGCCGCATATTTCACGATATGTTTTGGGACTAAAGTTGGGGAGAAGATAGATGTTGCGCCTTGGGGTGAAATGAACCAAATCTTTTGCGTTGGAGATATTGTTGTGCTGTAAGAAATCGAGGGCTGTGGTGCTGAGGTTGAGATCGGACAGGGAAATGGAGCACAACCTTTCATCGACAGAGTGAATCCAGCGATCTAGCGCCTCGGTCTTAGTGGATCCAACTGCAGCAGATGCGCTTGACCTGACAGGAAAATGATAGATGTAGATGTCAGCGGGGAGGTTGTTTATCGTTTCTATGATCTTGCGTTCTGTGCCATCGCCGAGGTTGTCCATGGATTTTAGATCGCAATTGCATGAAAGGAAATGAATGAGCTCTTTTGCGTTTGTGATCCCGGCGTTCGTCAACGCTCTGCAAGCTCTGGTGCCGAGATCAAGGCTGGCGACAGACATGGTGCTGAGCACTTCATCGATTGAATCAGCCCAACTGGTGAGACCCTCGGGATACTCGGGATACGCAGGATACTCGAAATGCACTGGTTTGGCATCCGGTATTGCGAATTCGGGTTGTCTGGAAAGCAAGGAACTCACATATGCCGGTGAATGGAGCTGCTCTACAACGGCTCGTATCCCCTTTATTGTTGTGATCCCAATGTTGCGATAGGACAAAAGGTCGTTCTCAGAGAATTGGATCAGTTCTTTTGCGTTTGAAACATTGTGGCATCGAAAGAGTTTACGAGCCCTGGCACTTAGCGGAAGCGCGGCAAGCGGAATGGAACGAAGCGCTTCACTGGCTGGATCCGCTTCAACGGGATCGGTCCCGCTGGCAATGATTCCCGTTGTACCGGCCTCGGTCGGGACCGTACCGACCGCAGCGGAATTACCAGCGGCAGCTTTCGTCTTGGAGGCCTTTGTCGCTCTTTTCACCTGAACTGGCTCGGCATCCGATTTGGCCTGTCGGGAGAGCAGAGCACGTACGTATGCCGGTGAATGGAGCTGCTCTACAACGGCGCGTATCCCCCTGATCGTTGTGATCCCGATGTTGCGATAGGACAAAAGGTTGTTCTCAGAGGTGAATTGGATCAGATCTCTTGCGTTTGAAACATTGTGGCATTGGAAGAGTTTGCGAGCCCTGGAACTCAGCGGAAGTACGGCAAGCGGAATAGCACGAAGCGCTTCACTGGCTGGATCCGCTTCAACGGGATCGGTCCCGCTGGCATCGGTTTTGGCAGCATTGATTCCCGTTGTAACGGTCTCGGTCGGGACCGTACCGACCTCAGTGGAATCACCAGCGGCAGCTTTCGCCTTGGAGGCCTTTGTCGCTCTTTTCGTCTGAACTGGCTTGGCATCCGTTTTATCAGATTCGGCCTGTTGGGAGAGCAGAACACGCACATATTCCGGTGAATGGAGCCGTTCGGCAATGGCGAGTATCTCGTTTGCCGTTATGAACCCGATGGCATGATAGGACAAAAGGTTGTTCTCAGAGGTGAATTGGATCAGATCTTTTGCGTTTGAAACATTGTGGCGTTGGAAGAGCTTACGAGCCCTGGCACTCAGCGGAAGTGCGGAAAGCGAAATAGAACGAAGCGCTTCGCTGGCTGCATCCGCTTCAACAGAATCGGTCCCGCTGGCATCCTGTTGGGAGAGCAGAGCACGCACATATGCCGGTGAATGGAGCCGTTCTGCAATGGCGAGTATCTCGTTTGCCGTTATGGGCCCGATGTTGCGATAGGATAAAAGGTCGTTCTCAGAGGTGAGTTGGATCAGATCTTTTGCGTTTGAGACATTGTGGCATTGGAAGAATTTACGGGCTCTGCTACTCAGCGGAAGTGCTGATATCGGGATGGCACGAAGCGCTTCGCTGGCTAGATCCGCTTCCACAGGATCGGTCTTGCTGACATCGGCTTTGGCAGCTTTGATTCCCGTTGTATCGGCCTCGGTCGGAACCGTATCGACCGCAACGGGAGCACCTGCGACAGCATTCGCCTTAGAGGCCTTGGTCGATCTCTTCCTCTTCGCCTGAACTGGCTCGGCATCTGTTTTACCAGATTGGGCCTGTTGGGAGGGAAGAACACTACCATTTGCCTGGGAGCGAAGGTTGTCTGCAACGGCACGTATCTCTTTGATTGTTTTGAATGAGATGTCGGTAAAGTAGAAAAGATTGTTCTCTGCGGTGAATTGGATCAGATCTTTTGCGTTTGAAACGCCGTTGCGCAAGAGAAAGTTCCGCGCTCTGCCGCTCAGATTGAGATCATTCAGGGAAATGGCGCAGAGATCCTGGTCGGAGACTTCGTCCTTAACCGGCGCTTCCTCCGCAACTGCCGGGCTGTCCTTTTCAGAACCCGGCAATTCGGGAGGAGTGCTGTTCTTTCCCGGATCAGTGGCGAGATGTCGCCTGGTCTCGAAAAGGGTAAAAGTGGAATCGGCATGTGCAATGAGGTCCTCGATCTCTTGCATGCAGGATGCACTGATGTTGTGCGGCAAACTGTTCACACCAACCTGCTCCAGCTGATTCAGTGTGACGATGTTTGCCTGAGACAAGACGGCCTTTGCTTCGGGTGAGAGATCAGTGTCCTTGATGTAGACTTCCAGACTTCTTGGGGTCAATGATAATCACCTGATTCTTTCGTTCTAATCGGTGCTATGAATGAAGAAAGTTACTTAGTTGGGCTGGAGAAAACGCGGGAAAGCGCTGAAAACTGATGCAAGAAGCCGCTTTTCTGACCTCTTTTTGTGTTGCATCATGCTATGGAGATTGTTGTACTGCAATCGGCTGCTCTGTCTGCAGGATGGAGGCGCGGCGGAAGGAATATGCTGTCACATGATGTCACTGCTGGTGGAAAAAGTTGGCATATTAAGACAGTAGCATCCTCAAATCAGGATTTGGCAGCTCTGCCATGAGTAGTATATCCTTGTAGCGGCAACCTGTCAACAGTAAAACAACGAAAATTCATGGTTGAGTAGACCAATTTTCGAAAGACCTTCGGCAGGGGATCATCCCATACTGAAACTGGATACGAGGACTTGGGAGTCACACAGCAGTGCAGAAAGCCGCCCTGTGAAATTGCGATATGCAAGTTCACAGGGCGGCAGATCTGTTTTGACTATTAGAATAAATGAAATAATGTACAGCAAATGGCGCAAAACGTACGTTTTGGTTGTGAATAAACGGAATGCATTATATTGGAAAGCGTTTTGATTGCTTCCAATGTTTAAATGGCATTGCCCAGAAATCTTGCGGGGGTCTTCCCGAAGTTTACCATCCGAACCGCCTCGATGATCTCGCCCTTGCGATTCTCTGCGTTTGGCAGGTCGCAGACAACATCGTTCAAGTCATACGGCCCGTTGCGGAAGTGGCCCACTACCGCTCCGTGAAACACACCATCGATCAGAAGGTACTGCAAGGGCTCGTGGTCATACGCAAGCCCATCGGTGAGCTTCTTTGCCATCTGCTTTAAAGCGGGTTCCTGCATCTTGTAGAGGAAGTCGTTCCGGTGAATCGCGTAGACAAAGTGCATCTCCCGGGGCGTATAGGTTTCAAGAAGTTCCAGGTCCCTCTGCAGAATATAGCCGGAACCGGATGCCGCAAGAGCCCCTTCTGCAACCAGTTCAACCACGGCCTGCTTGATCTCTTTTTCCGGGATCTTGTAGAAGGACTTCGCCATTGCGGTGTCAAAGTATACGGCCCGATAGGCAAACCGCTGCAGCAAGACCTTCAGCGCTTCCTGTCTGGTGTATCGGTGCAAGTCCGCTGCCGGAAACATCTCTTCGAACTTGTACCAGCAGCGGTCCCACTCGCCATCGTACTGGTCTTCGTAGACCAGAAAGGCCTCCTGGAGACGATGGAGAATCGGGGTGGTCTGCTTTACCAGCAGACCGGTCTCCTCTTTGACCTGCTGGATATTGAGTGGCCCGACCCTATCGATCAGATCCAGGACCTGCAGTTGCTCGGCTGTGGGGTGGGGGAGCAGCTTTTGGTACAGGGCGGCAAACAACTCCAGGTCCTCCGGTATGATCCACCCAATGTTGCCGCCGGCAAACCGTCCCTTCACCAGCTTCCGCTCCCGCTGACGGCCTCGGTTGAACGCCTTGTCATCGAAATCCGTCCGGAAGATCAGCGTGGGAGGCTCACCGAAGCCGTTCCAATACACGTTTTGCCCCGGCTGCAGGTCCCGGTACAGCGCGAGATACGCGGTTTCATCGGCCTTGTCCAGCAGACACTGACGCTCCATCCGGAGAGAGTTGAGTTTTGCCTCGTCCATTCGCTACTGCCCCCTTGCCCACTTGATGCACTGTGCGATCCTGGCGCCGGGGGGCGTATCGCCCTGCTCAGGGTCGCCGGAATACTGCATCAGCAGCGCACAGGGAATGTCCGCGCAGTTGCCGCAGTGTTCGATGCCTCTGTCCTGGCAGCACACGGCAACGGGGCATTCCCCGTGAAACGGGTGCCCGTTGGTCTCGATGCAGCCGCCGCAGCCGCAGGGCTCCCTGTATTCGCAACTGGTACAGTGCAATCCACATCTGGAATCTACCATTTTCCATGACCTCCTGTTTTTCTGGTACGATATCACACCAAACAGGACAACAGTATGTCATGTTTCGAGCAGCCGAAAAATGTTTTTTCATCGGTGGATCCCCACAGAAGCACGGAGGGTACAGGCAGAACAGGGCAGTGGAGGGTCAGGTCTCATACAGACCTAAAGCTGCTTGCAATGCGGATTTCATGGCATCCACCATTTCTGGCGGGCCGAGAACTTTTACCTTGTCTCCAAAGCTCAAAAACCAATCTACAGCGCTCCTTTGGGTAGAAAACCCCCACTCCGTATACAGCGTTCCATCCGCCTGCTCCGTAAAGCAGTACCGCCCGTACTCTTCGATCAACCTGTATTTCACAGATGGGTCATAGACCGCTGTGATCATGTAGTCATCGGTGAAGTGCGAGCCGAACTGCTTTTTCTCCTCAGGGATGTCTCGGACTGTATAGGACTCTTCCGATACTTCCAGGTTCCACAGGCGGCGGAGCTTGTACATCCGGTAATCCTGCCGCTCCCTGCAGAAGCCGAACACATACCAATCGGACCACTTGAAGACGATCAGGTACGGCTCAATGAGCTTATCGGCTTCTCCTTTGGTGTAGCAATAGCGAAATGAGATGCACTTAGACTCGTTCATTGCCCGCTTGATCGTGTCGATCTTATTGGCAAGGTCATCCTTGTAGAACGAGGACAGGTCTATGACCATGTTGTCCGCCAATCGGATGGCGGAGCTGCCGCCGATCTTCTGGGCGAGATTCTCAGCTATGGCGGAGTGGGAGACGCTGTCCAGGGACTTGAGCCCCGTGAAGATGGCCGTAAGCTCCTGCTCTGTGAACACAGTGGTATCCAGAGAGAAGCCATCCATGATGGAGATGCCGCCGCCTGCACCCTGGGTGGTGACGATGGGGATGCCGGCCTTGCAGATGTCCTCGATATCGCGCAGGATGGTGCGGCGGGACACCTCAAATTTCTCAGCAAGGTACGGGGCGGTAACCGTTTTCTTCTGCTGCAGGGTCGTGATGATGCCGATGAGCCGGTCTATTTTCATGCGTTCACCCCCCGATTCTCCTATCCTTGGCTCCGTGCGTGGCGGGCGCCTCATTCCTTGGTGCAATATCTGGTGTAGCTTGTGAACTTCAGGTTGACGCCAAGGGACCGGGCCAAATCAGCAATCGAGCTCTCATCGTCATCGGTATACCAGCATCCGCTGATCACGCTGTCGATCTTGCTGAAGCCGGCAAGCACCGTGTCCTCATACAGATCTTCGAACACATCGGGGCGCTTTTCAAGCAAGACCTTTTGCGCCTCCACCGGGAGCGCTGCAAAGGTCTCTCGATTCACAAACCCAGTAGAGGTGATGAGCTTGCCGCCGGGTTTCAAGACGCGGTACGCCTCTTTCAGCGCCTTTGCCTTGCTGCCCTCGCAGTTGCCGATCCCGCCGCCATCCGAAATGATGTCAATGCAGTTGTCCTTGAGCGGCATATGACAGAAATCGAACACTGCGAAATAGAGGTTGGGAGAGTCCAGTTCCCTGTCCAAGAAGCATTTCCATTCACGGACAACCGTGGGGGAGAGATCGTTGATAATGATGGTGGCATTGGGATTTGCCTTGAGAATATAGGGCATGAATCCTCCGCCGGGGCCTGCACCAAGTTCCAGGATGACCCCATCGCAGGAGGCAATCTGCTTTCCAATCCCATCTCGATATGCGTGATCTGTTCTTGTGTACTCCCAGTTGCGCTGGATCCATTTGTCCGCCTGCATCGCATTGGCCCATTCGATGTTGTACTCCCTCTCTTGCTCCGGTGCAAAATAGGCAATTCCGGAAGAGCCGGTTTGCGTGCCAGTAAGCGGATAGAGCAGGTCGACATCTTCAAACATATCGTTGATCGTGACTTTGTGCATATGAGACAGCTCTAACAGAATATCAATATCCGGGACTGAATTTCCACACTCCCACTTTGACACGGCCTGCGATGTGACGCCAAGCTTTTCTGCTAAATCAGTTTGGGATAGACCTGCTTTCCGCCTGAGCGCGGCGATCCTCTTTCCAAAGTGACCCATGTTCACCATCGGTTGCACCACCTTCTGCTGGATGGCCTTACGATAGCGCAATTTGTGCGCATATTGGAAGCGACAGGGTGTTGTACCGATTCGAAGATCTACAACTGCCGGTTGGAGAACATGAAACCGTGATTCGATCACTGTCAAGCGCTTCAAAAGTTCTATGATGCGGCACTTCCTCAGGCGTGCTGTGGCTTTCGCGAATCTTCCGCCCTGGGATTGTTCTTATGCATTTGTCAACAGATCGGAGATTTCCTTTCTGCCCCGTTCACCAAAGTTGAGAGGTGGAAAATCAAGCTCATATTGAAGCAGTCCCTCCTTGTTTCTCTCCTGCTCCAACAGCACCTGACCGGACCTGCCAAATAATGCAGTTGGCGCAGTCTGAAAGGGAGCAGAGGTGTTTACGGTTAGGATAGGACATACATTTTCAACTGCGCGAGTACGGATGTGGGAGCGGATCAATTCATACCGCTGTATGTCTTCTTGCTTGGAAATATCATAAAACAAAATGATATCTAAATCCGTATTCTCACGATACAATTCTTTGAAATACTCTGGGAATCTGACCTCAAAGCAGATACGAACACCGATCTTTCTATTGGCAAACTGAAAAATGCCTTTGCTATGTCCGGTTGAAAAATTGTCTTTGTCATACCCCCAAAGCGCCCGCTTGGAATAAACGATCGGCTTACCGTTCGGTGTGAAAACCACTGCGCTGTTGTGTATTTTATCCTGTTCTTTCAAAACCGTCCCCAGAACGATACAGAGCTTCTTTTCGGATGCAATGGCTTGTAATTCTTCTAAACAAGCTGTGACACGATGAAAATCCACTGCTGCGGAATTTGGAATATCATATGGAGGATATCCTGTCAAAGCACATTCCGGGAAAACCAGCAAATCAAGTTTTTGTGAAACTGCTTCAGAAATTGCTGCATGTATGATCTCCCGATTGTTATCTATGTTCCCAGTAGCCCTAAATTGATACGCACCAATCTTCATATGTGCCTCCCAGCTATTTCCCTTGATATCCAGCGTTGTACCCTTGCTGCATTGATGCCGTTTGTGCAACAGCCTGTTGCACTTTTGGACTGGCGAGAGGAGAAGGTTTTCAGACTCTGCAATTGACTACGAAGCCCGGAGATTAACTAAGCCGTTGACTATGAGCGCCATGCCATTGATTAAGTTCTGACGGAAAGAGCCGTGTTCTCCGGCCGGACAATAGGCTACAGAGGAAAGAAGTTGACTAAGTTTTGTAGAAACCTGGCTCGTCTGCATAGAGGATATGACCTGGCTCAAAAAGTTCACTAGACCAGCCAAAACTGATGTATCTCC
>CANRFN010000166.1 GCA_947629915.1 uncultured Oscillospiraceae bacterium | reverse complement strand
TTCTAAAATATCGCTGTTCTAGCGGAATTTATGAACCTTTTAAACCAAGTCGTATCCTCTATGCAGATAAGCCAGGAAGATATTATCTACCCTCATGCTCATCAGGAGATGCCGAGGGCAATCCTTATGGCAGGCCAACCTGGAGCCGGAAAATCTGTCCTTTCTCAGTATTTTTTCACCAGGTTCCAGCAGGACGCCTTTTCCATCAATGGCGATGATTATCGCAGATTCCATCCTGCGTATCGGGAACTGATTCGACAAGCGGGCTCAGACTATGTCCGCTGGACTGGGCCGTTTTCCGGTGCGGTAACGGAGGCGCTGATCGAAACCCTGTCATTATCCCAGTATAATCTGATTATTGAGGGAACAGGCCGTACCGCAGAAGTTCCGAAAAAGACGGCGGCACTGCTGGTTTCCAGGGGATATACGGTGGAGCTGGCCGCAATCGCAGTGCGGCCGGAACAGTCCCTTGCAAGCACCTTGCTCCGGTTTTATCAGATGCGGGATCGAGGGACCGTCCCCAGAGCCACTGTTGTTGCCTCTCACGATTTGGTCGTAAAGGCACTTCCCAACACATTGGATGTGCTGGTGCAGGATCCTCACTTCTCGAGGATCACTTTGTGGGATCGTCAGAAGGATTGTCTCTATGACAGTACATCTGATCAGTGCATGCCGTCTGAGGCTTTGCGGAGGGTTTGGAACGGCCCGTGGACATCATCCGACCTGCAGGCCATGGAGCGTCAGATCCAATTCCTCAGGCAGAAGGAAGAGCAGGCGCCCACGGATCAAATGGCAGCCATCGAGGAACTGGAGCGCAGAGTTCAAAGGGCACGTAACGAGTGTATTGAGTAAAGGCTGCGTGCAGATGTGAACGTGCGAATACGATACAAAAAGCACTGGCCAGGAAGGGCCAGTGCTTTTTGCGGGTGAGCTGCCCCTGGCGTTCCTCGTGATCATCGGCGTCATTGCGGTGCTGCTGATCGGGTGGAGCAGCTGGCTCTTCCCGTATATGTCCCAGTTTGAAAACACCACCAAGATCGTGCTGGGCAACTGCCTGTACATGTTCCTCCGGCACTTCTGAGTCTCCGCGCCGCTGGTGGTGTTTTTTGCAGCCGCCGTATTGGCGGCAGTGCTCATCCCACTGGGCCCGATTCTCGCCCCTGGCGTGTGCGCCTGGGCCGGTTCCTTCGCCCTGGAGCACGCCCCTTCGTGATGGTGCGCTTGTAGTCCGGGGTGAGCAGGGTGTGGTGCATGGGTTTCTCGTACTCCTCCGGGTGCAGGATGGGAAGAAGGTCCTCCACGGCTCTAGCGTCCCGCATCTGGCCGGCGAGGCAGATGGCGATTACACTGCACATCTGGTTGGAGCGGCGGAAGTCCATGAAGTAGAAGGAAGAGTGGTCCTGGATGATCGCATGGAGGATGGGCAGGGTCCGCGCATCCTGCAGGAGAAACGTACCATCCAACCTCGGTCGACACGTTGGGAATGCTGCCGTATAGATCGTCCAGTTCTGCTTGAGACCGCTGGTAGGTGCAGGATCTATGGGACTGTACCCGGGGCCGAAGCTATATCCAGCACCTTGCAGCGGACTTCCCGGCGCCAAAAAGTGCCTGATGCAGACCAGGAAGACCATCAGCGCTGTATCTGTCTATTCAGTATGCGCTACCGGATCGGATAGCGCTCCAGCATCTCATGTTTTAAATCGGTCAGGGCTTGGAATGCCCGCTCTGTCATCACAAAAAACTCGTTCTCCCGGACCATCTCATAAGGGACATAGGTGTTGAGTCCATCCGTTGGCAGGATGGTACACTGGCTGTCTGCATAATGAAAGATCGGCGCAAAAATGGAGTCCGGAAACATCCTGTACACAGGAAGCAGGTCGTGATAGGACACGACACGCTCCTCCACAAACACCAGATAGTCTTCCCCTACCTTTGGGACATTCACAAAGAAGCATTCCAGCGTAGTCTGATCTTCGTCAAAAGAAAGGTGAAAGCGCCCTGTCAGATAGATCTCATCGCCAACTGCACAGTCTGTACCCGAAAAAACGTCTTCCACCCGCACTTTGAGCTTGCTGTCATTGAAGACGTACTCCAGATCTTCCAGCACCTGAACGCGCATGATCAGAGGTGCCGCGGGAAGCGCTGTGCGCATTCTTTCACAGTTGGTAAGTGCAATCTTTTCCGGCAACTCAGCCACCAGCACATCAGCATACGGGTCCTCGCTGTGCGCCAAGTCCTGATACGTATTCCGTTTCGACAACCCGAACACAGCTGCAGCCAGAATCAAAACCGCAGCGATCCCGTACCAAATGCGATATCTCATTGGAGACGCTCCTCACTCTGGGAGACCACTCCCGCGGAGATACGGTACACCTGATCCGCCAGGATTTGAATGTCCTCCTTGTTGTGGCTGGCCAACAGAATCATCGCCCCCCGCTCCTTTCCTCCAGGATCAGTTTTCGGCTGAGAATCTGTTTGTTGCTCGGCATCCCGCACCCCAGGACAAGACTTGTAGGGGCAGCTGCACAATGTCGCACAAGACACATATGAGTTCCAGCGACTGCCCTAACTGCTGTCCAAATCATCAATATCCTTCATTATGGGGGCAGGCAACCCAGAAATCAACACAAAAAGTGCAGAAGATGAAAATTCGCTGCTGTAGATGGAACGTTTTGCCTGAGCAGATGCCGCGGAGGAGACTGCTGTCAAGGAGGCGGCATGCATCGGCAGACCACAAAGAGAGGAAAGAAAGCGGTAAGACTCCGGGAGAAACAGCAGAAAAACCAGATCAACCTGGCCCAAAAGTTCGTTTTCCCGTTGACAGCCCCGCCCGACCGCGGTACAATCCCACCCTGCAGGCGGGCCGGCGGACCAATCCCTGGGGATGAAAATGGGGGATTAGGAGGCGGGCTGAACCTGCAAGTCCATCTCTTGAGACCGATATCCAGATGCTGGTATAAAACCGGCGGGACCTGCCCCAAAACGGGAGATCTCTGTGCAGAGTGTGAAAACTTCACCCGGATAAAGCGTGAAATTTTGGGCGCTCCCGGACATTTTCCCGTTGACAACCTCTCCTTCACGCGGTAGAATCTAAACCAACCTAACCAGTAGGTTAATGTAGGAAGCCAATCCCGGCTCCCAGAACCCCATGAAGGCAGGTATCCCTATGAAGAACTATTTCGAGGCGCTTGTGCGGCAGAATTACCGATTCGGACGAATGTGTTGCCGGTCCTGTTCTTGAGTACCACCCCAACCACAACACAAAAAACGAAAGGTGATTATCATGTCTGAATACAAGTTTGAAACCCTGCAGCTCCATGTGGGCCAGGAGCACGCCGATCCCGCCACCGATGCCCGTGCGGTGCCCATCTATGCCACTACCTCCTATGTGTTCCACAACTGCGAGCACGCCGCCGCACGCTTCGGCCTCGCCGATGCCGGCAACATCTACAGCCGTCTCACCAACTCCACCCAGGACGTTCTGGAGCAGCGCATCGCCGCTCTGGAGGGCGGTGTTGGCGCTCTGGCTGTGGCCTCCGGTGCCGCTGCCATCTCCTATGTGCTGGAGGCACTGGGCGAGAACGGCGGACATTTCGTAGCCCAGAAGACAATCTACGGCGGCAGCTACAACCTGCTGGCCCACACCCTGCCCAACTTCGGCATCACCGCCACCTTCGTGAACATCCACGACCTCAACGAGGTAGAGGCCGCCATCCAGGAGAACACTCGGGCCATCTACATCGAGACCCTGGGCAACCCCAACAGCGACATCCCCGACATCGATGCCCTGGCTGTCCTGGCCCACAAGTACGGCCTGCCCCTGGTGGTGGACAACACCTTCGGCACCCCGTATCTCATCCGGCCCATCGAACACGGCGCAGACATCGTGGTGCACTCCGCCACCAAGTTCCTGGGCGGCCACGGCACCACCCTGGGCGGCGTCATCGTGGACTCCGGCAAGTTTGACTGGGCTGCCAGCGGCAAGTATCCCGCCATCGCCGATCCCAACCCCAGCTATCACGGGATCTCCTTCGTGAAGGCCGTTGGCCCCGCCGCCTTTGTGACCTACATCCGTGCGGTCATCCTGCGGGACACCGGCGCCACCATCTCTCCCTTTGCAGCCTTCCTGCTCCTGCAGGGCGTGGAGACCCTGTCTCTCCGCCTCGAGCGGCACGCGGAGAACACCGCCAAGGTGGTGGACTTCCTGGTGAAGCACCCTCTGGTGGAGAAGGTGAACCACCCGTCCCTGCCCGATCACCCGGATCACGCCCTCTACGAGAAGTACTTCCCCAACGGCGGCGGATCCATCTTCACCTTCGAGATCAAGGGCGGGGTGAAGGAGGCCCACACCTTTATCGACAACCTGAAGATTTTCTCTCTGCTGGCCAACGTGGCAGACGTGAAGAGCCTGGTGATCCACCCGGCCACCACCACCCACAGCCAGCTGAACGAAGAGGAGCTGGCGGACCAGGGAATCAAGCCCAACACGATCCGGCTGTCCATCGGCACCGAGCATATCGATGACATCCTGGCAGATCTGCAGGCCGGCTTTGACGCCGTAACCGCGGCCCAGGGTGCCAACGCCTGAGCGTAAGCGCATTCTACCCAATCCGAGTCTGAGGGCAGAGAGCGGACCGGCGAAAGGACGCCGGTCCGCTCTCTCCTCCCAAGGGCTCGACCTGCCGACCTGCCTGGGGGGAGGGGCGGCAGGGGAGCGCTTGGCTCTATACATTCCGAGACCGGCCTGCCTGTGAAGGACTCCCGCAGACCGGATCTCACGCGCAGTTCGGGAGGCTTTCAAACCAACCCCCCGGGCCGCTGCAGACATCGCGAAAGGAAGATCATTTTGTCTGACAGCCATCCCTCCAAGGCCAAGTACACCGCGTACTGGGTGTGCAGCACCGCCGTCTTCATGGCCCTGAACATCGCCATGAGCTCCTTCGGCATCCCCGTCCCCGGCGGACACCTGTATCTCTGCGATGTGGTGATCGTGACCGCATCCATTCTCCTGGACCCGCTGGCCGCCTTTGCCGTTGGCGGCATCGGCTCTTTCCTGGGAGACCTGCTGTTCTATCCCGCCCCCATGTTTGTGTCCCTGGTAACCCACGGACTGCAGGCGGTGGTGATCTCCGTCTTCTCCCACCATGTGCTGCAGAAGAAGCCGGTGCTGGCCTCCACCATCGGGACGCTCATCGGCGCCGTGATCATGGTGGTGGGGTACACCCTGGGCAAGATCTACGTGTACAGTACTTTCGAGTACGCCATGCTCAAGCTGCCCTATGAGATCGCCCAGGCGGCCATCGGTGTGGTGGGCGGCTTGCTCCTCTGCTGGAAGGCCGGCTTTGTGAAACTGTATCAGAAGCTGGCCAAGAAGCAGTGATCGGATTCGTGTAGGGAAACCCTGCGAGCGGGCCTCTATCTGCTGCACATACCGCTGTGGACGGGTCCCAGACGCTCACAACCCCTTTTGGACGGCAATGTCCCGGCTGAACCTCATCCGCAGGGACTCTGCCCGTACAACCAGACAATCGCCCTACACAAGAAGCCCGCCAGCATCTGTGTTCTCTCAGATGCCGGCGGGCTTCTTTGTCTTGTTCAGGGCTTAGCGTCTTTGGCGTTTCGCAGTTTGCGCTGTTCCGCTTCGAACTCCGCAAGCTGCAATTTTCCAGACATCTCGTCCACTTCTTTTGCCAACTTCAGGAGCTCCTTAACCTGCAACCGGACCTTTTCCCGGTCCACGCGCTGCGGTTCCTTCTGGGGCGGTTGGTTTTGCTTGCTGTTTTCCTCTTGTCTGTGTCTCCTCGTGATGCAGGGGTGGTGTCTGTGTTGCAACGGGTATCCGTCGCTACTTGTCCTCTTTCAACGCTTGTATGGCGAGGACTGCGCCGAGCACGGCGATGGCGTAGAACAGGAGCACGATGTACCCGTCCGCACGCCCGAACCCCACGATGGGGAAGACGTTCAGAAGGGTGCTCCAGGCCGCCGGCTCCACCAGGTTGCTGAATGCTATCAGCCAACCGGTGCCGCAGATCCCGCCGAACAGCATGAGGACACAGCCGAAGATCAGTTTTTTCATACGATCAGGCTCCTTTGCGGATATTCGTCAACCGCTGTGCGCAGCGGAAGATAGACGGACAAGACGGGAAAGGCTCAATGCTGAAAGAAAAAACCTACTAGCCCCACCACTCCGACTGCCAGAAGTACGCCGCCGATAATCCGGGTGTATTTCAGGTAGGAATCTGAGGGCTCAGCATCTATGTTGGACTTCCAGCTTTCCGTAAATTCATAGAAGTCATCCGGTTTGAGCAGCATGAATAGCCCGACTGCGATGACAAAGATTCCAAGGATAACCGTCACTGCCGGCACCTCCTAAGCTGGTCTGGACAGCGATGAATTCACTTTGTGACGATCACTTTCCCGTCTGCGTCCAAGAGCGGCGTGATGCCGCCTGCGTAGCCGGATTTCCAGACGAGATAGTTCACACCGGTCTCTTTGTCCACGAGGATCTGGCGGACACCGGATTCGCTCAGCGGAGAGCCATCGGTAAAGACAGCCTCGAAACGGTCTTTTCCTTTCGCCATTTTTATATACCTCCTAAAATTTGGATTGCGGTCTTGCTGATTTCGTACTGTCGAACACGAGCGGTTACGCGGGCAGGATCGGGAGGCAGTCCAGACAGGGCGGGAGATGCATCATGAAGTGGTTGGTGAGGGGTGTCTCCAGCATGCCGGCACGGGTGAGCCTGCCCCAGAACACCAGCAGCCACACAGAGCGCAGGTCTGCTGCTACCCCGCCCTCCTCGTAGATCCGCATGACCCACTCCTCGGGGACCATCTGGAACAGTTCCTCGTTCTTCAGATTCGCGATGATCTTCCGGGTGTTTCTCCCCACCTCTACCATATAGGCGTGCAGTGCCTCCGGCCGGATCGCCTTGCCGAATTGGATGATTTCATCTGGCTCCAGGGCGTTGCCTGTGTCTCGGATGGGCGAGCCGATCTCCTTTTGCCAACGGCCGTTGAAGATCTGGCCCTGGTCTGCCAGAAGGATGTTGGAGACCAGATCCTCGATCCGGGCGGTGTGCCAGAGCTGCCACACCAGGGGGACCCGGTCTGTGCCGGCGTAGTGAAGGTCTGTCTCCCAGGGCTGCCGTGGCACCATATCTTCTTGGTGTCCTGCAAACAGGTAGCCCGCCACATAGTCTGCCATGGTCTTCTCGCTGCCGCCGGATACGCAGGCGGGATGGACCAGCGCGTGGAGCTGCAGTGCCAGGGACTTTGCCTGTTTGGGGGCCTTGGCCTCCAGTGCCTTGCGGAAGGCCTCGTTGACGGGGCGATAGGCGTCATAGAGCGCGGAGACGGTCTGTGCCACGGTGGGTTCCTCATTGCGATTCGTAATTGTGTGGATCAGCTGTTCTTCATGTGGACAGATGAACTGTCGCCGCTCTGCGGTCGGAGAACCCATGCGGGAAGGTCAGCCTTGGCGATCTCGTTTAGCGCTTCATCTCTGATGCATAGGGCATATCGATCCTCATGCAGTGCCCAGACGCAGCCCTAAAACGGGACTCATTGTACCAGGCTCTTGATGAAAAACATCTCCAGCGGCTCTTTCGGCAGCAAGAGAGCGCCGCATTCCGTATATCCGATTGCGCGATAGAAAAACTGCGCCTGCTCATCGGACTGGGTGGAGGTGAGGACCTGCCGGTATCCCGCTTTTGCCATCTCTGCTTCCCAAAACGAGACCAGTTTCACACCATATCCTTGCCTGCGGTAGCCGTCCAGAATGTACAGCATGTTCAGAAAGGGAATGTTGTCCCAGAACAAGCCGTACCGCAGCCACCCGATGAAGGTATCTCCCTGCTCCAGGACGAGCACCCTCTTTGCCGGGAGAATGTTGCGCAGCTCGCATTCGGAGATGTGCGCATCGTGTGCCTGCGGGACGGGGAGATCGTGAAGATCGGCATATCGAATTGTGCTGTTCTTGCGCATCCTAACACACCCCCGCAGACAAGACCTCACCTGAGGCTCATCACATACACCTGGCAAGGGTTCCCCTCGTCCCACAGCGTGGGGAACACCTCGAACTCCTGAAAGCCGAGGGAGAGATAGAAGAGATTGGTGCTGTCGTAAGCGGGATAGCGGCCCATCTGGACGGTCTTCACCTGCAGGAAGGAGTATCCCTGTTCCATTGCTGCCGCCTTGGCCCTTTGAAACAGCGCCGTTCCGATCCCTCGCCTGTGAAAGGCCTTCCGCACGCCCAAGACGTGCACTTCCGCGGTGGCGCGGCCTGTCTCCTTCAGGTACAGGAACCCCACGGGCCGATCCCCGTCAAAGGCGCAGAAGAAGATGGTGCGGGCGCTGTCTGCGATGTATTCCTCCCGCGCCTCCGGGATGCCGAAGCACTCCGGGAGCGCCTCCAGGATGTGCCGTGCGATGGCGCTCTTCTCCCCATCGTCCGTGATCTGCCGGATCTCCATGGGATCTGTATCCCTCCTGCCGGGGTATGCGGTTGCGCCGATGCTCACAGTGCTCTGATATAGCAGATCTCCTGGGTGCCGAGCCCTGGCTTTACATGCTCCGTGGCGTGAAATCCCTTGGCCTCGTAGAACCTGCGGGCCCTTGCGTTGTCCGTGAAGACCCACAGCACAATCTCGGAGAACCCAGCGGCTTTCACGTCTGCCAGTACCCGGTCCATCATCATGCCGCCGTATCCCATCCCCCAGTGCTGGGGCAGGCTGTGGATGCAGATGAGCTCCGCTTTCCCGGTGTATTCCGGATCCCGTGCGGCATCCCACCAGGCGATGCAGTGGGGGTGGCCGTCCAGGGTGAGAAGATAGCCGTTCCCCTTGTGCTCCTGCAGCAGACCCTCATACATGCGGGTGGCCCGGCCCAGGTCGGTACACCGCTCCAAGGTAGCCGGGTCCAGGATGTTCCGGAAGGCCGCCTTCCAACTCTCCGTCTGGACATGGGCCAGGGCGGGGGCATCTCCAGGCTGTACTCTCCGCAGAAGGACTTCCATGTCCTCGCCTCCTATCCACTTGGTGATATTCGACAAATTTGTTGATTGGAACCGACACTAGCCACCCGAGACCCCCCAGGGGGTACCCCCGATGCC
>CANRFN010000165.1 GCA_947629915.1 uncultured Oscillospiraceae bacterium | reverse complement strand
TCGGAGATACATCAGTTTTGGCTGGTCTAGTGAACTTTTTGAGCCAGGTCATATCCTCTATGCAGACGAGCCAGGATTTTCCTTTTTCAAAGTTCATAGGGCATTTCAGCGGTCAAAAGTGAGCCGCTGACCGCTGAAAATCCAATCCACTGCCCTCAGGCAGTCTGGGGATATTCCCGCAGCACCTGCTCCAATGCTCTGAAGTCGCAGCAGCGGGCTACAAGACCCGGTCCCGCCCAGCCGAAGGCCAGGATGTCGTAGAGGCGAACCGCACGCTTGCGAATGGTATCCCGGCTTTTCTCGCACACATCCAGCTGCTTCTTGGCCAGGTTCTTGTACTGTGTCATCTCCAAGGGATCACCCGGCATCGGGTTCAACTCCAGCGAGTGGAGGAGATCCTCCCGCACCGGGATCATGCCGTTGAGGTTCAGCACGCCGATACACTTGCCGTCCTCCATGATCCGGAAGAAGTCCGTCAGGTTCTTCATGGCGGTATGCTTCTCCTTGGGGGCACTCACCGGGATGCAGTACGCCCTCTTCCTGAAGTCCACCAGGATCCACACCGGCGGCCAGGTCTCCGCGTCATCCTCCGGCACCGGCATCACATGGCGGTCTACCTTGGCCAGAGCTTCCCGGTACCCCCGGTCCACCTGATATAGGCCAAATCGAAAAGGTTTCATAGGTCTCCCCTCCCTTGTAAATTGAAGAGGGCTGCGGCGGATCCGCCGCAGCCTCAGTAAAGCTGCCACTTATTCGGTAGGCCTCACCGGCTTTTATAGATGCTACTTATCCGCAAGCTTCTCCGGCTTTTATAGCTGCCACTCTCAGTAGGCCGCACTGCTTTTTGCAGGGGCGTCCCCCTACACATGAGCCCGGACCCGGAGCTCCAGGCCATCATACACGATTTTCAATTAAATAGCAAGATGTATTTTCAAATTTTCTTTCTTTTTGAATCGGGATTTCAGATCTGTATTAACTTACTTATTTGTTCGTTCGCCTCCGCAGAAAAAGTATTCTGGATTTTGTAATACAATCGGTGGTTAATATGGCCTTCGGCAGGCCTCCGGGCGGGTTCTGTCAGACGAAATACCCGGGCAGCAAAACACCCGGCTGCACCAGACAGCCGGGCTCACCTGCTCCCAGATAAGGTCAATCCCACCGGTGCCCGGGACGCCGAGACACCGGTGGGACTGAAACACCACCCCATCTGCATTGTAAAGCATTTCCAGGGCATTTGCAATCCCTTTTTGGCACAGCGAGAGAAATTTTCTAAAATTTTCAAAAAGGCAGCCGGCAGCGAAATGCGCTGCCGGCTGTCTGTATGGATAGATGTAGCGGGCTCAGCCCTTCTTGCGGCAGAACATGTACTGCCAGGGGGCCATGGTGAGACGGGATGGCGTCACGGAATTGCCGGAGATGAGGTCCGTGAAGGTCCCCTCCATGGCGTCCATGGTGATGGTCTGATCCTTACCGGAGTAGTTGAAGAGGCAGGCCATGGTCTCGGCGCCGCAGCGCCGGACGATGGCCAGCACGCCGTTGGTGTGGGTGTCCCAGGTGGAGACGCTGCTCTCCGGGCTGAAGCAGTACTCGGTGCGGCGGATGTCCTCGATCTTGTTGAGGCCGTCCCAGACCCGCTGCTGGATGGTGTTGGGCTGCTTGCGGAGCTCTGCGTTCTCCCAGTTGAACTTGCTGCGGTGGACGTTGCGGCTGTCCTCTCTCCGGTCCGGGTCGTCATGATAGTCGTAACCGTTGAGCTGGGCGATCTCATCGCCGCTGGAGAGCATGGGGAAGCCCTTCATGGCCATGATGGTGGCGTGCATCAGGAGATCCCGCTGGATGCCCAGGGTGATCTCGTTCTCGTCCTGGTCCTCCAGGCCCTTCTCGATGCCGCAGAGGCTGGCGGTGGTACCGCAGGTGCGGGCGTCCTTGGATACCGGGTCGTAGTTGTAGAGCTCGCCCTTGGCCCAGCTGCCGGGGAAGTTGCCGCTGTAGAAGTTGTAGAGGAAGATCTTGTGCTGCAGAGGGTCCTGGCCCAAAGTGCTGCCGTACTCCTCGTTGAGGCCCCAGCCGATGTCGTCATGGCAGCGGATGTAGTTCACGAAGTGGCAGTGCAGCGGCAGGGAGTGGAGGTCGTCCAGCTGATGCTTCAGCTGCCGGATGTCGCCGGAGGCCAGGGCGCTCCACTGAGTGCACATGGTGGAGGAGTTGTACAGGAGATGGCACTCCGGCTTCTCCTGGCTGCCGAAATAGGGGGCCAGCTCCTTGGGGGCCATCACCACCTCGCCCTTCAGCAGCACGCCGGGGCAGATGGTGTCGGTGATGAGGCGGATCATCCGCATGATGGTGTGCACCTGGGGCAGGTTGCGGCAGGTGGTGCCCAGCTCTTTCCAGAGGTACGGGGTGGCGTCGATGCGGAGCACCTCCACCCCCATGTTGGTCAGCTGAAGCATGTACTCCATCATGCCGTTGAACACCGCGGGGTTGCGGTAGTTGAGATCCCACTGGAAGGGATAGAAGGAGGAGCAGACCCAGCGCTTCATCTCTTTCACCCAGATAAAGCTGCCGGGGGCGGTGGTGGGGAAGACATCGGGCACGGTGCGCTCATACTGCCGGGGAATGTCCTCGGTCTCGTAGCAGATGTAGCGGTCCATGTACTCCTTCTGGCCGCTCTTGGCCCGCTTAGCCCACTCGTGGGTGTCTGAGGTGTGGTTGATCACAAAGTCCAGGCACAGGCTCATGCCCCGGCGGCGCATGGCAGAGGCCAGGAGAATCAGGTCTTCGTTGGTGCCGAGGGAGGGGTCCACCTGGGTGAAGTCCTCTACGGCGTAGCCCCCATCGTTGTCCGGGTGGGGCATTTTCAGCAGCGGCATCAGGTGGAGGTAGGTGATGCCCTGGTTGGCCAGGTATTCCAGCTTGCGCCCCAGGTTCTGGATGTTCCCGGCAAAGAGGTCTGTGTACATGGTCATACCCAGCATCTT
This sequence comes from uncultured Oscillospiraceae bacterium, assembly GCA_947629915.1. Classification (GTDB taxonomy): domain Bacteria; phylum Bacillota; class Clostridia; order Oscillospirales; family Oscillospiraceae; genus Enterenecus. Next base: position 6,159 of record CANRFN010000165.1, on the reverse strand, counting down.
TCCGGACTGATACCAGTTGGGGTCCTTCTCCCGGCGGCCGTCCAGCCTCCGCAGTGCCGGGCTGCGCTGGCTCTCCGCCGTGCGCATGATCTGCTTCAGCTCTGCCAGCTTCTCCGCATCATCGTAGAGAGACTGGTACAGGGCGTCCAGCTCCGGCTCGTTCTTTTTCCATCTGCGCTCTCTTGCAGTCATATGGAACCCGTCCTTTCCGCTGCAATGCATCGGCTTCCGTGGTTTACGCCGGTGCGATTCTCATACTAGCACACCAGGCAATCGGAGTAAATCCGCAATTACCATGAAAATAACGATTTTCCAGGCATTTATCTGTTAAAAAGTTCGAATTTAGCCCCCGAAAATGGGGCAGACCGCCCCGGAGTGTAAACTCGAGGCGGTCTGCTGGGAATAGGAAGAAGAGGAGGATAGATATCAATCGAAGATAGAGCCCATCCGCGCCACATAGAGGCTGTCGATGGTCACGGACCCCTCAGACGCCACGCTGATGCCGTGGGAGTCCGGCTCCTCGGTGTAGGCACGCATGCTGATCGCCTTGTACTCGTTGAAGAATCCCTCTACCAGGGAGCGGTCGATGTAGATCTCCATGGAGATCTTGCCGTCCTCGCAGGGCAGGTCTCCGGAGACAGAGGACAGCTTGGAGCCCTCGCCCTTGTTCTCGGTGCGGCCGTAGATCTTGTTCTCGGCGGGACGATACCGGAAGGTGGTGGCATCCCACTTGCCGCCCTGCTTCATGGCGATGCTGAACTCCTCGCAGGCGCTCACATCTGCGGTGAGGCGGATCACCAACATGTCGCAGTCCACGGCGGCCAGCTTGGCGTTGGCATCGTCAATGGAGAGGTTGGTCTCGTCGATAAGGACCTCTTCCTCCAGGGTGCTCAAGGCATCGATGGGGGACATCATGAGGTCCGTGCCGTCATCGTTCAGCCAGATGCGGCGGGCCAGGCCTACGGTGTGGGCCCAGCCGGAGGCACCCTGTTCGGCGGCGCCCCGCTGGTCCTGCATGATGCTGAACATGTAGATGTTGCCGCTCACGGGGTCCACCAGGCAGCTGGGGCCGGTGAACACGTTGTCTCCGTAGTCCAGCATGTGGGGATCGCCCTGGAAGGCCTCATCGGGGGTGAACTTGCCGGTCTCCAGGTCGAAGTCGCCCAGCCAGTAGTAGACCTTGTTGTCTGCGGAGCTGGCAGGAGCGGGAGAGATGGAGAAGAAGTACTTGGTGATGGTGCCGGCCTCGTTGGTCACGGGGAGGATGATGGGAAGCTCCCAGCTGGTGCCGTAGGTGCCGGCCTGGTTCTCCATCTCATACACGGGACCCTTGTACTGCCAGTCCATGTCCACAGTGCCATCGTCCTTCAGCTCCAGGGTGTCTGTGGTGTAGAGCAGCGCGGTGCCGCCGGTGGAACCCACGGCGCCGGAGCAGATCAGCATGCACCAGGTGTCCCCCTCTTTCCAGATGTGGGGATCCCGGAACTCGCCCGGACGGCCCTGGCCCTGCTGCTGGATGACGGCCAGCTCATCGCAGATCACCCAGTCCGTGAGCTCCGGATCGTTGAGATCTGCCGGGTAGGCGCAGCCGATGTTCTGGTTGGAGATGAGGCCGTCATAGTTACGGAAGTCATCGTTGCCGGCGGTGAAGAAGAGCAGCGGCACGCCGTTCTTGTCCAAGGTGGCGCCGCCGGACCACACGCCATCGGGGACCACAGAGTCCTCGGTGGGCACGATGGCCTCCTTGATGGGCTTCCAGTTCACCATGTCCGTGCTCACCATATGGCCCCAGCAGATGTTGCGCCAGTAGGAGCCGGTCATGTTCGCCTGATAGAAGAGGTGGTACATGCCGTTGTAGTACACAGGGGCATGGGGCTCGTTCATCCAGAACTGATACGGGCCGCCGTGGAACTGGGGACGGGTATAGTCTGTGGTGATGATGTTCTGCAGCCAGATCTCATCGAAGTCGATGGCGGGAATGTCTACGCTATTGTAGTAGTTCTTCACGTCATCGCCGGAGAGGGCCTTGTTGTACACCTTCAGCTCATCGATGTAGCCGCTCTCCATGTTGAGGAAGCCTGCGGTGAGCCGCTCGGCCTCGATGTTGCGGCCCACGGTGAGGGTCTTGTTGGCGCCCACGATCTCAGCGCCCTCGGGCACGGAGCAGGAGGCGCACATCACATCGTTCAGGTAGAGCTTCATCTCGCCGGCAGCGGAGTCGAAGGTGGCGGTGACGAGATTCCACTCGTACTTCATCAGGTTGTCTCCGTTGGTCCAGCAGGTGAGCCAGTCATCGCCGATGCCCACCTGGAAGGTCAGGCGGCCGAAGCGCTCGTAGCCCAGCAGAACGCCCTTGTTGTTCTCCTTGTCGCTCTGGCTGAAGATGCCGGTGGGGGCATCGGTGCCGTTGTCTGCGGCGTTGGGGTCATCCCACTCGAACATGCGGGGGGCCACCCAGACCTGGATGGTGAGAGAGGGGCCTTCGATGGTGATGTCGTTGCGCTTGTACTGTACGTAGGTAGAGGCGCCGTCCAGCAGCAGACAGCCGCCGGAGATCCCCTCGGTGCGCCACTGGGGATCCTGGTTTTCCATGTAGGTGGCATGGGCAAAGCCATAGTTCATCTCGGTGTCCGGCAGATGTCCGGAGCTGTCCTTCACCACAAGGCCGCTGCCCTCATCAAAGGTGAGGTGGAGCAGCAGGTCTTCGCTGTTGGCATCGTTGTCGGTGTTGGACTGTCCTCCGCCGTTATCCGTTGTCTGCGGCGTCTCACCGTTTCCGGTGTTGTTACAGGCCGCAAGAGATACCAGCATGCACAGCGCTAAAAGCGCAGCCAGCAATTTCTTTTTCATAGACAGCCTCCTTTGGCAGCCAGGCAGACAACCGTCTGCCGGAAATGGCGCACACGGCGGCGGCGAGCGCCGCCGCCGTGTGCGGGTGTTACGCAGTCTGTGGACTTGCTCTCTCGTCCCGCCTTACAGCACGTTCTCAGCCAGGGTCCAGTGGATGTCCACGGGCTCGGCGGTGGCGCCATCGGGAACGGTCTCGAAGAGGTTGGCGTAGTCCGGTGCGGTCTCGTAGTAGGTCACGACCTCATCGAAGAAGGCGTGGGCCCAGCCCTCAGCCTGCTCGTCTGCCAGGACGATGTAGAGCTCCTGGCCTACGTAGGCGGAGAGGTCCATCACGTAAGTGCCCATGTCAGCCCAGGAGCCGCCGGCGCCTACGCTGGGGAAGTTGGCATCGTTGAAGCGAGTCTGCTTGTAGTAGCCCACCTCAGTGCCGTCTGCGGTGTACACATGGACAGCAGCTGCATGGCCGCCCATCCGCACGGAGATCCAGCCGGAGCCGGCCAGGGTGAAGTTGGTGGACTGGACTGCCCAGGTGGCACCCTCGTCCAGGCCGTTGTTCCAGCCGTCCAGGTGGTAGCTGCCGGCCTGGTTGTACGGCAGGGCCTCGCCCCAGTAGTTCTCCGCGTTGATGACGCCAGCTGCCTGGCCTTCCACCACGGACCAGCCATCGGTGAGGACGGTCCAGCCGGCGAGGTTACCGGACTCGAAGCCGCCGTTGGCCACGCTGTTGTGGTCTGCCATGGCGATCACGGTGAAGGTGGCCTCCACGGTCTTGTCCTCATAGGAGGCGCCGTAGGTTACCTGGTAGATGCCGGGGTTGCTCATGTCGAAGGCATCGAAGCCATCGGTGGTCTCGGTGCCGTCCTCCGCGGTCACCTTGCTGATGGCCACCGGCAGGGTCTCGCTGCCGAACGCGGCGGCGGCATCGGCCACGTAAGCAGTGAGGTCCACGGTGCCACAGTCCACCACCTGGTTGGCGGCGTAGGCGGTCATGGCCAGGGAGTTGAGAGGCACGGGATACGGATAGTTGCTGTAGTAATTGCGCAGGGTGGTCAGGTCGTCATAGGAGGCGGAGGTGTAGGTCTCGGCCTGGATGGCCTCCATCTGCTCCACCTCGAGGGCGGCCACTTCGTCCTTGGTCAGGGAGACCCGGAAGTCGTCCACGTTGATGAAGGCGAATCCGCCGTTGGAGCCATCGTTGGCATCGCAGACCTTGATGTAGAGGACTCTGCCGATGTACTCGCTGGCGTCCACATACATTCTCAGAAGGGTCAGGGCCAGAGCCGGGTCGGAGAAGTAGGTGTTCTCCACCTTGATCAGCTCTTCATCGGTGTTGCCGTCGCAGATGGCCACATAGCTGCCGCCGTTGCCGGCGCCCATCATGAAGGTGATGAAGCCGTCACCGCCCAGGGTGAACTTAGTGGAGCGGATGGCACCGGTGAGGGACTCCTGGGTGGCGCCGTTGTTGCTGCCGTCCAGGTAGTACTCGCCCTGGCCGTACACGGAGCGGTCATCCCAGTAGTACTGGCTGGTGGGAACCACATTGGCCACGGTGAGGGCCGTGTTCTCCGCATCGAGAATCAGCCAGCCGGTGAAGTCGCCGGTCTCAAAGTCGCCGTTGGTGATGGTGTTGGAGGTCTCGTCTTCTACGAAGGGCTTCGGGCCGAACTCCTCGATCTGGCGCTCGTACTCCGCGTTGGCGGCGGCCACATCGTCATCGCTCTGGCAGACCTTGAAGCCGTCCAGGTTCAGGTAGGAGAGGTTCTCTCCGTCATCGTTGTCCGTGACCTTTATATAGATGTTCTTGCCAATGTGGGCAGACAGGTCTACCACCTTGGTGATGAGGTGCTCGGTGATGTAGATGCCATCGCAGTCATCGTTGGTCACCTTGGCAAGAGCTGTGTCGTTGCCTTGTTCAAAGAACTCCACGTAGCACTTGGAGGTGTCCTTGCCGCCGCCCATCTTAAAGGTGATGAAGCCGTTGCCGCCCAAGGTGAACATCTCAGAGGTCAGTGTGCCGCGCATGGCAGGGTTGCCGCCCTCGGTGCCGGCAAAATAGTTGTTGCCGGACTTCTCCATGACGACGCCGTTGATCTTCTCAGCGTCCGTGACGCCGCGGGCGTTGAACGCCGCATCCTCGCGGGTCCAGCCCACCCAACGGCTGCCGTTGGTCTCTTCGAAGTCGCCGTTGACGATGTCGGCGGCAACTTCGGTGTTGTCGTTGTCGGAGGTTCCGCTGTCGCCAGCCGCCGTGGGCTCGCTGGGCGGATTGGTGGTTGCCGCCGGTGCGTCATTGTTTCCGCAGGCAGCGAGGGCGAAAACCATGCTTGATGCAAGAAGCGCTGCAAGCAGCTGCTTGCTCTTTTTCAGGATCTTCATACTTGCGTCCTCTTTCCTTTCCTTTTCATTCGGTTTTGGTGCTAGGAATCGTTGTCAGGGGTGGAAGATCGATCTGCCGGCCGGCAGCCCGACGGTTACTCGGACTGCTGCCATGCAGTGCTGGGGTGGTGGTTGTCGCACTCAAGAAAATAACGTTTCACGGCTGAACTGGTTCAGAGTATAACCGTCTCGTGAAACGTTGTCAACAGCTTTTTCGGGCATCGGCGCCGTTTCTACGTTTTGCACAGTTTGAACCCGCCATTTTTGTTCACAACCGCCAAAACGCCGCCAATCTACCAGATTTCACCAGAAATTGCTGTGAATTTCACCGTGTAACGTTTCGTGATGTCGCACAAATTCGGGCCGCAATTTTTGACAAATCTCACTGTTGCAATCCAGCGCCAGTTGTGCTATTCTTAGTGCTGTGAGCCGGGCAAGTTCCTGGCATCCCTCAGGTGTTTTCCCGCAGCCGGGTTCCGGCTGTGGGTGCACATATTGAATCCGGCCCAGCGGAATTACTCCGTTGGGGGAAACCCCATAGTTCCGCTGCGGACCCACAAAAGGAGGAAAATCCGCGGGACTCGCGGTGCGGCAGTGTGGAGACCTGTCGTAATGCGGATGCGATAAAGCGCGCATCTCGTGAGGCTGAAGGGAGGTGTCCCGACAGCTAGAGTCCAAGAGTATGTCTGAGGTATTGCTGAAGAACATCAAGAAGGTCTATGACGGCGGCGTCACGGCAGTGCATGACGTGAACCTCGCTATCAAGGACAAGGAGTTCATCGTGCTGGTCGGCCCCTCCGGCTGCGGCAAGTCCACCACGCTGCGCATGGTGGCTGGCCTGGAGGAGATCAGCGATGGCGAGCTCTACATCGACGGCAAGCTCTGCAACAACGTGGAGCCCAAGGATCGCGACATCGCCATGGTCTTCCAGTC
>CANRFN010000164.1 GCA_947629915.1 uncultured Oscillospiraceae bacterium | reverse complement strand
CTGATTTCAATGGACGCGCTGGCTCCAGGTTCCAGCACATCGGTTTTTGCAAAGTCGATCAGATTGACGGCAGACTTCTCGATGCCGCCATTTGTGTAGGGCGGTGTGAAATAGACCTCCACCACGTCTTTTCCTGCAGTGGAACCTGTGTTTGTCACAGATACCGTGACAGTGATATTCTTGCCGTCATCCTTGAGGTCTGTAATCTTCTGCTCAAACGTGGTGTAAGAAAGGCCGTAGCCAAAGGGATACTGCACCACCTGGTCATAGTCCAGGAAGCCCTCCACAGCGGCGGTTTCGTAGAACTTGTAGCCCACATAGATGCCTTCCACGTAATTATTAAACGAGGCATACAGCCAGGCAGCTGTATCCGTGGCAACGACAGGGGTGGAGCCCTCATACTTCAGGCTTCCCACGTAGTTGATGGCTGGAATGCTGTGCAAGTCATAGACGTAGGTGTCCACCAATCTTCCGGACGGGTTGACGGTTCCACGGAGGACTCTGCCGAGGGAGCGGAAGCCCGTCTGACCGGGGCCAGCCAGCCACACGGCACCCTTGATGGAGTCATACTGGTCCAGGAAGCCCAGTTCCATGGCACTGGCAGAGTTGATGACCACGATGACGTTGTCGAACTCGCTGGCAACCCGCTCCACCATGGCGATCTCACGGTTGGACAGTTCAAGATAAGACTTGCTGGGGTCTACATCGTCCGGGTTGGAGGAGTAGCAGACGCCGGAGTATCCGGACCAGCCGCCCACAAACTCGAATGTGTTTTCATCGGTAATGCTGGTAGGCAGATCGGCGTTCTCACCGCCGCTGCGGCCAATGACAACGAGCGCCGTATCCGAGAAGGCTTTAGCATTCTCAAAGATGCCAGCCGCATCGTATTCTGCGATGGTGGGTTCGGGGATGGTCCAGTCCTGACCGCCCATCTCGATGTGGGGCCGTTCATCCAGGTAATTGACATAGAAGCCCGAAATCGTTGTATTCAGTTCAAAGCCGGCATCTGTAAGGCCCTGCAGCAGCGTCACGCAGGTCGTCTCATCTACGGAGCCAGAGCCCGTGCCGCCATAGATGGGAGACGTTGAGGACCAGCCGAAAACATTCAGCTTCGTGACATTGGAAAGAGGCAAGGCACCGCCCTCATTCTTCAGAAGGACAATGCCCTCATCTGCGATATCCTGGACAAGCTGTTCCGATGCGGCCACGGTGGAGTCTGCCAGGAGATACGTGTCTCCGAACGCGTTGTTGAGCAGTGTGAACTCCGGTCCCATGCAAACCATATTGAATACGATCAGGATCGCCAATATGGCAGCTACCAGCGCCTCTCCGCGAATCAGGCTTGCCAACGGCTGCTTAATGGCGAATGCAACGAGGCTGATCACGACTGCCAGTACCAGGATCACAGCGAGAGGGATCAGATAGCTAGAGAGGGCCCGAACCGTAGTGATGACATCGTCAAACGTCAGGGCCACCGAGCGGCTGTTCAGATAGTTCATAATCGCGGAGGCGGCAATCGCGATGACGACTGCGATCACAACCAGAACGATCAGAGGCTTCAGCCATTTTTTGTTTTTCATTTTTTCTCCTCCTCAATTGATATGAAAGTCCTGTAGTTCGAACGCGTGGAAATCCACTGCGCCTGTACCGACAAACCTGAAATACAGAGGTTTTACCCCTGCTCCCACGTCCAGCCTGCTGCCGAACGAGGCGATGCCCCCCTTCAGGGAGACCGGAATGGACGTCACGTTTTGGAACTCCGGGTTGTCTGAGACCTCCATCTGCCCATCGGCCGTGCCGCCCAGCTCTACAAGAATCTTCTTCGGCCCGTCAAACTGGAAGTACTTGAACCCGGCCACCGCGCCGTCCTGCATATTGGCGATGTACTGGTCTCCGTTCTCCTCCCGGTCCTTGCCGGTCTGGGTGAAGTACGGGTGATCTGCCAGGCGCTTTCGCGGGCTAGAGCTGTCATAACGGCCTACCCCGTTCTTGCTCCAGAGGTTACAGGCAATCCGGGCCTCATACCGGCCCTCTGCCTTCAGCGGTCCATCGTTCAGCCCGCAGGAGGTTACCTCCGCCTGCTGGAAGGAACCGTCCGGATTGCGCACCAGCTTTTCCGCACAGGCCTGCCGGGAGTACGAATGCCGGTTGGTCTGCCGGTGATAGAAGATGTACCACTGATCCCCAATCTTCAGCATGCCGCCGTGGGTGTTGCCCAGATAGTTGAGGGCTTTGGACTCGTCCTCGTTGCCGTTGAGGAACATGTCTCCCTGATCCACCAAGGTGCCGCCGTAGACAAATCCATCGTTTGGCTTGTCACTCACCGCGTAGCAGAGCTCGTGGTTGTGCCGGGAGGAGTACACGAAGATATACTTCCCGTTATCCTTCCGGATGGAGCTGGCCTCAAAGAACTCATGGTTGGGGAAGGATCCCGGGCCCTCCTTGGGGAAGAGCAGTTTCGGCTCGGTCTTGATCGTCACCATGTCCTGCTCCAGTTCCACCACCACGCCGCCATCGTTCTTCAGCTTTTTGAAGCCCGTTACAATGGCGGGTGTCGGGGTGTAGAACCCGGAGTAGAGCCAGATGCGGCCATCGTCATCTGCCAGAACACCGGGGTCAAAGGGGAACTGGTCTCCCTTTCTGCGGCCCCAGATCGTGCCGTCCTTGTAGTGGACATGTCCCAGAAACTCGTACGGCCCAGCCGGTGCGTTGCTCACCGCCACGCCCATGATGCCCATGAAATCAAAGGCATAGTAGAGGTAGTACCTGCCGTCCGGTCCCTGGCAGACATCCGGGGCAAAGAGCAGTCTGAGTCCCAGCTTATTCTTCGGGTCCTGGTTCTTCCGGAAGATGACGCCCTCATTTCTCCAGTCGCTCAGATCATCCACCGGTGCGGACCAGCACATGTAGTTCCCCGTGCAGAAGATCGGTGCGTTGAAGCTGTCATGAGAGCCGTACACATACACCCGGTCTCCGAATACATGGGGCTCCCCGTCCGGGATGTACTCCCAGCTCGGAAGATAGGGATTAAATACCTGTTGTCTCATCTCACCACTCCTCTCGCTGTCTGGCTTTTGTGATTTGTATGCTATCACAAAAAATCAGATCCCGGGCTCATTTTGGCATAACCGGTATTCCCCGTGGCGTAACCCGTCATCCGCATCGGCGCAAGATCCCTGTATTGGCTTGGGAACGCAGCAGAATCACCCCTGCAAGGCCCTATGCAGCGCCTGGATTCAGCCATTGTGCCCTGTCAACCGCCCTGGTATCCACGCAAAAAGCCGAACTCCAGTCACGGAGTTCGGCCATGTTTCCAAAATCTCTGTTGCGTTTGCAGGGTTTTAGGAGAATATCAGTATCGAAAACAGCCGCCTCCGGAGAGGGCCCCGGAGGCGGCTGTTGTGTTTGGGGAAGATCAGCGATGGGAAGAGCGGTCGAACTGGTCGCAGATGGCCTGCTCTGGGGGAGCCGTGACCAGGGACACCACCACGATGACGGCACAGCCCATCAGAAAGGCGGGAAGCAGCTCGTAGATGTCCCAGGCGCCGCCCAGGGGACGGACCAGGAACTTCCAGATGAACACCACGGCGCCGCCGGCGGCCATGCCGGCGAGGGCGCCCCACTTGTTGCTGCGCCTCCAGAACAGGGCCATGAGCATCACAGGCCCAAAGGCTCCGCCGAAGCCTGCCCAGGCGAAGGACACCACTTGGAATACGGAGCTGTTGGGATCCCAGGCCAGGAGAATGCCGATGAGGGCTATGGCCACAACGGTGCCCCGGGCGAAGCGCATGGAGGCCTTCTGGGAGAGCTTGATGCCCAGAAAGTCCTGGATCAGGTCCTGAGAGACACTGGAAGCTGCGGTGAGAAGCTGTGAGTCTGCAGTGGACATGGTGCAGGCCAGAATACCTGCCAGAACCACGCCGGCGATGATGGCGGGGAAGATGCCGAAGGTGCTGAGGAAGTTGGAGATCTGGATGACGATGGTCTCGGAGTCTGCGCTGGTGGTGAGGAAGGGGATCTTTCCAGTGACCGAGATGCTGTATCCGATGATGCCGATGAGAATCGCGGCGCTCATGGAGATCACCACCCAGATGGAGGCGATTCGCCGGGAGACTGTGAGCTCCTTCTCTTCCCGGATGGCCATGAACCTCAGCAGGATGTGGGGCATGCCGAAGTATCCCAGGCCCCAGGCCAGCGTGGAGACAATGGGATGGAAACCGAAGCTGCCGGTCTCACCAGAGGCCACATTGTATCCCCGGGTGAGGTCCAGGTAGCCGGGAAGGGCAGCTGCATTGGACACCACGGTGTTCCAGCCGCCGGCCTGGTAGATGCCGAAGATGACAATGACGATGATGGCGATTGTCATGACAATGCTCTGGATGAGGTCCGTGGTAGACACCGCCTTGAAGCCGCCCATGACGGTGTAGCCGATGATGACGGCAGCCCCCAGAATCATGGCCACATGATAGTTGGCGCCCAGCAGCGTCTGGAAGAGGGTGCCCACTGCCTTAAAACCGGATGCCGTGTAGGGGATGAAGAAGATGAGAATGATGACGGCGGCCAGGCAGGAGAGCAGGTGCCGGTTGTCTCCGTAGCGGCATGCGAAGAAGTCCGGGATGGTAATGGCCCCCAGGTTGGCGGAGTACCGTCTCAGCCGTCTGGCCACGATGAGGAAGTTGAAGTATGTGCCCACTGCCAGACCGATGACGGTCCAGCCCACCTCGGCCAAACCTGTGAGGTAGGCCAGGCCGGGCAGTCCCATCAGCAGGTAGCTGCTCATGTCCGATGCCTCGGCGCTCATGGCGGTGACGATGGGGCCCATCTTGCGGCCACCCAGGTAGAACTCCCCGGCGGAGGAGCCGCTGCCATGGCGACTGAAATAGATGCCAATCCCAACCATGGCGGTCAGGTACACAATGATGGCGAGGAGCATGCAGATCTGTGCGCTTGTCATGAGAGAACGAACCTCCGGCAGTCAAGATGGGGGGATGATACCACCGAAGGAAACTAGGACGCAACACAGAACGGAGTATAGACAAAAGTCTGGACTGCGTTCTAGAAATCTCTGAAAAAGCCTTACGGTGCAAGGATTCTCAGAACATCTCCTGCGTCAGGCCAGCGGCTCTCAACTTGGCAATCCGGCTCATACCAGTTTCTCCGTTCTACACCCGATCAGGTATAATTCGACCCTCGTGCACCCGTTTTACACCCGATCGGGTATATTTTCTCCTCTCCCCATTTTCCTCTTGACACCCTCTCCTTCCCAGACTATACTGTTCGAAACCGAACGTTCTATTCCGAACCATTTGCAAAGGAAGTGCTCCCATGTCCCCCTCAAACTTCTGGGATGTCCAGCCGGCGCTGCGGGCCCTCTACGGCCGCTGCCTGGAACCGGTCTGCCGTCAATATGGCATCTCCCGCACGGAACTGGATATTCTCCTCTTCCTGGCCAACAACCCGAGCCACGATATCGCCGCAGACATCTCCAACCTCCGTGGATTGGCAAAGTCCCACGTCTCCACCTCACTTCGCTCCCTGGACGCCCACGGGTACATCTGCCGCAAGCCGGACATGGAAGACCGCCGCATCGTCCACCTGAAGTGCACAGACCTGGCGGCACCCCTCATCGAAGACGGACGCCGCCAGCAGATCGCCTTTTCCGAGGCACTCTTTGCCGGCTTCCCCCAGGAAGACCGGGACCGGTTCCAGGGATACCTCACCCAGATCGCACAGAACGTACAATCCGCCATGGAGGTGTATGAGAAATGATCACTCTACTCGTCTGTTTCTTCGCCGGCATGGGCGCCGGTCTCGGCACCGGGTTTGCCGGGATGAGCGCCGCGGCCGTCATCAGCCCCATGCTCATCACCTTCCTGGGCATGCCGGCATACCACGCCGTGGGCATCGCACTGGCCAGCGATGTGCTGGCCAGTGCCATCAGCGCATACACCTACGGCAAGAACAAGAACCTGGACATCCGCAACGGCATCGTGATGATGATCTCCGTGCTGCTCTTCACCATGGTGGGCAGCTGGGTGGCCAGCAAGGTTCCCAACACCACCATGGGCAGTGCCTCCGTCTTCATGACCTTCATCCTCGGCATCAAGTTCATTGTGAAGCCCGTCCTCACCACCAAAGAGGCCATGGCGGCCACAGACCCCAAGAAGCGATTCATCCAGGCAGCTGTCTCCGGCACCGTGGTAGGGTTCATCTGCGGGTTCATCGGGGCAGGCGGCGGCATGATGATGCTCCTTCTTCTCACCAGCGTGCTGGGCTATGAGCTCAAGACCGCCGTGGGCACCAGCGTCTTCATCATGACCTTTACCGCCCTCACCGGCGCCCTGAGCCACTTTGCCATCGGAGGTATGCCGGACATCCCGTGTCTCGTGCTCTGCGTGGTCTTCACTCTGATGTGGGCCAGGATCGCAGCACTCTTTGCCAACAAGGCAAGTCCCATCACCTTGAACCGGGCCACCGGCGTGGTGCTCACCGTTCTGGGCGCCGCCATTATGGTGGTGAACCTGGTGAAGTGAGTCCTCTCCAAGAACACTAATGCCCTCAGACAGACCTCTGTCTGAGGGCATTCTCTTTGGCAAGTCCGCAGTTCTACGCTGCCCCATGCATATCATTCAGCGCCCAGCGTATCAGTCCAAACGCTCTCTGCAGGCCTACTGTAGCGCTCAGAGTGCCATTTCAGAGTGCCAAAGTGGCACTCTGAACTCTGAAACCGAGACCTCTCTGCAAATGCATGGAGAAAGAAGTGTGTCTGAAGTCTGGAAAATGCCCACAGAGCATGTTGTTCGCAGCTCCAGGGCATTTCATTGACTTATTTCTTTCTTTTTTGCTTTATTCCCCTCTGTTGCCAGCAAAATATACGGCATCCACTTGTCCTAAAAAGCGTAGACACCTCAGAGCATACTCAGAGTTTTCATTCGTTTTTCCTTTGTTTCCCTTTTTCAGAGTTTAGAGTGCCACACAGAGTGCCATTTTGGCACCCTGAACTCTGAAACTGAGATTCTTCTCAGCAAATGCATGAGGAAAATACGTCTGAAGGCAAAAAGCCGCGGAGCACATCGGGATTTGTCCCATGACGCCGTAGCACGTCCTTTGATTTTTTACTTCTCTTGCTCTTTTCCTGCAGTTAGCAACACATGTACCTTTCGCTCGTTTCAAAGGCTCAGTTATCTCGGACCTAACCCGTAAACTATCGTTTGCTTCTTTCCTTCAGTTCCCTTTTTCAGAGTTCAGAGTGCCACTCAGAGTGCCATTTTGGCACTCTGAACTCTGAGCTCTGTCCAAGGTCACACAGCAGTTCCAAAGGATTATATTATATCTCAAGAGATTCAATTGCCAATATAATATCGCAAAAGCGTTCCATAAGTAGCAAAGTGAATACCTAAAATGCCCCAAAACCGATGGAAATAGCAGAAAGTCGATTCCAAATATATAAATATTGAAGATGGCACACGGCACTTAGTCACTTAGCGAGTGCGCTTGGCGCAGAATGATACCCTGGGCAAAATCCATGGTCAGACAGGTTCTTCGGCTGGTAAGGAAATCAGGGGAACACATCCTCAAAAAGCATCAATCGGGCACTTGTTAATACACTCCCGTGAGTTGCACTGATTCGCCCCAACGCGTCTTCCTTAACAAAGCATTTATCAGATCAGTCGGCATGACATCATTACGGCCAGGAGCCTCCAGTCAGTGATAATTTCTTGTCAATTTTGGAAAAAGAGTAAAAACTACGTCCCGCCCATTCAGTGATGTGTGCATGGTTCTCTACCTTACAAACTCCTGCGCTATTCATCACGTAATTTTCCAGGACCCGTTCCTTCCACCCCCAGTAAAGTATACATCATCCATTCCTTTCAGAAGACGCTGTATTGACCTAAGACTCATCCCCATAGCAACCGCCATCTGCTCTCTTGTGATCTTCGGGTTTTGGCGAATCAAGTTTTTCAGTTTTGCTCTCTTATACACCAAAGAGCCAGCGTCTCTCTGGATGTTGTCCTCCTTCTCCCAACCCTCACCGCAGTGCCTGTAGAATCTAACAGTAAATGCATATTCTCTCTTTAGAAATTCCACTTTGACACCGGTGTCAGCACACGCTTTATGGATACGCTTGAGCCCCGTAGCAAAGCTCTCCATATCCTTGGAATAATACAGCGTTCTTGTTATCATAGGATTCCTTCGGATCGGCGTTAATGGTTCTGTGATAAATTGTTCCGGAGTTACACTATCGGGGAACTTCCCTGGGCTGGTTATATCTACATAGCTCTTATAAACAGCTACATCGACCGCCTGCATGGATTCTATAATCCTGTGGGCAAACGCATTTATTACAGCCTCCCTGATCGCATCCACAGGGATCTCCGGATGTTCTCTGCGCTCGACATTTCCATCGATTTCCACACGCCACTCCATTGCGTTGGCAACATATACCACAGCATTATCGACAAGTGTTAAAATCGGGCCAGTATCCCTTTTCATATCATTTATCGTCAGGCGCTCATCTGTTGCAAATCTTGCATACTGCAATTCATTTATGCCCGAGTTAACGAACAATGCAGCCCCTGCATTTATCAGTACATCACCAACCACAAGCCCCAGTTTTGCCATCACCTCTCGTGGAGAATTGGTATCAAATGCAATCCGCCCGGCACTCTTTGCCTGTCGGAGGTAACGGTCGAATACCTTAGTGTCAATGTCCTCGATCTTGTATTTCGATAACTTGGTCTCCCACGAATCGGTACGGTTTTCCCGCTCTTTCAGCATTTCATGGTACATTTCCTGATCCATCTGTACGTCTTCGTCGCCAACGCGAATCCGAGGCAGGCCGTAAGCGAGATAGGGACGGTGCCTTCCCTCAAACTTCACATGGACCACATGCCTGCCATCATATTGCTGCTCCTCGATCACGGGATAGACCGGAGGCTTGACGTTCGATCTAATAGCCTGACTTACATCTCTTATGGTGCTGCTGCTAATATCCTGACCGATAACATCCCCATTGTTCTTGACACCGAAATATAAGTCGCCACTCCCATGTTTGTTCAGGATAGATGCAACGGAAATAACACCTGCCTTGAGTTCGGCGGTGGTTTCCTCGAACTCTACCTGTTCGGTTTCTTTTCCTATGTTTACAAAAGCCACAATCTCTACCGCCTTTCCCTACGTACATCTCATGCTCCACACAACGTTGGAAATTCTTGCCTTCGGGAAAACTTCCCGTTAGTCGTTCGCTTCGCGCTACAACAATTGGGAGCATTCTCCGTGCCGCTCAATTTCCGCTCATGATCCCCGCTTATCATCTCAAGATTTTCAGAATCACCTAAGTATCATTCTAGCACTAAGCAAGCTCATTCACAACGGTTCGTTACATCTATCTCTATCTCTTTCTCTATTTCTTGCTGCTCAAAAGCAAACCTCATAGTCATCTTTCACCCGAAGACGGCAAATTTACACCATCCGCTTGTCTCAAGAGGCGCAGTCATCTCTGAAGTACCCAGAGCTATCATCCTCATTCGCCTCTATTTTC
>CANRFN010000163.1 GCA_947629915.1 uncultured Oscillospiraceae bacterium | reverse complement strand
AAAGTGTCCCCAAAATCCGGCATTTTCCCCTCAAATAGCGTGGCGTCCGTGGTGCAGCACACTACGTCGCTTCACAAGAGGGGATCGGCATACACCGGATACAGGGAGAAGCTCTGGGCGAAGGTGAAGCCCAGAAGGGCCAGCAGCAGCGGCGCCGCCAGCAGCACCAGACCGAAGAACAGGGCCTGCACGGTGCTCTTCCGCCAGCCGGAGAGGGCGATCACGATGAAGGTGAGCACATGGCCAGACAGGACTTGAAGAATCACCTTGCCCAGGAGCAGCCCCCAGACGGGGAGAAACGCCGGGAGTGATTCGTAGTACGGTATGCATCGGGCGGAGAAGAGCAGCCCGTGGGTGGGAAAGGTTTGCGCGATGCTGGCCCAGCGAAAGCAGAACGGCAGGGTGAAAAAGAGGGCGGAGGACAGCGCACAAACCGCGAGCTTGGCCCGGAGGACAGACCGCTTGCCCCGGCGTGTGGCGCAGAGCAGCGGCCAGGCGCCGGACTGAAATTCCACGGCCAGCACCGGGCAAAAGGCCAGAATCGTGCCCAGGGTGAGGAGGAGAAAGTCCGGCAATACGCTCTGGCCCAGGGCGCCATTGAGGTACAGGTAGCCGGTGTCGTAGAGAAAGGCGCCGCCCCGGGTGCGGATGCGCTCATATTGCTGCTGCACCCGCTGGAACGAGGGATAGAATGCGGTGACGCTCTGCCAGGGCATTTTCATGGCGTCTGCGGTATCGCTGTCTATGGCGCCTGCATCTACCTGGGCCTCTATGGCGGCGAGCTGTTGGAAGGCCTGCTGATAACGGCCGTCCTCCTCCGCCAGAAGCTCTACCTTTGCCTCGGTGAGGGGGCCCTCCAGCTGCAGCATCAGGGACTGATAGTACTGTTCCTGGGGCGTGGGGGTGTATGACTGCCGAAAGGTGTTGGTCCCGATGAGGCAGGTGAACACCAACAGCACCGCAAGCCCCCGGTTGGGGAGGAGGATCTTGTACGCCTCGTGCCGGAGGAGAGAGGCGTGGGGGTGAAAGGGGAGCACCACCGGGTGCACGGCGTCTTTTGCCCCTAGGTTTTTTGTCTTGGCAAAGCCCGCCAGGCTGAGGACGATGCCGGCGAGGGAGACCAGCGCCACGATCCCCCAGGACAGGGTGCGCCGGGAGACCGGGTATCCGAAGACGTTCAGGTTCAGGTACGCGCCGTAGAGGGACTCCGCCCGGAGTGCGCCAAAGAGGTTCAGGTACTTTACGGCGCTGTATTTGGACGCCGCCGGGATGAACTGATACAGGGCCCAACTGGCCGCCCAGAACGCCATGCCGGCGAGATCAGGGAGTAGGGTGCCGCCGGAGAGGGCGCACACCCCCAGCAGCACGCTCCCTACGGCAAACAGCACCAGCGCCTTGGTGAGCACCGTGAGGACGAGAAAGGTCCCGATGCGGATGGGCAGGTTGCTCTCCAGATAGGGAGCCAGAGACTGAATGCCGGCGGAGCCGTCCCAGCCCCCTGCAGCGGCGGCAAAATACAGCAGGTTGGCGGCGTAGAGCAGAGCGGCGGACGCGATGCAGTGGACCAGGAGGGCCAAAAGCTTGGCGGCCATGCAGGCGAGAATGCCGTGCCTCGTGCTGCGGGTGATGTACAGCAGGCCTTTTTGCCGCTCCTCGGTGATGAGGCCGGCTGTGCACAGAAAGGAGAGAAGAATCAGCAGCAGGTCCGTCCAGAGGCTCTCCAGGGCGGCGGTGAGCCCTTTGGACGGGGTCCAGCGGAGGTGCGCGGCAGAGAGCCCTGCGAAGTCCCGGGCGCTCTTGCGGATGTTTCGGGCGGCAAAGTTGTCCTGCTCCTGGGCGGCGAAGATGGAGATGCCGCCGAGGGAGTCCTCGCGGTCCTGGATGGACTGGAGGTACGCTCCATATCCAGCCACGGTGTTTTCCTCTGCATACAGTTCCCGGATGAGCGCCGCCTCCTGTTCCAGGCTGTCTGTATAGCGGAGGTATTCCCCGGACTGATAGAGGGGATACCAGGTCTCAAAGAGGCCGGGGTGGGCGGTGAGCTCGTCCTGCGCGAAGGCGGCGCCGATGTCGCTCTGCTGCATGGTGAGGATCTCCGCCACAAAGGACACGCCGTCTACGATCTCCTTCCGATCGGAGACAAAGGCGTGCTTTTCCGCCTCGCTCATGCCGGCGATGTCCTGAGAGAAGCGTTTGTATGCCGCGAGGTCCGGGGCGTTGCCCTCCGGCAAATGGGTGTACCAGAGGAAAAAGAGGTTCAGACCCAGAATCGCACACAGGGCGAGGCAGAAGCTCCGCCTGCCCCAGACCTTCTGGAGCTCAAAGAGGGTGAGCCGAAGCATCCCGCTCCTCCTCTCCGAAGAGCTGCAGGTACACCTCTTCCAGCCCGGAGACCCCGTATCTCTGATACAGCTCCTCCACCGGGGCGCGGTCCAGAATGCGGCCTGCCCGGATCAGGACGATCTCCTTCGCGATGGACGCGATGTCTGAGACCACATGGGTGGAGATCAGGATGATCTTCTCCCCCGCTAGGGCCGCGATCCGCTCCCGGATCCGCACCCGCTCCTTGGGGTCCAGCCCGGCGGTGGGCTCGTCCAGCACGATGAGCTTGGGGTCTCCCAGGATGGCCTGGGCGATGAGGATCCGCTGGCGCATGCCGCCGGAGTACGTGCCGAGGGGCCGGTCTGCCACCTCCGCCATATTGACGTACGACAGCACCCGCTGGATCTCGGTTTTCATTTCCCCCTTGGGGATGCCCTTCAAGGTGGCCATGTAGGCCAGAAAACGGCGGCCGGTATAGGGGTCGTAGAGGCCCTGCTGCTGCGGGGCATAGCCCAGAAGGGCCCGGTACTGTGCCCCGAGTGCGCCGATCTCCTGGCCCTCCCACTCCACGGTGCCGCTGTCTGGGCGCAGCGTCCCGGTGATGATGTGCATCAAGGTGGACTTGCCGGCGCCGTTGGGGCCCAGAAGGCCGTAGATGCCGTGGTCCAGGGAGAGGGAGACGTCGTCCAGGGCCAGCTTGTCCCGGTACCGCTTGGTGATACCGTTCAGCGTTAGCATGCTCATAGGCCGCTCCCCGTCATACGAATGGGCTGGAAGGCGTCCCGGCCGGCGAAGAGGTCCTCCTTGCGGATGAGGCCGTACCGGTACCCGTGGACGGTGTAGGAGCCGTCCGCCCTGGCCGTGACGAGGCTGTCGTAGAGGACGAGGACGCTGTCCGGGGTTTCGGCGAGAAACTGCAGGGTGGAGCCCATGGACTTCTCCCGAAGGCCGCAGTGGCGGATGGCGCCGGTGGCGGTGTCTATGAAGTACAAGGTGCGGTCCCGTTCGTCCCGGGTGTACAGCTGATCTCCCACCATGCCCCAGATGGCGTCCTGGGAGATGGTGCAGAGGGTGCTCTGTTCCCCGGTCTGCAGGTCCACGCGGGTGATGATGCCTTTGCCGCTCACGGAATAGTACAGGTTCCGGCTGTCCACGGCGTAGCTCCGGGAGAGGGGCGCCTCCACCCGATAGAGCTCCTGGAAGGCGCCGCTGTCCAGGTCCAGGGTGGCAAAGACATCTGCAGACTGCCGGTATAGGTCCCCACTGTCCTCTTGGTGCAGCGCGTCCTGGGAGACCGTCCTGCCGAAGTTGATCCCGTAGAGCACCAGCTTCCGGCCAGTGCAGCCCACGATGTCCCAGTCTATCCCGTCCCCCAGATCCAGGGACAGCAGTTCCTGTACCTCTCCGGTCTCGGTGTTTACAAAACATAAGGTCCGCTCCGAACTGGTCTGGTATGCGCTGCCGCCGCTCTGCTGGGTGGACACCCTCTTCGAGACAAGGTATATCCCGTTGCTATCCCCCACAGCCAAATCCTCCACGGTGAGACCGCCGTCCAGGGAGCAGATCCGCTCCCGGCCGGTGCCGTCCAGATTGGCCCGGTACAGGCTGGTGGGCGCGGCCTCCACCGGGGTGCTGCCGCTGTCTCCCAGCACGCCCATCACCGCCGTGCCGTCCTGGTCCTGCTCCTTGCTGAGAATGTAGAGGCTGTCTCCCCAGACGAAGAGGGCGGTGTTTCCGGCAAAGGTGTCTGTGGGGAACACGGCGGTGCAGTCCGGGTTGTCGTGGGTGCAGGAGACATCGCTGCAGAGATAGATCTCCTGCTGGGTGGCAAAATCCACGTATAGCAGCTGCCGGGCGGATCGGCCGTCTGGGAGGCGGATCTCCTCCCGGGTGAGGTGGTAGAAGCCGGTATCGGTGTAGCTGTGGGAGACCTGCCGCTGCTGGTGATAGAGAAGGGTGAGCTCGCCGGATCCGCTGGGGACGGGATCACTCTGCCCATCCAGGCCCTCTGCAGGGGTGCTGTCTGGGGCGGCCGTGGTCTCCTCAAGCGGGCCTGCGGACGGGGCGATGGTGGTGTCCGGGTTTCGGCTGGTCTGGACGGGCCAGCCGTTGCCGGGGGCGTCACCGGTCTCCCGGGGTGCCGTCTCCCCGCAGGCGCAGAGGGAGAGCAGCAGCCCCAGGGCGAGCAAAAGACAGAATCGCTTCTTCACGAATCAAAGACCTCCTTGTGTGGAATCCATCCTCCGAAGAGGATGCACAGGGAGATCTTAGCGGGGCGGCGTCAAGAAACGGTCAAAGGGGGAAAAGAATTTTAGCGCTGGCCCCGTGGGGTGCGCGGTTGGACAGTTCCAAACTGCCCCCGTGCTTCTGGCACAGAATCCGGCAGACGGTGAGGCCCATGCCGCAGTGGCCGTTTTCATCCGGGGAGGAGTGGAGCAGCCTGGTCTTGCCGGACAGAATCTCCTCCGGATAGCCGGGGCCATCGTCTGAGACGGTGATGGAGAGGACGTTGCCCTGGAGGGCACAGGACAGCTGAATCTGCCCTTGGGCAAAGCGGAGGGCGTTGTTCAGGAGGTTCTCCAGGACGCGATACAGGATGGCGGTGTCTACGCGGATGAGGGTGTCCGGAACCGAGCCGGTGGTCTGGAGGGCCTTGCCGGCATCTGCCGCCATGCGGGAGAGATCTGCGGTGAGATCTGCCATCAGGGCGGCGGCGGAGACCTCTGTGGGGTGGAGTTCAATCTCGTCCAGCTGGTTGATGGCCCGGACGGACTCGGTGTACTGCTCCAGACGCCGGGCCGCCTTGGCGATGTTGGAGACCGTCTCCTCCGCCTTCTCAGAAGACAGGTCTCGCTTGGGGAGGTGCAGCTGCAGGTACTCTGCGTATCCCGCAATGATGGCGATGGGGTTGCGGAGGTCGTGGGCGATGGAGGCCTGTAGAAGCTTCCGCTCCTCCAGCATCTTCCACATGGCCCGGCTGTTCTCCTCCAGGGCCTGGCGCATCTGCTCAAAGGAGGCGCAGAGCTGACCCAGCTCGTCCCGGGAGGCGTAGTCCAGGGAGAAATCCAGGTCTTGCGCCGCAATCTGGGCGGTGGCCTGGGAGAGGATCCGCAAGGGCTCTTCCAACTTGCGGCGGTAGAAGGTGTAGCCGCAGAGCAGTACCCCGCCGATGGAGATCAGCACCGGGACGGCCACCATCGCCACATCGCAGGCCTGGTACAGGAGCTTCCGCTTCGGGGTGAGCAGGGTGAAGCCACTCTCCGCTCTCTTGATGCTGGCCACCATGGAGGCCGGGTCCAGCAGGTCTGGAACGGGGTTCCCGTCTCCATCCAGGGCGGTGAGAAAATTGAGATCAGAGGGCTTGTCCTCCCCCAGGACAAAGCGGATGGTGTAGGCCACCGTCTTGCCGCTGGCGGTGTTGGCCTCCAGGGAGAGGTACACCGCGTTGGACTCCGGCAGCAGCCACTGCTTTAGGGCGGTGCAGCCCCAGATCACCGCCAGGGACAGCAGCACCACGATCCCGAACGTTACCGCCACCGTCACCACAAAGGACTGCCGGAGATTGAGATCCCGGTACCTGGCTTTTAGTCTGCCCACTTGTATCCCACCCCCCAGATCGTCTCAATGTAGTCTCTCTCACAGACCTCCCGGAGCTTGACGCGGATCTTACGGATGTGCTCCTTGATGACGCCGCTGTCCCCCTCCGCCTCCAGGCCCCAGACGCACTCGTAGATCCGCTCTCGGTCGAAGACGCGGCCCCGGTTGGTGAGGAGAAATTCCAGCACAATGAACTCGCGGCGGGAGAAGAGAATCTCCTGGTCCCGGTAGAAGACCCGCCGCTCCGAGAGATTCACCACCAGGCCGTCCGGGGTGGTGAGCACGGAGGACCGGGTGAGGGTGCGCTGATCTCGGCGGAGGTGGGCGGCGATGCGGGCGGTGAGCTCCTTCAGCGAGAAGGGCTTTGTGATGTAGTCGTCCCCGCCGTAGTCCAGCCCGATGACCTTGTCCTGCTCCGTGATGCGGGCGGTGAGAAAGAGAATGGGGCAGGAGACGTGGCTCCGGATGGTGCGGCAGAGCTCCAGGCCGTCTGTGCCCGGCATGTTGATGTCCAACAGGATCAGGTCCGGGTTCCGGGGCAGCAGCTTCAGGGCGGCGGGGGCATCGTTGGCGGTGAGGGTCTCGTAGCCGCAGTCCTGCAGGTGCTGAGACAGCAGGTCTGTGAGCATTGTTTCATCGTCTACAATCATGATACGGGCCATGGTTCTCACTCCTTGTTGTTTCCTGGAGGATAGCAGGGAATGGTCAAAAAACGGTCAAAGGGGACGGCGCTTCTTGAAGTGCTCCCATTGTACACGGGTCAGGCGGGCGGGGCAAGACGCAGGTTTTCCCGGGAAATGCAGGGGAGGGGAGAGGACAGACTGCATAGAATGCCCGCCTTGCCACACTTATTTTCCTGTAAAGTATATTCCTTTACAGCTATTTAATAACAAGAAAAGAGATCTGATCTTCTTGAATCAGACCTCTCGATAGTTCCTATACTGGTGTGGAGCTGAATGCATAAATATACAGTTGGTTCCTCTAGCTTCCCATGCATTGCTTTGCTTCATCTTCGGACTTCTCCCCTGGGGATTCTACTCAGAAGAATAGCTTTGTGTAGAACAAAAATACTCGTCACGATTGAACAAAAAATGATGGCTGAGAGTAATAGCTATAGGACTGATACAAAATCTATAAATTGCATGGTTTTGGCATGATAACGGGATTATCTGGATAAGCAAGTAAGTGGGTGCAGTGTTCTGCACCCACTTACTTTAATTACTTATGCCTAAATTCAACTGCTCAAGGAGTGCAGACCGGAAGATGGCAGAAAAATTGAGATGCTGTGCCTCTGCCATGCTGTTGAGCCACGCGGGAATAGAGAGGGTCTTCTTTACGGCTCTAGTGGATTTCGTTGCCATGTATTCACTGGGCGAGAACTCAATCACTACTACAAAGTCGCCATCATCCAATTTCACTTTGTTCGGAGCAGAAGGAGGTGGAAGAACAGAGCACCCTTCGGCAGCATCTTCGTAATATAGGCCGAATGCATCCTTGATGTTCTCCACCGCTTCAGCAAGCGTTTCGCCTTGGGAATTGCACCCGTCGATATCATACATCCAGACACTATAGCCACCTTCGTCCTCTGGATGCATGATGGATGGGTAGTACAGCTTATCCATAATAAATCTCTCCTATTTCAAACCTGCATCTGTGGTATTTCTGCCTGACTGCGGATTTCTAAAAAACAGGTGAGAGCCATTTGTGTGAAGGTGTACGAAACCATTGAATTCCAGTAGCCTGATTATCTCACGCAATGTCATTGGCATTGCTTCGTCACCCCTCCCAAGTCACTTCCAAATTATACAGGTACAAAGGCTGAGAGGCAAGAAGAAAGTAGCAAAGTACCCTAGAAGTTTTCCATGGTGGAGGTGGTTCCCCAGAAAAACTGGATAACAGTTGCTAGGTTGTGGATTGCGTGGATTGCTGGATGGACACACCTATGGCGCTACCATGTTGTTTCATGTGCAAGAGGAAACAAATGTCGTTGTTAGGGCAAATAGTCCTTTTCTAGCAAAGTCTGTAAAGTCTAGAAGCTTTGCAAGCCAAATCACCAGGATTCTGCCACCTGGGGCCAGCGAAGCCTTCGTTTTTGGAATGTTGGAGGTAAAATCAATGTGGTGGAGAGTCCACGAAGACGATGACATCCAAGGAGGCAGGAAGAGTCTCGTATACCTCGAAGGAGATCATCCGAATGCTGGCGTTCGGCACCGCCGTGTTGTGGTTCCAATATGCATCCTTCCCCTTCACAGCGGCACCTCCTCCCGCAGCCAGGAGACGATGTAGGAGATATTCTCCTGGATGGGCCGGGTGCCGTCCACCCGGAGCACCGGGATGGGCAGGGTGGACAGCCACCGCTCCGCATAGTCCTCCGGCCGTTCGAATATCTTCTGGAAGAAGCGCTCCTCCGTCTCATAGAGGTCTCCGCCTGGCAGCATCCGCGCCCCGAACTTCTGGAAGGAGCGGTTCCGGACCCGCTGCATGCGGACCTCCTTGGGCACATCGATCAGCACCGCGTGGGTGTAGAAGGGGAGAACGGCGTCTCCGTAGCTGCCATGCACGGATGCGAAGACAAAGCTCGGATGGCGCTGTACGGTGTCCAAGAGGAGCGCTTCCACCGCTGCATCGTTGCGGGGAGAGGCGTAGAGATAGCTGGGGTCGTCCTTGGGAAAGTAGAAGTCCTCGTTGTCCAGAAAGGGATAGACCAACGCTTCCGCCAGTGCCCTGCCCAGAGTGCTCTTGCCGCTGCCGTTAAGGCCGCAGACCAGAATGCCGATGCCCATGCAAATACCTCCGTGCCAGAATGAAAAAGCAGGTCTGATTTCCCGGGAAATCAGACCTGCAACAGTGGAAGAGGGTGGATTCGAACCACCGAAAGCGAAGCTAACAGATTTACAGTCTGCCCCCTTTGGCCACTTGGGTACTCTTCCGTATTCAGTTGAGCGTATGGAGCTGGTGGACGGATTCGAACCCCCGACCTGCTGATTACAAATCAGCTGCTCTACCAGCTGAGCTACACCAGCATCTTTCGCCCTGCCGCTCACAACATGGTGGATTATAGCAGGTGGGGGCGGGGCTGTCAAGGGGAATTTTAAGAGAATTTGAGCCGGATATGCCAGAAAATGGAATGGCTGGTGAGGAGGCCCCGACATAGCTCGAGATGGGGAGGGTCAGCGGTAGTAGCCGGGAATGCCGATGCCCAGGGTGGCCCAGTGGTTTGCCAGCCCCTCCCGGTAGATACCCACGCTGAGGTTGGGGAAGGCGTAGGAATACCCGTGCTCGGTGTCGATCATAGTTCCGCCGTCCTTCTCCCGCAGCAGGCGCACCAGTGTCTCTGCCGGGACATCGAAGGCGGAGATTCCATACAGAGTGGGTTTCAACGAGCCATCAACGCCGCCCAGAAACTCGATGTACTCCACCGTTCCAGCCTGGGCATAGTGGATGGCGAGGTCGCTATTGAAGTAGTAGCGGCGATTCTTTACGGAGTCCCCTTTGCCGAGACGTGCCTCCACGGCAGACTGGGGCATGCCCAGTGTGATGGAGATGCCGTTCAGCACGACCTTTTCTTAACCTGGCTTATCTGCACAGAGGAGATGGTTTTTTCGAAAAAGTTCCTTAATTTGCCCCCAGCATGGAACGCAACTCAC
>CANRFN010000162.1 GCA_947629915.1 uncultured Oscillospiraceae bacterium | reverse complement strand
TGTTTGATATATATTTTTCAATTGCTCCCGCTTCGAATCCTGGCCCTCCCGTTACAGGGACTTTCCGAGAGTTCATCCAACCCTATTGAATCCATACTTTGTTGAGCGCGGTTCAACACGACCGGTTGTCGCTGTGTATGGAGAGCATTTCACCGGTGAGTACAGAGATATTATCGTCCGGTATGCCAGAGAGAAGGGGTATAGCCTGACAGCTATATCCTGGCCGCATGATTGGTGCGATACGTTTCTGGATGCTAGAAGCGCCAGTGATGTTCAACGGGCATTTGGTTCCGCAGCATACTGTGCGGTATCTACTTTCCATGGGACAGTGTTCTCGCTATTGGCCCATCGTCCTTTTGTAAGTTTTATGTCAGAGCTTCGAGGTGCAAAGATCAGTGCTCTCCTTACAGAGTTAGGCCTTGCCGACAGAATATACCGATCGGATATGAAAGGTAAGCTTCCAGAGACTGATATCAATTATGACAGGGTAGAGGATATACTTGCTGAGCGCCGGAGCGAGTCCCTCGCTTATCTGGAATCAGCACTTGAGGATGTGCGTATCAGACTTGGAAAATAGCGGAGACATGCCGATACCTGGAAAATTATCGCATATTTTACTTGCCATCATGACAGAAACGGTAAGGTCATTGCTTGTACCATCTGTGTTCTGCCTGCTTTGCCAGGATCCCTCCCCTACTAGGTCCATTTCAACATGTATTTGAAGATTGAGAAGGAGAAGAAAATTTGAATCAGAAGTCAGAGTTACAGCAACAAGCTGGATTCCAGGAATTGATGCTCTGCGAGAGAGAAAAATGTACCGGATGTGGTGCGTGCGCGGCGAAGTGCGGCAGCGGTGCAATCCGAATGGTTATGGATGCGGATGGATTTTTAGCTCCAAAGGTAGACAGTGCTTTGTGTATCAACTGCGGGACGTGTACCAGAACTTGCCCTGTGTTAAACCAAAATACATTGACAAGGGGCGTACCGAAGGCTTTTGTGTTCAAATATGAGGTGCCGTCAGTGTTGTCGAAGAGCGCTTCTGGTGCGGCTTTTAGCGCGTTTGCTATGGAGATCATCCGGCGTGGTGGCGCAGTATTTGGCGCCGAGTGGATGCCGGACCACTCCGTGAGGCATGGAATGGCGGAAAACGTGGAGGATTTAGGCCGTTTCCGCGGATCCAAATACGTGCAAAGCGATGCAACTGGGGTATACCCACAGGTGAAAAAGGTGCTGGAGGAAGGTAGGCCAGTGCTGTTCACGGGTTGCGCCTGCCAGGTGGCGGGTCTGTATGGATATCTAGGGC
Source organism: uncultured Oscillospiraceae bacterium (assembly GCA_947629915.1). Classification (GTDB taxonomy): domain Bacteria; phylum Bacillota; class Clostridia; order Oscillospirales; family Oscillospiraceae; genus Enterenecus. The sequence continues at coordinate 8,682 of CANRFN010000162.1, read as the reverse complement.
GTGATTGGCCGGAATTATATACTGCTGACCTTGTCTGTCATGGCGGAGGGTCACCTGGGATGCTGGCGGAGTACATGGCCGGCGTTGAAAAGGAACATGGAGCAAAGATCGTTGATATCTGTCACACATACAAACCGAGCGAAGATTTTGATCCAATGATAGGGAGAACTTTGCGTATAAAGTTTTCGGATGGATCGACAGATATACACGATTCCAAGCATGACTCATATCTTCATCTCTTTCTCAGTGAAGTGGCGTATAGGAAGGGATGTTACAGTTGCCCATTCAGCCGTTTGCCGAGGGTCGCTGACCTGACGATAGGTGATTTTTTTGGCTTTGGTGTATTGAAACGGCGGAAGTTTGATACGCACGGTGGTGTCTCAGCGGTACTTGTCAATTGTGAACACGGGGAAGCATTAATGGACCGAGTCATCTCTGCTGGTAGTACAGCTGCAGAATCGGTGAATCTCTGGGATTGTGTTATATATAATCACAATATCTGGAAGCCTTCGAGGGAACCGCAGATACGAGACGAACTCTTCGAAACGTATCACAACGGAGGCTTTGATGCTGTTCAGAAGAAATATTATGGAGCTGAAGGCGGCCGCATCCAAAGGATGAAGAATGTAATCAGAAGGGTGCTCGGCGAACGAGGTACAGTTCTTGGCATGCGGGTTGTATACGAGATTAAATACGGAAAGAGAATACGGGAGATACTCGCGCATCTTGGAAGTTGAGATTCCCTAAACGCAGGGAGAGGCACTATGGGTGACTGTCTCTGCCACTCTCTTTGGAAAGCTCGGTCTTGGTAAAGAGTAATTCAAGCAGATCCTCACCAATGCCTTCCACGAAGCGCAAAAGATCGCTGACTATGATGAGTCTCTGGCCAAGGAGGACCATCCATTCTCCGAGAATGTGGCTGCATGGCACTGTACCATGGTAGAGATCTGTGAGATCAGGTGGAATCTGTTCTTGAAACACGGGCCAAGATGTTGTACCATGTGGTAACAGCGCAGACAGCATTGCCAATGTCCGCTGTCCGTGCGGATCAGAAGAGAAGGAAGAGATTCAAGTCATGAAGAATATGCTTGTCACCGGCGGTGCCGGTTTTATCGGGTCTAACTTCGTCCATTATATCCTGAGCCACAGCAGTGACGTGGAGAAGCTGGTCAACTTGGACCTGCTCACCTATGCGGGGAACCTGGAGAACCTGGTGGATATCCAGGAAGACAGCCGGTACCACTTTGTCCACGGCGATATCCGGGACAGAGAACTGGTGAACCGCCTGTTCGATGAGTACAACTTCGATACCGTAGTCCACTTCGCAGCGGAGTCCCATGTGGACCGGAGCATCGTAGATCCGGAGATCTTCCTCACCACGAATGTCATCGGGACACAGATGCTGCTGGATGCCGCAAAGAGCCACTGGAAGATCCATCCCGAGGATAAATACTCCCGGGAGTACAAGCCGGATGTGCGCTATCTCCAGGTATCCACCGATGAGGTCTATGGTGCACTGGGGAAAACGGGTATGTTCCAAGAGACCACTCCGCTCAGCCCCAATAGCCCGTACTCCGCATCCAAGGCAAGCGCAGACATGGTAGTGCGTGCCTATCACGAGACCTTTGGCCTGCCGGTGAATATCACGCGGTGCTCCAACAACTATGGTCCCTATCAGTTCCCGGAGAAGCTGATCCCCCTGATGATCCACAATGCCCTGGAAGACAAGGCATTGCCTGTCTATGGGGACGGCATGCAGATCCGGGACTGGCTCCATGTACAGGACCACTGTGCCGCCATCGCCACTGTCCTGGAAAAGGGCAGAATTGGCGAGGTCTACAACATCGGCGGCAACAACGAGAAGGCTAATATCCAGATCGTAAAGCTCATCCTCCAGGTACTGGACAAGCCGGAGTCTCTCATCCAGCATGTCCAGGACAGACCCGGTCATGACAGACGCTACGCCATAGACAACACCAAGATCACCACAGAACTGGGCTGGGCACCCGCCCATACCTTTGAGCGCGGCATGGCCGAGACGATCCAGTGGTATCTGGAACACCAGAAGTGGACCGAGCGCATCACTTCTGGGGTGTACCAGCAGTACTACAAGAACATGTACGGGAAGATGAACGGCTGAGCTTGCCGGGATTGCAGCTCAGTTGGGCTGATGCGATGGACAATCCGTTTCAGGAGCCAACCTGCATGCGGACCTGGCTAAGGGGAAGAAAGAGAAGAAGAGCAAGAAAGGCTAGGCTCGCCGGGCAGAGGCTGATGAAGTGCAGCAGAGTGAAGCGGAATGATGAGACTGACGGCAGCATGCCGTGAAATCCCGATGAATTGCTGGGAACCGGGAATGACATGTGCAGGCTGCTGAGCTACAGGAGAAATGGCCAGATCGCTGAGATCTACCAGAAACAAGAGAGCAGGTATCTGGTATCCTGCAGTCTACATGGCGAAGCTGGCTGGCTAAGGGACACAAGAAGAACAGGACGGAATGCGCACATGGTTGGGATGACGGGGGCTAACCGCTTACCCAAGCGATATGCCTGCAACCCAGTAGCAGGAAGCGTTATTGACGGATGCGAAAATGCATATCTGAATTAATTAAGGAAGGTAGAAAAATGCCCTAAAGATATATCTGGAGGTGTTGGCATTGGGAGCAGCTACACAGGCTAAAAAGATAAAGATCGCGAAACACGCAGATTGGATAGACCCTCAGGAATACATAGAGAAGAAGTATTTCGAGGACGAGGATATGAGAAAGATGTATTCCTTCTTCCTGGTACATTGTCCATGTGAAAATACATCAAGCATGAGCATCGGAATCAAAAATTATGGTTGGTCAGACCCGTGGGGCGCAATTAGTGCAGAGAAAAAGGACAAGCAAAAGAGTAAGAAAGGTAGCAAGAAAGAGAAAGAAATAGGAGTAGGCATTTTGTCCAAGAAGCTATACAAGACCATGGAGAAAGGGTTTGCTGATGGATATGCCGTTAACCTAGAAGAGCTCGAGCCTAAAATGATAGAGTTGGGGCTATTGGAAAAATTCCCACCAGAAGACCTAAAAACTGAAATTGCCTGCTATTATCAAGGTAAGGATAATATTTGGATGGGTAAATTTCGTCATATTAGGAACTGCCTTGCGCATAGCAGGTTTAAAATATATGAGATAGAAAACGACTATATGTTTGCGTTTGAAGATGTTTTGCTTCCAAGCAGTAAATCCAAGTCGGAAAAAGCGGAACTTAGAGCAAGAATGCTGTTCAAAAAAAGTACTATTATGAGGTGGATAAGTATTATCGAGGCTGGGGAGAAAGGAATTACATCGGATAATGGATGACTTCCGCTTATGATGTACTTATGAGCTGCAGTAGGTTAGCCCAAGCGTGGTTAAAGTCTGTGCTTGACAAATGGTGCTGCCGGTATCATTGACCAGTTTTTCGGAGTGAATGAAACTCAGATTCTGAGCTCCTCTCCCTTGGCGATTTTCCACCGCATTCCTCTACCCCTTTTGCCCGGATTTGTTCCTTTTTCACCTGATTCCGGGATAAATTCGTGTATTTTCACAGTAGACAATTCCATTCCCTGCGGATAGAATAGGCAGGCAAAAGGCTGCGATCAGGATGAGTATCCGGCAGATTGTCTCCCAGAGAGCTGCTCGTATGGTGGAAGAGCGGTGAGATAGATCCGGTGAAGATCCCCTGTGAGCTGCGGACCCAACGGACGCGATCCTAGTAGGCTCCGCCGGCTGCCACCGTTATCGGCCCTACGAGTGGCTGGACTGTATAGTAGTCCGGCAACGAGAGTGGTACCGCAGAGGGTATATACACCTTTGTCTCTCATGAGAGGGACAAAGGTGTTTTACTTTCTTTGCCACGGTACTGCCTGTATGCAGCCAACGATGCCGCAGCACGCGGCGGACCCTATGGAAATTCCAAACAGGAGGATGCCAATATGGACTACAACAAGACGATCCACCTGCCGGAGACCTCCTTCCCCATGCGGGCAGGCCTTCCCAACCGGGAGCCTGGCATGCTGGAGAACTGGCAGAAGATGGACCTGTATCACGCATTGTTGGAGAAGAACAAGGATAAGCCCCGCTTCTCCCTCCACGATGGACCGCCCTTCTCCAACGGCAACCTGCACATGGGCCATGCCCTGAACAAGTCCATCAAGGACTTCATGGTGCGGTCTGCCGCCATGCGCGGGTACTACACCCCCTATATCCCCGGCTGGGACAACCACGGCATGCCCATCGAGTCTGCCATCATCAAGCAGAACAAGCTGAACCGCAAGGCCATGAGTGTGCCGGAGTTCCGCACCGCATGCCATGAGTTTGCCCAGCACTATGTGGATGTGCAGAAGGCCGGCTTCCAGCGCCTGGGCGTATTGGGAGACTGGGACAACCCGTACCTCACCATGAACCCCTCCTTCGAGGCGGAAGAGGTCAAGGTATTCGGCGCCATGTATCAGAAGGGCTATATCTACAAGGGCCTGAAGCCGGTGTACTGGTGCCCCAACGATGAGACCGCCCTGGCTGAGGCTGAGATCGAGTACCAGGACGACCCCGTCACCACCGTATACGTGAAGTTCCCCATGGCAGATGACCTGGGCAAGCTGCCTCACATCGATCACAGCAAGCTGAGCTTCATGATCTGGACCACCACCATCTGGACGCTGCCCGGCAACCTGGGTATCTCTCTCCACCCTCGGGAGAGCTATGCCCTGGTGGAGAACAAGGAGAACGGCGAGATCTATATCCTGGCCGAGGCCCTGACAGACAAGGTCATGGCAGCGGGCGGCGTAAAGGACTACGCCGTCCTGGAGACCCATCCCGGCTCCTTCTTCGAGAACATGCTGGCCCAGCACCCGTTCCTTCCCAAGACCAGCCGTCTGCTGCTGGCCGAGTATGTCACAATGGACTCCGGTACCGGCTGCGTGCACACCGCCCCCGGATTCGGTGCCGATGACTACCAGACCTGCCGCCGGTACAACATGGAGATGGTGGTGCCCGTGGACGACCGCGGCCGCCACACGGACTATGCGGGCAAGTACGCCGGCCTCACCACCGATGCGTCTAACCCCATCATCTTGGCGGACATGAAGGAGAGCGGTGCACTCTTCGCATCCGAGGACATCGTCCACTCCTATCCCCATTGCTGGCGCTGCAAGAAGCCCATCATCTTCCGGGCTACCCCCCAGTGGTTCTGCTCTGTGGACGCCTTCAAAGAGGAGGCATGCAAGGCCTGCGAGGACGTGCGCTGGATCCCCGCCTGGGGCGAAGACCGCATCAAGTCCATGATCCGCGAGCGGGCAGACTGGTGCATCAGCCGCCAGAGAAGATGGGGCCTCCCCATTCCCGTCTTCTACTGCCAGGACTGCGGCAAGCCCATCTGCACCCCCGAGACCATCGAGGCCGTGTCCGCCCTCTTCGGTACCGAGGGCTCCAACGCCTGGTATGAGAAGGACGCGGCAGACATCCTCCCCGCCGGGTTCACCTGCCCCCACTGCGGCGGCAAGTCCTTCACCAAGGAAGAGGACACCCTGGACGGCTGGTTCGACTCCGGCTCCACCCACTTCGCGTCCATGAAGCGGGATCAGGGCTTCTGGCCGGCAGACGTCTATATGGAGGGCCTGGATCAGTACCGCGGCTGGTTCCAGTCCTCCCTGCTCACCGCTGTGGGCGCCATGGGCGAGGGCGCACCCTTTAAGCAGTGTGTCACCCACGGGTGGACCGTGGACGGCGAGGGCAAGGCCATGCACAAGTCCCTCGGCAACGGCGTAGACCCCAACGAGGTGTTCAAAAAGTACGGCGCAGACCTGCTCCGCCTTTGGGCCGGCTCCGCAGACTACCACGTAGACATGCGCTGCAGCGATGGCATCTTCAAGCAGCTGAGCCAGACCTATCTGAAGTTCCGCAACACCGCCCGGTACTGCCTGGGCAACCTGAAGGATTTCGACCCCAACGAGCTCACCCCGCCGGAGGAGATGCAGGAGCTGGACCGCTGGGCCATCACCCGCCTGAACGGCCTCATCACCCGGTGCGAGGCTTGGTATCAGAACTATGAGTTCTACTCCATCTCCCACGCTGTGAACGACTTCTGCGTGCTGGATCTCTCCGCCTTCTACCTGGATATCATCAAGGATCGCCTCTATTGTGGCGATGATGCCGGCCGGAAGTCTGCTCAGACTGCCCTCTGGATCATCCTGGATACCATGACCAAGCTCTTTGCTCCCATCCTGGCCTTCACCTGCGATGAGATCTGGCTGGCCATGCCCCACAAGGCCGATGATGACGCCCGCAATGTGGTCCTGAACCAGATGAACACCCCCTTCACGGCATACGCCCTGGACGATGCCGCCATGGCCAAGTGGGACCATGTGATCAGCCTCCGGGACGATGTGAACAAGGCTCTCGAGCTGGCCAAGGCCTCCGGTATCAAGAAGAACCAGGACGCGGATATCACCCTGTCCCTGGGCGGCGAGGCATGGGCCAACTATCAGGCGGCAGGCTTCACCGAGGCGCAGATGGCGGAGATCTGCATCGTGTCCTCTGTGAAGGTGCAGCAGATGGCCGAAGACGGCGTGAAGGCTGAGGTAGCCCCCGCCGCCGGTCCCAAGTGCCCGCGCTGCTGGAACCACAGCACCGTGATCGGCACCCCCGGCCACCACGAGGAGCTCTGCGACCGCTGCGCCGCAGTCCTGGGTCTCTGATCCAACCATAGCAGCGTCTGCTGTGTAACCCTCAACCACGCGAACCAAGCCCGTCTCAAAGGCAGGAGCCTTTGAGACGGGCGCAATGTATCATCCAACAGCGCACAAACACAGGGCTTCAAGTGCACTTGCATACTACCATGCCAAATGCACTCCATATGATCTGGAAGCCTTTGCTCGCGGGCTCGGGAAGGCCCTTTGCGATAGCCCGGTGTACAAGCACATGCATCAAACCTCCCTCCTCGCTCGAGTCCCGGGCATGTGAAGATCCAACGGGCAAAGCAACGCCGGGATGCAGCGGTACCTGCATCCCGGCGGGATAGGGTATTTGCTCGGACCGAGCAGAGTCTCATCCTCTCACGGCAGCGTACCAGTAAGCGGAGAGATCAGCAATTGGTCCGGCATCGGCGCCTAGATCCAGATGGTTTCGCTCCCAGGAGACAGTCGTGTCACCTGACCGCAGAAACCATCAGGCTCATGAGTTCGTCCATGGTGTAGCCCGTGGCCGCGGCAATGATGTCCGGGTCGCCCCCTCTCATCAGGAACTCTACGGCCATCTTTTCCGTAGTCTCTTTGCGGCCCTTCTCGATGCCCTCTTTGAGGGTTTCTTCGAGGTTCTTCTTGATAGCCTGATACACAACCGAGCTCATTACGTTCACCTCCTCTTCTCCGGTTTCTTTGATTAGTCTCATTATTTCCGCCATGTCCTTGCGCGAGATGTCGGCGCTGTCCGCGGATGTGAAGTCTGCAGGCCTGGGTCCCAGCTGATTTCGGCGGGTAAAGCGGTGCCGGGGTGCAGCGGTACCTGTATCTCTGCGGCATAGGGTTTCCTGTTCCGGCTGAGCAGAGCCTCGTCCGCTCACTGCTGCTTGCCAGCCAGCGAAGATACCAGCATCTGTTCCAGCATAGGCTTCTCGGTCCAGATGGTTTCGCTCCTAAGGGCAGCCGGATCATCAGATAGTGGAAAACAGCAGATTCACGAGTTCATCCTGGGTGTAGCCGGTGACCGCGGCAACGATATCCGGGTCGACTCCACTCATCAGGAATCCTATGGCTATCTTTTCCGTAGTCTCTTTGCGGCCCTTCTCGAAGCCCTCCTTCCAGGCTTCTTCGAGGTTTTCCTTAATTGCCTTGTACACGGTTTCACTCATCCAGCTCACCCCCTCTGAGATTGTTTTGCCTCTGGATTATAACGCACAAAGCCATGGATTTCAAGGAATATTTGTCAAGAGAGGTTAAGTACGGTCTTGGCCAAGATAAGCATTTTATTTGACTGGTGACATCCTTAACTGTGTTATTTTATTGAAGCGATTCTTTCGGTTTTGTGGGTCCTGGCCGGTATGTGCAGAATGACTGCGAAAAGAGCGCTGTGAAGCAGACACGGTCTTGCCCGTACCAATACGGCCGAGATGCATCCCCCTGGGTGAAACTGGCCAGATCCACCCCCTCTAGCGGCAGCAAATCGCGGCGGACGGTATCCGGCATACAGGCAGTGAGTATCACGCCGGTTCCGGACTCAGTTTGGTACAACCACACCCGGCCACACCCGGCAGGCAAGGCGAGACATATCGGACTGGGAAAGAGCCATAGACAGTGCCGTGTACCGCAACGCAGGACAGGACTGTTTGCCTGGGCTCCACCGCTGCAGATCGTCTCAATTGGCGTTCCTTTCCGTGGTACACTCCCCCACAGGACTTGCGCTGTCTATGGGCCTCAAAACGGTCCCCTCGGTATCGGGGTACCGTCTGCAAAGCATTCCATACCCGAGGGGCTCCCCATATCGGAACCCTGTATATGAAGTCAGCAGGCGTGGGTCCCCAGCCTGTTCCAGCGGAAAAACAATGCCGGGATGCAGCGGTATCTGCATCCCGGCGGCATAGGGTTGTTGTTCGGACGTAAGCGTATAATAGATACCCGTTGCCAGCTGCTGATTTAACGGGTATCTTGGGGGTGCAGTCCCTGCGAAGT
>CANRFN010000161.1 GCA_947629915.1 uncultured Oscillospiraceae bacterium | reverse complement strand
CTCGGTTTTCGAAGTTCTTGCCCAGGTGAAATTATTGCCAGTTTATACCATGCAAATGTTTTCGACGTTGAGTATATGTAAGGCAAGAACTGGTGGCACTTCGATTTGGAAAGTCCAAGCCTAACCACCACACCCGGAGAACAGGAATGCCGCCGTGTATCGCCTCACACCCAGGGGACCTCCGGCTCCTGACGGACGGGGATGCCCAGATCCATCAGCTGCCTGCGGAGGCGGGGCACATTTCCGTGGAAGACGATCCCGTCCATGCCGGTCTGTTCCGCCCCGTTCACGTTGGAGGCGGTGTCGTCTATGAAGACGCACTCCGAGGGATTCAGGCGATAGGTCTGATACAGCACGGTGTAGATCTCTCGGTGGGGCTTGAGAAGCTTGTAGTCCGCGGAGACGACAAGGCCATCGAAGAACTGGCAGCCGGGGACGCCGGGGAAGTACTCATAGAAGTGCTGGGAGGCGTTGGAGAGCAGGTAGATGCCGTATCCCAGTTCTTTCAGCTCCTGGATCAGCTCCGCCATGCCCGGCATGGGCTCCCGTGCCGGCTTCCACCAGCCGCATACCAGCCGCTCTGCTGCTGGGTGCAGCCGCGCCGGCAGCCGGCTGCAGATGGACACCACCGCCTCCGGGCAGTCCATGGTGCCCCGGTCCATGGCGACCCACTCCTTGCCCTTGAAGACCTCCTGGACAAAGGCGGGGATATCCTCTTCGGGAACTCCCTCCCGGGTCGCGAAGTATACGGGATCGAAGCGGACGAGGACGCCGCCGAGGTCAAAAACAACATTCTTCTTCTGCATGATGCGGTCGCTTCCTATCTTGGTCTCACTGGGCCTATTCTAATAGACGAGACGGGGAGAGTCAAGAGGGGAGGGAGAGAGGGATTCTGCGGGGTGGATCACACTGGTCCTCAGGGGAAAGGCGCTGTATGAAACTGCCCAGCCATACTTGGCAGACCCAGTGAGGGAGCAGTTGCATGTGCGGCGGAGGGAGGAATACCGCGCATTCCTACTGGCAGGGGAGACCGCACTGTCTGAGCGCAGCATGTTGAACGGGCCGTGGGTCTATAACTGCGATTTCTACAACCTGGAGGATGTGGAAGACGTGGCCTCCAACTGGACCACCTTGGACTACAAGGACTACATCGGTCTGGAACTGTGGCGGTGTGATCCTAAACTTCTTGCAGACGACAAGACTGTGGACGTGATCTCCTTTGTCATCTCCCTGCAGAACATTGTGGATGAGCGGGTGGAGCAGTGTATCAAGGACATGGTGGAGGACTTCCCCTGGTGATAGACAGGGCTAATGCTGTCAAGAGGGTGGGCGATATGCACTCGTGTAAGAATAGCCTGCCTCAAGCGCGGAGATACTAAATCAGCGCTGATTCCAATGAATGTGGCATTTGAGAAAAGAATTTGCAGAAATTCCGCAAATCCTATTGCTAAACGGCACTGAGAGTGCTATAATCTTCCCTACCACGCTGAGGAGGTGATTCCGGTGTTACTTGAATTCACGTTTACTAACCACCGATCTTTCCGGAATGAAGGTTTCTTCTCTATGGTTGCAGCAAAGGATGATGCCCATAGTGATGAGTTGTTTGAATTCTCCGGAAATCAGGTTTTGAAAGCGGCTATAGTTTATGGAGCAAATGGATCGGGCAAGACGAACTTTGTCGATGCGATATCCTTTGTGAAGAACTTAGTATGCAACAGCATCCATTTCCAGCCGGGAGAGGGAATTCTGAATTTTCCACACAAGCTGGAAGGTTATGATAAGGAAAGTTCTTACTTGATTCAGTTTGTGACAGATGATATCCGTTTTGCCTATGGATTTACACTCAAGATGATGGCGGTAACAGAAGAGTATTTGTATTACTACCCAAATGGAAGGCAAGCTACAATTTTTGAACGCTTTGATAGCAAGTTTACCGCTGGGAGGTCTTTCCGCGGGAAGTTCAACACTTGTAAGGATGTGTTGAAAGAGAATAGATTGCTTTTATCTTGCGCTGCAAACTTTAGTTCGGTTGATATAATAGAAAAAGTGTATCGTTTCTTTTCTGACGAATTGGTTATATATTCTCCCAAAAACCAGGGGAACTGGATGAACTATAGCCTGTATCAGCTTCGCACGGATGAGGAAATGAAGGCTGCAGTTCTAAGGATGCTCAAAAACTTTGGGACTGGGATCAAAGATATCAATGTTAAGATAGATGAAAGAAAGTTGGAAGCTTCTGCATTGCCTCCGTTTCTCTCTGAAGAATTCAAAAAAGAGTTATTGCAAAGCAAAGTTGATGCAATTACGGCACAGGCGATTTATGAGCCGTTTTCAGTTGACCTAATGCTAGAAGAGTCGAACGGCGTTAAGAAACTTGTTGCTATGATTTGCCCGCTAATCGATATCATTAAAAAAGGAAAAGTCCTTATTTGTGACGAAATTGATTCTGGCTTTCACGAATCGCTTGTTTATGAGCTTATCAAACAGTTTGTTGGATATGAGACGAGACCGTTGGCACAGCTTATTGTTACCACACACGAAACAGGCCTTTTAGATCTTGACTTATTTAGACGAGATCAGATATGGTTTGTGGAAATGCAGAACGAAGATCGCTCATCTAAGATGTATTCTCTTATTGAAATAAAAAATGTTAGAAAAGACGAGAACGCGTGCAGAGGCTATATTGCAGGAAAATATGGTGCAATACCGATGCTCAATCTGAATTTTGCCAGAGATATTTAGCTAAGGTGAAAATATGGCAGCACATACTGTATCGTTAAGATCACGGTCCCCAGCGACTGTGCTTAAACAACCCATACAATTTTCTATTCAAGAAATTCAAAATCATTTTTGCGATGGCATGGATGCTGTTAGGGCACAATATGCCGTTGCTGATGATCTAGTTCAAAGTGGGAAAATCGGTGAGGCCAAGACAATTTGGCGATCCCAAGTAGTACTGGCTGAAGGGCAATTAGATTTTTATATTCATGAAATCAGCAAACGCTGCATGTTTAAAATGTTTAAAGGCGAGATGGAGGAAAGCGAGTGAAGTGTACCCTGTTCTTAGGACAAACTTGAATTTAATCGGCGTGCTTGTTCAGCAACCACGCACAAGCGTTTACCGCCGGCAAACACAGGTGCCTTCTGGAAACCAAAGCGATAAACCCCGGGGGTCTGGGGGCAGCGCCCCCAGGAACTTACGCCCTGCATAAATTCAAAATGTGTCCATTTTTCGGGGTACAGTTTAGAGAGATATAATAATTTTCTTGTGCCGATGAGAAGCGTGAGAATGGCGCTTGTGACAAATCCAGGTGATGATTGGTTTTTTTGCTTTTGTGAACGAGCGATTTAGCAGAGAGGTATATCTGTCGGCAGAGTGCATGAAAGATCAGCTGAATATGATTGGAATAGGCTTTGGCGAAGCAATGCAGCGAGCATTCCCAGCAGAATGCAGTCAAAATGATAAGTATGGACGTGAGTTGGTCTCTAGCATGTTTCAACGAAGAAATGAAATAGCACATCAGAACGATAGGAGCCATGACGACGCTGTGCAAAACGACATAACAAAAGCGTTTGTTGAAGAGTACATTGACAAGATATGCAAAATAGTGGATGCAATCCAAGATGTTGCCTTGACTAAAGAAAAAGAATATCTAGCAAAGCTGAATGGTCAAGCACAATCGTGATTTCGTGACATAGGGAGAAGGGAAGAGTGGTCAAGGAGTCTACTCTGGATTGGAAGAACCGAGGTATATCATATCTTTTCATTGGTAGGGGAGAGTGCCTGTCATTCCAAAGCACGCTCGGAGAACCGTGGGGTGTGAAGAGTTATCTCCTATCGGGAATTCGGCATACTGAAAGGGGGTGCATGTGGACTCCAACTGGACCACCTTGGACTAGAAGGATTACATCGTGATGGAGCTGTGGTGAGGCGTCCCCCGTCTCCTTGCAGACAATATGGGTGTGGACGTGATCTCCCTGCAGGATATTATGAACGAGCGGGTGGAACAGTGTGTCGAGGACATGATGGAGGACTTCCCTTGGGGATAGGCACCTCTATTCCTGAGTGATCTAGCTGAGAGCGGGGCCGGGCGTGGACCTGGTTCCGCTCTCTCTATTCAGGCGAGCGCATGAGCAGTGGAAAATTGGTACAGGGAGGGCTGCATTTCAACAGGTGAGGGGGCTGCCTTGCGGTTTTTTGTTGCTTTCTCCGCAGGGATACTTTATAGTGGGAGACAGCGAGACGGAGAGTCCGGAACATGAGAGGCGGGGTCTGAGATGGAACAGGAGTTCAGCGTAGATCAGAGAGCGGCAGAGCAGGGAGATGCAGCGGCGCAGGAGAGACTGGCAAATTGCTATCTCAACGGAAAAGGTGTGGCAAAGGACCCGGCAAAAGCGGTGTTCTGGTTTCAGAAAGCGGCAGCCCAGGGGTATGCCGTAGCGGAGACCGGCTTAGGCTGGTGCTATGCCAGCGGTGTCGGGACGGAGAAAGACCCGGTGAAAGCGGTATTCTGGTTTCAGAAAGCCGCAGACCAGGAGAACCCTGTGGCGCAGAGCAACCTGGGCTGGTGCTATGAAAACGGTGCAGGGGTGGGGAGAGACCTGGAAAAGGCGGTGTCCTGGTACCAGAAGTCCGCAGACCATGGCTATATGAAAGCGCAGTACTTCCTGGGACGGTGCTATGCACAGGGCAGCGGTGTGGCCAAGAATCCTGTCCAAGCGGCGTATTGGTATCAGAAGGCCGCAGAGCAGGGACACGCCGAGGCGCAATACAATCTGGGCCGGTGCTATGTTCAGGGCAGCGGCGTGGCAAAAGACCAAGCCAAAGCAGCGTCTTGGTATCAGAAGGCCGCCATCAGGGACACGCTGAGGCGCAGTATCGGCTGGCCATGTGCTATTATAACGGCAGCGGCGTAGCGCAGAACTTGGTGCAAACGGAATTTTGGTTCCGCAAGGCGGCAGATCAGGACCATGCCCAGGCGCAGTACTGTATGGGATGCTGCTATACCGAGGAAATTGGGGTAGCGAAAGACCCGGTACAGGCGGCGACATGGTTTCTGAAGTCTGCAGAAAATGGGTTCGCCGAGGCGCAATTCCGAATGGGCCTCCTTTTCGCCGACGGGACAGGCGTAGAGCGGGACCCGACAAAGGCAGCGTTCTGGTATCGGAAAGCGGCAGACCAGGGAAATGCGGAGGCGCAGACGAATTTTGGCTGGTGCTTAGACAATGGCTTTGGAGTGGAGCGAGACCAGACACAGGCAGCACTCTGGTATCAGAAGGCGGCGGAGCAGGGAGCGGCCACAGCACAGAGAAACCTTGGTTTCTGCTACAAGAGCGGCATCGGTATGAAACAGGAACTGGAAAAGGCGAAGTACTGGTTCCGGAAGGCCGCGGACCAGGGGAACGAAGATGCCAAAAAGCAGCTGCAGGAGCTGGAGAAGCAGGGAACTGGTCAGACGCCTGGGACAGGACAAACGTCTGGAATTGGCCAAACGTCTGGAACTGGCCAGACGCCGGAAGGGGGCGGAGAAGACTTCCTCTCCTGGCTGAGAAACCCCGCAGACATGGAGCCTGCGTCAACAAAGACGGCAGCGGCACCGCAGCCGCAACCGGAGACCAAGGTACAGGCACCTGCTCCGGCACCCCAGGAAAAGGCCAAAGAACCCCCTGCGCCGAAACCACAGACAAAGCAGACGAATGCGCAGGCAGAGGCCGCCGCAATTTCAGAGGGGTACCATACCTACCTGGAGGCGGTGAAGCAGTGCCACGCGCTGTGTGAGCAGTACTGGGAGTACCGGAGCGAGTCTGAGGCAGATGAGAAGGCGTGCCAGCAGAGACAGGCGGAAAAGACGGCCGCGGAGAAGGAACTGCAGTCCGTTCAAGCCCAGAGGCAGTCTGTGCGCAGGTCCGGTGCCGCGGAGACTGCGGATGGACGGGTGAACGCGGCCCGCACTACGGAGCAGCAGTGGCTGAACGCGTGGAAGCAGAAGAAGGCCGCCGTAGAGGAGCTGCAAGATACGCTGGACGAGCTCCCCGGGAAAATCCGGGACGCAGAGCAGAAATGTGCCAAGGCCAAGGCGGAGGCGCAACAGCTGGACCGGCAGCTGCAGGAGATAAAAGAGGAGGGAGACCGCCTGTACAAGCGGACCAAGAAGCTGTTCATGAGCCGGGAGGAGCGGTCCTATGCGGTGCAGTCCTACAGAGCTACGAGGTCAAGGCGAACTTCGTTGGGCACTTGGCGGAGAGAGATAAGGCGGTGGAGTACGCCCAGCAGTGGGTGAACTATCTGAACGGCCTGCGGGAGAGGCAGAGCAATGCCCAGAACAATCTGGCGGCGGCAAAGCGGGCGGCAGAGGAGGCCCGGCAGAAATATCAGAGTGCTCACCAGAAGCTCACGGAGAGCGAGCAGTTCGTAGACCAGGTGAAGCGGGGAAATGCCGGGTTGGATCTGGCCTTAAGCGCGGCATGCCAGGAAAAGCTGAAAGACCTGACAGTCCGGGAGAATGAACTGCGAAAGAAGATCGAAGACCTGGAAAAGCAGGCGCAGGCTCTGCAGCAGTCCGCAGAGGAGAAGAAAAAGACAGCAGGAAGCATGCATTTCAAATACCATGTCCATGCAGCGGACGCATTGGAATGGATTTTTGGGAAGAAACTGCCCCCGCTGGATGAGAACTCAGTGCGCATGGCCGGGAGAGCCTTCCTGGATCGCCGAGTGGGGGACTTCAGCTGGACCTTTGAAGCCGCCAAGCCTTCGCTTTTTGCCCTCAACGGGAGCACAGAAGAGGAGGCGCTGGTGCACTTCATCAGCGACATCTGGCGGAGCTACAGCAAGACGGTCCCGGGGCGGGTGCTGGACTTCTCTGTGGTGGACCCCACGGGTCTGGTCCGCGGCAGGATCGGCCGGGCCTCAGTAGACCGGATGGACTTTGTGCAGGCGTATCAGGAGGGCTTTGCCCTGTGGGATACGGAGGGCGCAGACGAGAGCCGGGTGCGGGGCCTCTTCAGCCGGGAGGACGTGGACGCCCTGGACCGGGAACTGGAGTCCATGCAGCGGAGCGTCCAGAACTTCGAGCGGGAGCACTTTGCCGCGATTCAGGCGGACCCGCTGGTGAAGCGGCACGGCGGCGCGGACCAGCTGTCCTCCTTCGACCGCGTCAACGTGTACATCTATCGGAATGAGAACCACGCCATCCTGCGCCGGTACCATGTGGTGGTGTTCCTGGTGCCATCAGAGGGACAGGCGCGGGGGTTCCGGGCCCAGCCGGAGATGGACTTCATGGCCAACCTGATCCTGCGGGGGAATACCGCGGAGTTCGGTTTTGTGCCCATCCTCCTGGTGAATGGGAACGAGAGGCCCGATTCCCGTTGGCAGAGCCTCATAGACGCCGTGCAGAAGTACGGTTCCAGAGCGGTGTTCTTTCTTTTTGAGGTTCGCCACTGATATCCCCTGACCAGCGGTTCATGTCCGGAAGGGCAAGAGGTTTTCGAATTTGCACGAAACCAGTGTAATTCCTATGATTTTGTGCAGTTTGAGAAACAGGCCTTTCTCAGACGCAGTGCATTCCTGTTCCAATACAAGAAGGACCGTCTCTCCCGGCTTTGAGGGGGAGAGGCGGTCCTTTTTTCATCTCCGGCGCTATCGGTATAGGTGAGGCCAGATGCTCTGAGATAGCCCTAATCCCGCAGTGTGCCAATCGGCACCACTTTGATCCCGTCTTTCCGGGTATAGGCCATGTCACCGCCGCTGATGACGGATATTTATCAGACCCGAACATATGTTTCAAACTGACAGACAACATTGACCTGAAGAATCAGGAGTGGACCCCGATCGGAGATGCTGAACATGCTTTCCAAGGCACCTTCGATGGCGGCAACTATACCGTGAGCGGTCTGTCCGGGAGTTCTGTGGGCCTGTTTGGTACCATTGGCGAAAGCGGCACAGTGAAAAACCTGGGTGTCAGTGGCGCGGTTGCCGGACAGAGCCCTGTTGGCGGCATCGCAGGGACGAATCAGGGAACGATTGAAAACTGCTGTAACGCCGCTACTGTCACCGGCGCTAGCGCGGCTGGTGGAATCGTTGGAACCAACAGCGGCACCGTGAAAAACTGCTACAACACAGGGACGGTCACCGGGGCCCAAGGAAACACTGGCGGCATCGCTGGAACCAACAGCGGTACCGTGACCAACAGCTATTTCCTCACAGATACTGCCACCAGCGGCATCGGCAGCGGCGTTGGCGAAGCAACAGAGAAAACCGCTGGACAGTTCGCCTCCGGTGAGGTGGCATGGTTGCTGCAAAAGGGCCAGGAAACACAAACCTGGGGCCAGACGGTGGGCACCGTCTATCCCGAGCTTACAGACGACACCGAGAAAAAGGTCAGCAAGGTCACCTTCATGGTGGCTGACGCGGAATACGATGTGGAGTACGCCAATCCTACTGGGCTGACGGAGTTGCCTGCCGCCCCAGAAATAGCGGGATATATCTTTGAAGGCTGGTCTACAACGCAATCCGGCTCGCCTGACTTTGTTAAAGGTTCTCGAGTCAGCAAGGATATGACTGTCTACGCTGTGGGTCGAAAGACTTTTGGCGGAGAGACCGATGCCATCTCTCTTACCACAACGTATGGAAGCGGCCTGACTGAGAACTTATCCGAGCATGTCCACTACGAAACCGCGCCTGAAAGCCCTGCAACAGACAAATTCACCTATTCGATTACCGGCGGCAACGAAACGCTTGGAGCGGAAATCGCGGGGGATGAGCTGAAAATCCCGGAAACCGCAAACGCGGGGGAGTATTCGCTGAACATCGAGGCCACGGAGAAGAAACCGCAGTATTCGCTCATGCGTGTAGATTATGGCATTGATCTCGTGACCCTGACCGTGAAAGTATCCATCGCCAGGGCCGATCCCAAGGTCACCGCTCCTACTGTCAACAACCTCACCTATACCGGCGCTGAGCAAGAGCTTGTGACGGCTGGAAGTGCTACCGGTGGCACGATGCAGTACAGCCTTGACGGAGAAAGCTATTCCACCGATATTCCAAAGGGTACAGAGGCAAAGGAGTACACAGTGTGGTACAAGGTGGTGGGTGATGCCAACCATAATGACAACGAGCCTCAGATGCTTACAGTATCCATCGGCAAGGCTGAACCCACAGTAACGAAGGCACCTACCCCCAACAACAGGACCTATGACGGCGCGGAGCATCCGCTGGTAGAAGGCGGCATTGCCGAGGGCGGTACGATGCAGTACAGCCTTGACGGGGAAAGCTATTCCACCGATATTCCAAAGGGTACAGAGGCAAAGGAATACACAGTGTGGTACATGGTAGCGGGCGATGCCAACCACAATGACACCACACCTCAGGCGATCACTGTCTCTATTGGCAAGGCTGAATCCACAGTAACGAAGGCACCTACTCCTAACAACAGGACCTATGACGGCGCGGAGCATCCGCTGGCAGAGGGAGGCATTGCCGAGGGCGGCACGATGCAGTACAGCCTTGACGGGGAAAGCTATTCCACCGATATACCGAAAGGCACCGAGGCCAAGGAGTACACAGTGTGGTACAAGGTAGTGGGCGATGCCAACCACAATGACACCGCGCCTCAGACGATCACTGTTTCGATCGGCAAGGCTGAATCCACAGTAACGAAGGCGCCGACCCCTAACAACATGACCTATACCGGGGCAGAACAAGAGCTTGTGACGGCTGGAAGTGCTACCGGTGGCATGATGCAGTACAGCCTTGATGGGGAAAGCTATTCCACCGATATTCCAAAGGGTACCGAGGCCAAGGAGTACACAGTGTGGTACAAGGTAGTGGGCGATGCCAACCACAATGACACCGCGCCCCAGACGCTCACTGTCTCAATCGGCAAGGCTGAATCGACAGTTACGAAGGCACCTACTCCTAACAACAGGACCTATACTGGCGCAGAACAAGAGCTTGTGACGGCCGGAAGTGCTACAGGCGGCACGATGCAGTACAGCCTTGACGGGGAAAGCTATTCCAACGATATACCGAAAGGCACCGAGGCCAAGGAGTACACAGTGTGGTACAAGGTGGTGGGCGATGCCAACCACAATGACACCGAGTCTCAGATGCTTACAGTATCCATCGGCAAGGCAGAATCCACAGTAATGAAGGCACCTACTCCTATACTCAACGTCGAAAACATTTGCATGGTATAAACTGGCAATAATTTCACCTGGGCAAGAACTTCGAAAACCGAGA
>CANRFN010000160.1 GCA_947629915.1 uncultured Oscillospiraceae bacterium | reverse complement strand
GGAAGGAACCCCCCAGTACTGAGGCACCTAATGTCGAGCAGAAGCCACCTTAGAACGGGAAATTGCGAAAGTTTTATTCAGGATATCCCTTCCTTGTGTCCAAGATCTGCAAGCTGATGGACGAGGAGATCATTGGGTCTCCTGAATTTCCCACATACTCCTCCGTCTGGACGAGGGAGGGTTTCCTTGCAGCAGAGAAAAGACTTTTGGATGAAAAAAACGATTTATTTGACGATCTGACCAAGCAGATCAAAGAGCATCCAGATGTAGACAAGCTGCTTCGCGGTATGCTTTTTGAGGGCATTCAGCGCACGTACAATCCGCAAAACGACACATACAGACTTGGCAGGATGTACGGATTTTTTGACAAACAGGGCACGGAGGTCTGCGTTGCCAACCGGATTTTCCAAACTGTGTTTTATAACTACTATTTGGACCAGGAGAGCCTCAGTGACGAATTGTCCGGAAATGTCCAGAATCTGAAAGCGCGGTTCGCCAAAACCGGGCATCTGGATATGAATCTCGTTCTCACAACATTCCACGACGATTATGAAGCTGTTGGCCTCGGCAGCGACAGTAAATTCATAGAGGTAAATGGCAGAAAGATATTCCTGCTCTACCTGCGGCGAATCATCAACGGCACCGGCCACTATTACGTGGAAGCCGTTATCGGGGACAACCGCAGAACGGATGTCATCGTGGACTACCGCGGAGAACAGTTCGTCATCGAACTCAAAATCGAGCATGGCCCGAAATACACTGCTGCCGGAGAAAAGCAGCTGATCGGCTATCTGAACCACTACCGTCTGGACAAAGGTTGGATGCTGACGTTCAGCTTTAATAAACGGAAAAAGACAGGTTCTCGCAAGTTCATGCTGGAGGGCAAGACGATCGTGGAATTTGTGGTGTGAGTCTTTCGGAAGCGCCTCATCCGGAAGCGCTGGTTGCCGCTGCTGCAGCATCCAAACAAAACGGCTCTGACACGATTCGGGTGGGGGCCATAGGGCCTGCCAGGGTCCTATGGCCCCCACCCGCTGTTGTGCTTGTTTGCCCGGCGCAAACGACCTGAGACAAAAGGCTTGCTTTTGATGGGCTTCCGTCTAACAGCGTGCTATCCGTTACGACGCAAGGGTGCATGGGGCACGATTACGTTTCCATACAGTCACTGCTGAATGGAATGCATGAGCTGGTACGGCAAAAGCATCCGGAAAAGATCATTGTCTATAGGAAATTCCCTGATGCATAGCGTGAACGTTTTCCAGTGCCTATTGTAACCTATAGTACGTTTTCTCAAGAGAAATGGGGGGCGTAATATGGGCAGAGGCGGTTACACTGATAAGCAGGCAAGCTATAAGGATTCAGGTGGCCATAAGGTGACAGATAAAAACGCTATTTTTGTTGGCGAACGCTACATGGATCAAGGATATAAGGTTGTTTTTCGAAGAAGGCATGATTCTGACCGCGGATGCGATTTAACAATAAAATCCAGCAATGATGAGGCTGTAGTAATGCGTATTGTTGCAACTGGTTCATGGGTAAGGATAGGACCTCCTAATCACCCAACCATGAATAAATCCAAAGTACACATACGAATTCGTAGTCGAGATGCCTGGGGCTTTAGCCCCGGGAGGTTCACTTGTTCTGAAGTTTATATTCTCCCTATATCTAACAGTTCAGTTTACACGGAGCACATGTTATTCATCTTTGGAGGGCACAATATGTCTTGCACAGCCGATGGAACAAGAATTGTCTATCACGGGAGCAACGAGATTGTTTCTGCTCCTATGATTCTTATCACCCGGTACACAAAGGACTTCGGATTTGGGTTTTACACAACTCAAATCAAAAAGCAAGCAAATGCGTGGGCCATCAGGCGTGCCCGGAGCAGCGGAACACCTGTCGTTTCGAAGTACCTCTATACCCCTAACAGTTCTCTCAAGTACCTGCACTTTGAATCCACAACAAATGAATGGCTTGATTTTGTGGCCCACTGCAGGCATGGTGATCTGCACCCGTATGATATTGTGGAAGGGCCCATGGCAGACGACCAAATCTGGGACGAGGTTGAAGCTTACCTTGATGAGAAGTTAACCCGCGAGCAGTTCATGGTGCTCGCAAAATTCAAGAAGCCAACACACCAAATTTCCTTTCATACCGTTGCCGCACTGCGGACACTGACATTTCTTGATGCAGAGGAGGTTTAACCTATGGCAGACGCAAAAGATGACATTTTCTATGTCGCATCTCTGCTTGAGTATATCGCAAGGCACACAATGAACCACCGGAAAGATGTCGCTACTGCAATTGGTGTGCAGGGAATGAAAGATCTTTTTTCCGATGCAGAGGTAGACCACTGTCTGTCCTTTGAACAGGTCTGCGATGAAGTTGTCGAGCGTTACAACCTTACAAACGGAGATTTTGCTCCAGAAAAAGATGTCGAAACGCCCCCATACTTTTTGAGTATCGGGAAAAACTATGCAAGGCTCGTAGCGAACGCTCAGCCCGATGAAACTAAATATCCCGAAGAGCTTTACCGGATTCTCTGCTCTAAAATTTCAGAGTGGATGTGTGATTACAAAAGCGCGTTCTACTACTCACCTAGCGACTTTCTCCTATACGAATATCAGTCGCTTGTAGATTAGCCAGGCTGCCTTGGATGCCTTCTATAGGGTCCTGGTGGAGTAGCAGAAGCGCTCCCCAGCCGTAAGCACTCCCAAATCGTATGATGCCGCCGTACAAAGCGTTCTCTGTATGGCGGCTTTTCTGTTCTACGGCGCACCTTCAGGATCTCACGCCTCCGGCTGCACATCGCACCTCTTGGAAACATTTTGCTTGTCTTCTGCAAATTCTACCGCTGTCGACAGCTTTTTCTCCCACACCTGAAGAACATATGATATATTCCCAGGAGCATTGCTTGGAGGCCCTTCGCCTCCAAGCTCAGCGTCTTGCCCCGCAGATGGAAGTTGCTCATGGTGGTGTAGTTAGAATATGATCTCAGCCTGGTTGGATCGCTCAACTTTAAAAGCCGGGGAAGATGATGAGTATTTTCTATTTCTTCGAAATAAAGTGAATGCTCTTTGCGGCAGTTCAGATCGTCCGATTGTGCTTATGATTGACGAAGTAGATTCAGCAACAGGCAATGACACATTCGTGAATTTTCTTGGAATGCTGCGGAATAACTATCTTCATTCTCGGTGGGGCAAAGAAAACGCCTTCCCGAGCGTTGTCCTTGCAGGCATAACGGATGTCAGAAACGTGAAAGCGAAAATTCGGCCGGAAGAACAGCACAAGCCGAACAGCCCCTGGAACATCGCCGTTAAATTTACCGTGGACATGAGCTTTTCCACGGAAGAGATCGCCGGAATGCTCCAGGAATACGAGGCAGACCATCAGACTGGAATGGATGTGCTTGAAATGGCCTCTCTTCTTCGAGAGTACACTTCGGGATATCCCTTCCTTGTGTCCAGCATCTGCAAGCTGATGGACGAAGAGATCATTGGGACCCCTGAATTTCCCACATACTCCTCCGTCTGGACGAGGGAGGGTTTCCTTGCAGCAGAGAAAAGACTTTTGGATGAAAAAAACGATTTATTTGACGATCTGACCAAGCAGATCAAAGAGCATCCAGATGTAGACAAGCTGCTTCGCGGTATGCTTTTTGAGGGCATTCAGCGCACGTACAATCCGCAAAACGACACATACAGACTTGGCAGGATTTACGGATTTTTTGACAAACAGGGCACGGAGGTCTGCGTTGCCAACCGGATTTTCCAGACTGTGTTTTATACCTACTATTTGGACCAGGAGAGCCTCAATGACGAATTGTCCGGAAATGTCCAGAACCTGAAAGCGCAGTTCGCCAAAACCGGGCATCTGGATATGAATCTCGTTCTCACAACGTTCCATGAAGGGATGACTTATGGCTGAAAAAAGCTATTATGAGTCCTTAAAAGCCGGCCTAGAGGATGCTGTGGCTTTCTTGCAGGGTGACACGTCTCGCTGCCGTGTTGTTGTACGAGAGAGCCCCGTGCCTGCGTACAGTGCCCAAGACGTGGTACAAGCCAGAAAATCATTGAATCTGTCTCAGAGTGCTCTCGCCAATGTGCTGGGCGTTCCTTTTTGGACCGTTGAAGCGTGGGAAGCCGGAGACAGCGTGCCGTCTGGTCCAGCAAGAAATCTGCTATATCTGATCGAATGCGATCCCTCCCTGGCAGATAAATTAAGAGCCAGACAAGTGTCATCAGCTGGCTGAAGATCTGAACCAGCTTGGAACCTATTTCCGACCGATTCAGCAAGACAGATATCGTTCAACGAG
This sequence comes from uncultured Oscillospiraceae bacterium, assembly GCA_947629915.1. GTDB lineage: Bacteria > Bacillota > Clostridia > Oscillospirales > Oscillospiraceae > Enterenecus. The sequence continues at coordinate 6,016 of CANRFN010000160.1, read as the reverse complement.
TCTGGCAGCCAGATCAATCTCCCGCACCGATGCAACCCCTTGGCATATCGAAGTGGCAGAAGCCGAGCCCGTTTGGGCTCGGCTTCTGCCATTTTGGAAAAGTAGGAGAACCACACGCGTTTCCGCGGTGTTATCTCTTTGTGGCGGCCTTCTTCTTCAGGTAGCCGCGGATGATCAGGACTTCGCCCAGGACCGCCAGAACAGCAACCACGCCTTCAATGATGTAGGCGGTGGACTGCCAGGTGGGGATGGCGCCGGGCACGTAGTTCTCAAAGGCGGCGCTGTTCACGGTGGTGTAGAACACGTCCTTGGTGGCCTGACGCATGGCCTGGAGGGAGGTGCCGCTGGTGGTGTCGGTGAGGATGGCGTCATTGCCGGTGGTGCCCAGCATGATGTCGGTGCCGCCGCGAATGGCACGATCAGCCAGTGTGAAATTAGGTCAAAAAAGTAAGGCCGCCTGACTGGACACCGTGGCTCATCGCTACACCGGCATCCAGTCAGGAGTCGTATACTCACCCTGTATTCGCCACCAGGAAAGGCCCTTCAGTCAATGTCCGCACCCGCCCGAACCTCAGACATGGCGTCCAGGTATGGGGCACTGAAGCGATAGACGATCTCAACCCGGCCTCCGGAGAACACATTCACACGGTCGATAAACCGCCGAAGCATCTCGTTGGTTACATTCTCTGCCCGGAGAAAATCAACCGCAGCCTCTGCAGTATCATGCAGCTCAGAATTCTGAACCTGCTCCAAAGTGCTGAGTTGCTCCGTCAGCAGGCTCTTCTCAGCAGTCAGACGATCCATCTCGGATGTAAGTTCAGCCTTGCGCTGAAGGAAGCTCTCCCTTGAGAGGCTGCCCTCCGAATACTGCTCATAGAATTCCATTTTCTTCACATTGTTCTGCCGGATGGCCTGGTCAATACGAAGTATGGAGCGTTTGGCATTCTCAACTGTCCCTGTGGTCCTTGCAGCAGCTTCCTGAATACGCCTGTCGTTGTCCACCACGTTCTGAAGCATCTGGGACAAAGAACGGATAACTGAGCGCTCCAAGTCTTCTTCGTTGAAATGCTCATTGGTCGGGCAAGAGGAGTTCTCAGAGAATAGGTTCTTACAGCATCTGAAGTAGGCAGGACTTCTGGGACCCTGCCTTCGATAGCCCATAATCCGGCCACAAACGCCACATCGAACAAGAGAGCGAAGACGGTATTCCAGGTTTTGTCTTCTGGGCTGCTTTACCTGTCTGAGTGTTTGCTGTGCACTCTCGAACTCATCCATGGATATGAGTGCCTCGTGACAGTCCGGAAAAACGACCCATTTATCCCCAACCTCTATGGTGTTGTCCCGAATGTCGCTGTCGTTCCAGTATTTTCGGGCACTCACCACAGCTCCCGTGTATACTCTGCAATGCAGGACCCTCAACACATTTGTTGATGTCCAGCTGTTCTCAGATGATACCCTTGTTGTAAACCTCCGGCTATCCGGGAAGAGCCTGCGGAAATGAGCTGCCGGGGGCTCAACGTGGTCATCATTAAGCCTTCTGGCGATTTCACTGGTGGTGCAACCATCCAGTGTAAGAGCAAAGATGCGACGCACAACATGGGCAGCAACCGGATCAGGCACAAGGTGGTTCTTGTCTTCCGGGTCCTTCACGTAGCCATAGGGTGCACTTGCCCAGATGTACTTCCCCCGCCGAACTTTGGTATCCAATGCAGTCCGAATTTTCTGAGAATTGTCCTTGCTGTAATAGCTGTAGACAATGCACCTCATTACAACATCCATTCCAGCCGTTGTGCCTTTGTAGTCGTCACTGTCATAGCCGTCATTGACCGCTATGAGGCGAACTCCGAGCACAGGAAAGATACGCTCAAGGTACTCGCCAGTCTCAACGTAGTCCCGAAAGAAGCGGGAGAGGTCCTTGCAAAGTACCAGCTTTGCTCCTCCGCTTTTCAGGAACGTAATCATCCTCTCGAAGCCTGGCCTGTTCCCGTTTGTACCAGTGAACCCGTCATCAACAAACTCCACCACTTCATACGGGAAGAACTCTCTATGCTCCTGAAGATACCGGTGGAGAAGCGCTCTCTGATTGGCGATACTGTCACTCTCCACCTTGTACCTCTGGTCTGTATCCGCCTTGGACAGCCGAATATACAGACAGACCTTCATTTTGTTTCACCTCCCAACTCCTCAATGGCCGATTCCAGAAGCTGACGGTCGGCGGCATACCGGAACTGAACCTCCACTCGCCTGCTGCCATCCGCATCTTCATACACCAGGACCTTATCGACCAAGGCATCTAGCATCTCCCTGCTCAGCTCCACTGCATCAGAGAACTGGCGGATAGCTTTCAACCACCCGTTCTCACCAGCGGCAAAGTTCTTCAGGCGTGCCAGCTTCCTCTGGTTTTCAGTGAGTTCCAAACTGAACTTCTGATAGTCGGCGTCATACCGTTTCTTAAGCATCATGTACTCTTCCGGTGTCAGAATACCGTCCGCGAAATCCTCATACAGCCGTTCTCTCTTGCTCCGGCAGTTCTCAACCTGAATGCCAAGTTTCTGAATTTGTCTCCTGTACCCATCCATCAACGAGGTGGTGGAGTCGCTCTGCAGTTTCTGAGCGATTGCATCGTAATCAAAGGAGATGTCCAGCTGAGCTTTTATCGCTTGCCACACCATTCTCTTCAGACGATCTTGGCTGATATTGTGGGAAGAACAAGACAATCTATGTCTGTCGTTACCGCAGCCGTAGCATCCCGTCAGCTGTGCCAGTCTCTCCCGATCCCGGTGATAGATCATTACTCTGCCACAGTCTCCGCAGTATAAGCGATCCGCAAAGAAGGGGACATTCTGAGTGCGGTACTCAGCGGTTTCCCGCATCTTTGTTTCAGTCTCCTCCCGTTTCTCTCTGCACAATGTCTGAACTTGGTCAAATGCCTCCTGCGTAACCAAAGGTTCATGCACATTACGCAGAATGCGCCATTTGCTCTCGTCCTTCTCATATCTGCGAGTAGTCATGCCGGTATAGAGCGCTTTTTCGCATTTTCCAAAAATCTGATGACCGAGATAAGTGGGATTCTGCAAAATCGCTTTGACGTACGAGTGAGACCATGCTGCCGTCTCATATCGTTTATCCGTTGTCTGCCCTCGGATGAAGCGGAGTCTTCCAGGGCTGGGAATTCCTTCGTCCTGCAGGATTCTGGCAATCCGAGTGGTAGGTACCCCGTCAATGCGCATTTGGAAGATGCGCTTCACAATGGCCGCTGTCTCCGGATCAGGTTCAAAGCGGTACTCTCTGGTAGCAGATTTGATGTATCCGTAGGGGACCATGTTTGAGATGTACTCACCCGCCATCTGTCTGGTATGGACCGCTGAGCTTACCTTTCTGGAAATGTCCCTTGAGTAGAAGCTGTTAATCAGGTTCTTGAGCGGTATCAGCAGGCTGTCTGCTGAACCGTCAGTCTCCAGGCTGTCATACCTGTCTGCTACAGAAATAAACCGTACGCCGAAAGCCGGGAACACATTCTCCAGAAGATTGCCGGCCTCAATGTAGTCCCGGGAGAACCGGGAGAAGTCCTTGATGACGAGAGCCTTGATGCGGCCGCTGTAGATGTCGTTCAGGAGCCTTTGGAACTGAGGCCGGTCCATATTCGTACCAGTCCAGCCATTGTCCACATAGGTATCCACATACTGCAGATACGGGTGCTCGTCTATGTAGTCCCGACAGATCTCCACCTGCCCTTCAATGGATTCCCCTTTGTCGTCCTTCCCGCTGTTCTCAATGGAGAGTCGGGCATAGACTGCGGTAGGCCACTCAGCGGAGACGACTTCGGGTTCCTTGAGAACCTCGGATACTGGGTTAGTCTCAATGCAACTTCTGTTCTTTTTCCGCGCCATCCCTTACGCCTCCTCATGCATGCGCTCAAACCGGTTGATATAGTTCATGGCACTCGTGAACCTGTCCTGGTACCGAAACAGCACCTCTACATGGGTAGCATCATAGACGATGATACGCTCCACCAAATTGACCAACACCATTCGGTGCAGTTCCGTAATGCTCTCATACTGCCGGAACATTTGAATCCACGGGACTTCCTCTTCGTTATCCCGAACCGCCTGCGAGCGTTCGTCCTGAACCTTTGCGAGAGCCACATGCCCGCTGGCGATCTTTCTGTCATAACCGGCCCTGAACTCCAGATATTCCTCTTTACTGATGATTCCATCCGCCATATCGCTGTAAAGCTTCAGTTTCAGGTCCTGGTAACGCTGAATCTCTGCCTCAAGTCTTGTGATCTGTGCATCGAAATCGAATATCTCCCGCTGGTTTTCAGGCCGGGAAGCGATGTACTCCAACATTTGGTCCATCTTGCAAATCTGCTCAATGTGGTTACGAACCAGTGCGAACACAATCTTCTCCAGCTTCTTCTCGCTGAAGGAGTGGGATGTGCACCCATGCCGGGCTTTATAGGTGGAACATATGAGATACGGGTATACCTTACCGCAGCGTGTCACCGGCTTTCTGACCATCGAATGGCCACAGTCTCCGCAGTACACAAAGCCGGAGAACAGGTAGACCTCTTCTTGGTCCGGTGCAACCCTGACATCTCTACCCAGGAGAGACTGTACCGTGTCAAAATCAGTCTGGGCAATGATGGGTTGATGATTGTTGGAGACGACAATCCAGTCGGATTCGTCATATTCAATCTCCTGCTTCACTTTGTAGTTCGGGGTACCCCGTTTATGCTGAACCAGTGTTCCCACGTAGATGGAATTGGTCAGAATCCTTTGAATAGCCTCCGAGGACCAGAGGACACCGTCATTCGTGCGGAAACCCGAGCGGTAGTTCATTCCCTTGGCTCTCTTATAAGCCATCGGGCTTGGTACCCCCATTCCATTGAGGTGGTCGGCAATTCCCTTGTTGCTCATGCCTTGTATCCTCAGCCGAAAGATCAGTTCTACCACCCTGGCCGCTTCCTCGTCCACGAGGAGGCGGTTCTTGTTGTCGGGGTCCTTCCTGTATCCATAGGTGCAGAACGCCCCGATGAAGTCGCCCATCTTCCGCTTGATATCCAGCTGGCTGCGGATCTTCATAGAGATGTCCTTGCAGTAGGCATCGTTGATCAGGTTCTTGAACGGAATGATGAGCGAATCAGACTGAGAACGCTGTCCGAAGGAATCAACGTTATCGTTGATGGCGATGAACCTGACCCCCATGGATGGGAACACCTTCTCCAGGTAGCGCCCGGAGTCGATGTAGTTCCTCGCAAAGCGTGAGAGGTCCTTACAGATGATGCAGTCCACGCTTCCAGCCTGCAAGTCTGTCATCATACGCTGGAAGCCGGGCCTCTCAAAGTTCACTCCGGAGTACCCGTCATCCACGTACTCCTGAACAATGGTCAAATCTGTCCGCCTGCTGACGAAGTCCCGGATCATATCACGCTGGCTGCCGATGGAGTTGCTCTCCTCCTTGTCCCCGTCCTCCTGGGAGAGGCGGGCGTAGAGAGCCACATTCCAAATCCGTTCTGCCATATGTACCACTCCCTCCAAAAAAGAATCAGGAGCTTTCGCCCCCCTAATGCAAGGATACCGCCCGGCCCCCGAAAAGTCGAGGATGTCGCCGGGCGGTCTGTCTGTATGCTTCTCTCTACGCGTTGCGGATGGCGGCGCAGAGCCTGTCCTCGATGGTCTCCGTGGTGTCCATGAAGCGGCTGAGGACTACTACGCCCTCGATGATCATGCAGTCGGGGTGGTAGTTGGTCTGACGGCAGAACTCCCGGATGCGCTCCTCGCGGGGAAGGCTGCGGTCGATGTGGATGTCCTTCTGGTCCACCAGGACCGACCGGTCGATGTCACGGATGTCCGTACCCTGGAAGCTGAATATAGATGCCATTGAAAAGTCCTCCTTTGAATCTGTAGTGTTCTGCCCGTCAGGGGGCCTCTACTTCTGTCGGCAGAAAGTCCTCCTCGCTCAGGTGGAGGCTGCTGCGGAGAGCCACGTCAATCTCGGCCATCTGCTCCTCGGT
>CANRFN010000159.1 GCA_947629915.1 uncultured Oscillospiraceae bacterium | reverse complement strand
CCCTCCCAGGATCTCTGCTTACTACAGAGATCTTCTGAGAGGGGAAGTACATCCCCGATAATGCACGAAGCGGCAAATATTTGAGAAAGATATTCGCCGCCGGGCAAAGATCAGAGAAAAGGGAACGTTTGAAGCGGTTCTCAAATATATGGTAAATAACTTTGCAGCGCTTACGAGCGTCAGAAGCCTGCACAATGCCTTAGATGCGCATGGTATTGCTGTAACGCGAAACACCCTTTCAAGGTATATTCAGATTTTACTGGATGCTAAAATATTGATGGAATGTCTGCGCTTTGACATGAAATCGAAAAAGTCGCTCAGCGGGGAAAGAAAATACTATCTTGCAGATTTGGGCTTCTATTTTGGCTTGAATACAGACAATCGGATCAACTATGGGCCCGTGCTGGAGAATATCGTGTATACCTACGCAAGGGCGCATGGCTATTCGGTCTCTGTTGGAAGAATCGGCAATCTGGAATGCGATTTCATTCTGCGCAGTGCCGCTATGCAGTATTCCTATGTGCAGGTATCGAACACAATAGCTCTGTCTAAGGAGACGGAAGACCGGGAGTTCCGGCCTCTTGAGATCATTCAGGACAATTATCCGAAGTATGTGGCCACCTTGGATTTGCTGCTGCAGCAACGGAATGGGATCCACCATGTGAACATTGCAGACTTTATGGGGAACGGCCAGCTTTTCTGATCGCCTAACCAACGCACTCAAAAGTGCAGTGGTCAGGGACAAGACTTCAATGTGGAACCCGGCACTCCAAAAGAAGCTGCCGCTGCGGGAACATGCATTCCCGCAGCGGCGGTTTTATTCCACACTTCGCGATGGCTTAGGGGTGTCCCTTGCCGGCTGCCTGGGCCAGAGAGGTGCTTTTTGCTTCCTATGGACATGCCCGTGCGGCACCCCGTGAGGCGCTGAGAAAGAAACACTTGCACACAGGGGCCGAGTTCGGTATATTCTTCCACAGGTGCCGTTGGCCGGGCAACGGGATCTTCTGCAGCAGGAAAGAAAAACCTGGTAAACGGCGGGCCCATGGTATATAATGCGGTATATGTGGTCCTGTGCGCAGTGGTACGAGGAAGAGTATCATTCTGAAGAAGGACTGATTTTGGCGTTCTTCATGCACGGAATGCATGCTTTGCACCGCGCAGGAAACTGTCCACGGTGGGAGGACACCCGCGAGACTGCCAGGCACCGTTTCGGCGGGAGAACACAGAGAATGAGTGCCTGTAACCTGCTCAATGTGGCGTAGAAAGCGGCCGGTTTCGAGGTGATAGTTGGATCGGATTGGAATGTACTGCACATAATTGGTGTGCAGACTTGATGCTGCAAGCGTGTACATATGCCGATGCCTGAGGGGAAGGCCTGGCGAGAGCTGAACTGCATGGATATCTGAAAAAAGATAGCCTGTGGGAATAGAACTGCCTTTCCACCGGGCGTGTGTTGATACAGGAGGAACCTGAATGAAGTCCGTCTTGAACTCTTTTTTTCGAAAACTCAGCACCCCGCGGCTGATCCTCATGGGATTTGCGGCGGTGATCCTGCTGGGGACGCTGCTGCTCACCCTGCCCATCTCATCCCAGGGCCGCGTGTGGACCAATCCCCTGGACGCCTTGTTCACTGCCACCTCTGCGGTGTGCGTCACCGGGCTCATCGTCCATGACACCGCCACATATTGGTCCATCTTCGGCAAGGTGGTGATCATCGCGCTGATCCAGGTGGGCGGCATGGGCGTGGTAACTGTAGCCGTGGCGCTGAGCCGGGCCGCGGGGGTGAAGCTCAGCCTGAAGCAGCGCTCCATCATGCAGGAGTCCGTCTCGGCACATCAGCTGGGCGGTATCCTGAGCCTCACCCGCTTTATCGTCCGGGGCACCATCCTCATCGAGGCCATCGGGGCGGTGCTCATGATGCCGGTGTTTATCCCGGAGTTTGGCATGGTACAGGGCCTGGCCTATTCCGTGTTCCACGCCATCTCCGCCTTCTGCAATGCCGGTTTCGACCTCATGGGCGTCAAGGAACAGTACTCCTCCCTGGTGTCCTATATCGGGAATCCCCTTCTGAACTTCACGGTGATGGCCCTCATCATCGTGGGCGGCATCGGCTTTCTGGTGTGGGAGGACATCTTCAAGTACAAGTGGAAGTGGAAGCGGTATCGCCTGCAGACCAAGGTGGTGCTCACTACCAGCGGCATCCTGATCGTTGTGCCGGCGGTGATATTCTTCTTCTGCGAGTTCGGGGACCTGCCCATCCTGGAGCGGATCCTGGCATCCCTGTTCCAGTCTGTTACCACAAGGACGGCGGGCTTTAATACGGCGGATCTCACGAAGCTCAGCGAGCCCGGCCAGGGCATGATGATGTTCCTGATGCTGGTGGGCGGCTCTCCCGGGTCCACCGCCGGCGGCCTGAAGACCACCACCCTGGCTGTGCTGGCCTGCACCGCAGTGGCCGTGTTCCGCCGGGAGACCGCCACCGGCATGTTCGGCCGCCGTCTGGAGCCGGACACCGTGCGCAGTGCCTCCGCCATCTTCACCATGTACCTCACCCTCTTTGTGGGCGGCGCCTTCCTCATCAGCCGGGTGGAGGACCTGCCCCTGGTGCAGTGTCTCTTTGAGACCGCCTCTGCGGTGGGCACCGTGGGCCTCACACTGGGTCTCACCCCCACCCTGGGCGCCATCTCCAAGATCGTGCTGGCCCTCTTGATGTACTTCGGCCGTGTAGGCGGCCTCACCCTGATCTTTGCCGCAGTCTCCGAGAGCCGCAGCAGCGCGGCCAGGCTGCCGGTGGACAAGCTTGTTGTTGGATAAGGAGCGGATACAACATGGAAAAGAACATACTTCTGATCGGCGCCGGACGTTTCGGCCGGCACATCGCGGAAAAGCTGATGGAACTGGGCCACGAGGTGATGATCGCGGACAAGGACGAGCACCGCATCGACATCGTGAAGGATCTGGTTACCGCCGTCCGCATCGGAGACAGCACCGAGCGGGACTTCCTGGCCTCCCTGGGGGTGCGCAGCTTCGATGTCTGCATCGTGGCCATCGGGGACGACTTCCAGAGCTCCCTGGAGACCGTGTGGCTGCTGAAAAATGAGCTTGGCGCCCGCCGGGTGATCGCACGGGCCTCCCGGGACATGCAGGAGAAGTTCCTCCTGAACAACGGCGCCGATGAGGTGGTGTACCCGGAGAAGCAGATGGCCGCCCAGACCGCCATCCAGTGCTCCTCCGAGACCATCCTCAGCTACTACGCCATGGACGACGGCTACGCCCTCTGCGAGGTGCAGATCCCCCGGGCCTGGCTGGGCAAGACCGTACTGGAGCTCAACGTCCGCAAACGCTACGGCGTCACCATCCTGGGCTTCCGGGACAACGGCCGGATGAACATGAATGTAACGGCAGACACCCTCGTGGACACCGAGACCTCGGTGCTGGTGCTGGGCCCGGAGAAGCTCATTCACAAGCATTTTGACGTCTGAGATCGTTAAAAAAGTGTAAATTCCGTGAAAAAACGTATCCTTTCCGGCCAATCGGGACTGGACAAGTTCTCCCGTTCGCGCTAGAATTCCAAATGATAAACTGCGGATTCTGCGGGGTCCGATACTGGAGGAAAATTTCGTATGATTTACGATGCAGCGATCATCGGTGCCGGCCCCGCCGGTATCTCCGCCGCACTGAACCTGAAGATCCACGAAAAGTCCCTGATCTGGCTGGGCAGCAAGAGCCTGAGCGGCAAGATCGCCCGGGCCGAGCGCATCTCCAACTATCCCGGCTTCCCCAATGCCACCGGCGAGGAGCTGCAGCAGGCCTTCCTGCACCACATCGAGGTGATGGGCCTCTCCCTCACGGACGAGATGGTGAACTCCATCCTCCCCATGGGGGGCCACTACGCCATCATGGCCGGCAGCGACTTCTATGAGGCCAAGACAGTGCTCTTCGCCACCGGCACGGTGAACACCGCTGTGCTGAAGGGGGAGAGCGAGCTCGTGGGCCGGGGCGTGAGCTACTGTGCCACTTGCGATGGCGCCCTCTACCGGGGCAAGACCATCGCCATTGTGATCACCTCCCCCCGCTTTGAGCACGAGGCCAACTACCTCTCTGATCTGGCGGACCAGGTGCTGCTCTTCGCCCCGTACAAGGACTGCGGGGTGGACATGTCTAAAGTAACGGTGATGGGCCCCATGCCGGCGGCTATTGAGGGCACCAAGCGGGTAGAGGCGGTGCGCTGCATCGATGGCTCTGTCTATCCCGTGGACGGCGTCTTCTGCCTCCGGGAGTCTGTGGCGCTGTCTACGCTGCTGCCGGGCCTGCAGACAGAAGAGGGCCACATCGCGGTGAACCGGGCCATGGAGACCAACCTCCCCGGCGTATATGCCGCAGGGGACTGCACCGGCAGACCGTATCAGTACACCAAGGCCGTGGGCGAGGGCAATGTGGCCGCCCACAGCATGCTGGAGTATCTGGCGAACCTGGAGAAGCAGGGGAAGTAAGGAAACAACACAAATGAGCGCTGGGCTCCGTGGCCCGGCGTGGAATGGGGGAATCTGCCATGAGAAGCAGGTCACATGTAAAACTGATTGCGCTGCTGCTGGCGGTGGTGCTCACCATGCTGCTGTTGCCGGGCACCGGCGTGGTGCCGGCGATGGCCACGAGCGCAGACGATGAGGTGACCCAGGACGATATAGACAACCTGGAGGACGACCTGGCATCGATTCAGGCCCAGAAGTCCGAGGTGGACCGGCAGCTGGCGGCAGCCCGCAACGACCTCGCCAGTGCCAAGCAGGCGGTGGACCTGGTGATGGCCAAGATCACCCTCACGGAGTCCCAGATCGCCAAGACCCAGGAGCTCATCCAGGCCACCCAGCTGCGGATCAACGAGCTCAACAAGCAGATCAACGAGAAGAACGCCGAGATCGACATGACCCAGCAGGAGATCACCCGCAGCGAGCAGCAGATCGAGGAGTTCAACACCCAGATCACCGAGAAGGAGAGCGAGATCACGCAGCTGGAACAGGAAGAGGCGGATCAGACCGACACGTACTACGCCAACGTCCGCTGGATGGAGGAGACTGGACCGGTCTCCTATCTGGCCATCCTCTTCAAGAGCAGCACCTTCTCCGAGATGCTGGATCAGGCCACGGTGATCATGGACGTGATGGACTACTCCCAGGAAGTGATCGCCGAGATGCGGCTCACCCAGGCCAAACTGGGCGCCGCCAGAGATGCCCTGCAGATGAGCCTTGGGCAGCAGAACGTGCTCAAGGAACAGCTGGTGGTCCAGAAGTCTGATCTGGAGACCCAGAAGGCCGCCCTGGACGAGGAGACCCAGGCGGCGGAGGCGGAGAACGCCAGACTGCAGCAGTCTCAGAACGCTCTGCAGACGGAGAGACAACAGCGGGAAAAGGAGTACCAGGACGCCCTGGCCCTGATGAACCAGGTGGCCGCATCCGAGAGCGAGTTTGCGGCTGAGGCGGCCAGGATTGCCGCCGCCGAACAGGAGGCCGCCAAGGCGCTGAAAGACGCCGAGGAGAAGTACCGCAATCAGCTGGCCGCTCTGCAGAACACCGGAGACTGGTATTGGCCGGTCCCGGGCTACACCGATCTGTCCTCCCTCTTCGGCGGCCGGATCGACCCCATCTCGGGCGTCCCGGACAACCACACCGGCACCGATATCCCGTGCCCCATCGGCACCCAGGTGCGGTCTGCCCAGGGCGGATTGGTCACCTTTGTGAGCCAGAACGACAGCACCTCCTACGGCTGGTATGTGATGGTGGCCCACGGCAACGGGTACGTCACCCTGTACGCCCACCTGAGTCAGAAGGCCATCGTGGCCGAGGGGCAGTCCGTCTCCAAGGGACAGGTGATCGGGTACTCCGGCAACACCGGGCGGACCACCGGGCCCCATCTGCACTTTGAGCTGCGAATCAACGGCATCCGGGCGGACGTGCTCAGCATGTACCCAGGCTACATCTTCAAGTCTCCCAACGGCGGCACCATCATGGGCGGCTGAGCACGCGTTAGGGAGGAGTCCGCATGAAACGGGAACTGTATTTATTCGAGTATCAGCCGGGGGCGCGGTTTGCCTTTAGCGCTCCGGAGCACTTTCAGGGGACTACTTTGCGCCGTATCGTGGATACCGTAACCGGCGTCCTGTATCTTCAGACAATCACAGACCAGGGGATCAGCATAACACCCCTCCTGGAGGTAGACGGCGAACCCCTTGTCCAGGATCCCTATCTGCGGGTCCAGCTGGATGCCCTCTCTGATTGGAAAGGGATCTCCCGCATCCTGGAAGCCATGAAAAGCAGAAAGTACTGGTATCAGGATGGAGGAGAGGAGAAGAGCACGCCTGTCCGGGCATGGGATCCCACATCCACAGAGGGACTCCTGGAACTGCGTCCAGGCGGGTACTACGATTGCATTCTAAGCGATGGCTGCAGCAGAAGCGTGCGCATCTACCCGTGGGATCCCAACACCCGGCAGGGCGGCTACCTGGAGGTGGAGGTGCAGGAGGATGGGGGTTTGGATGCCGTGATGGCGCTCCCCATCTGTGCCGGCGGGAAGCCGCTGGGCGTGGTCTGTGAAGACTGACGGCGTGCATCGGCCAAAACGCAGAATAGAACCATGGATCTTCCTAGGGCGGCGGCGAGTCAGTCGCCGCCGCCCTGTCTCTTTCAACGAGGGTGGCAAAATGATCGTTGCTGTGCCACGGCCGTTTTGCAAAAAAAGCGAGGGCAGATTGAACCTGCCCTCGCGAGTGAATATCAGTTGTATTAGATGCTGAGGTTGCGGATAAGCCGTGCCGTTGGCACTAATTGCGAGAAGTTTTGGTGTCTAGCAACACCTTGCAGTTATCCCTGCAGCAGGCAATGCCATAGCGCAATACTTTGGTGGCGCCATCGCGGAAAAACTCGTCGGTATAGCGTTTCGTCTCGATCTGATTTAACGCTTCCTGCGCACCGGCTTCCAAATCCTTGCTGTCGAATTTCATCTCGATCACGATTGCAAGCTTCTTCTTGCAGAAAAAACCGAGATCGCAGTACCCATCCCCAGACTGAATGTTGGAGCGAACCTTCCATTTGTTGTACAATAAGCCAAGAACTGTCCCGTGATAGAAATACTCTTTCTGCTGGTCTTGCGCAGACATGTCTCTTGCGTTCATGACGTCATGGAGGATTGTTCTAAGACGTTGCTCGACAGTATCGGGATCTCCTGCAGGAAAAGCGGCACAGAACTCAGATATAACGGTCGAGTCCGTATGGAAAGCAGTGTTTACCCACTGATTCAGCAGTTTGCCGAACAGTTGCCGGACTTCTCCGTTTGGGACTTTGATTTCACACAGCTTACCGCTGTCAGTCGAGAAAGGATCGTCCATGTCTGCTTTCTCATCCTCATCCTCATCCTCATCCTCATCCTCATCCTCATCCTCGTCATCGTCCTCGACTTTGCTGCTCACAATATCTCTTGCGATATTGGTGTCGACATCATCTACATAATTTGCAATCGTCAGGTATCCTGTGGCAACTAAGAGACTCCAGATGTTCTCTCCAAGTTCATTCAGATCGCGATAAGTCAGTGCATTGGAGACGGTTTTTTGTATGGTCCCGCCTGCGAGAAGATGAACATAGTCTTTCTGGATGGAGGAGGTGCTCGCTTGCAGCATGCGGATTAAAATGTCGTTGTCGCTCGTGTCAGTCCAATAGTTTACGGGCGTGATGGAGCGACCTTTTCTGCACTTGCCAACATATTTTATGATATCCCAGGGGCTATAAACGTGCTCATTCCCAAAGCAGTAGCCATCATACCATGCTCTTGCAGTATCAAGCACATTAGGGACGGAATAATACGCTAAAAGGTCCTTCACTTCCTCTTCAGTGAAGCCAAAATACTCTGAAGAAAAGTTGTCCTCAAATCCCCACACTGATATATTGTTGGTTCCAGTGAAAATGCTCTCTTTTGAAATGCGGAGGCACCCGGTGATCACCGAGAGCTTCAAGAACAAATTTTCTTTCAGCAGGCTTTCAAACATGCCTTTTATTAAATTGACCATATTGTCGTAAAACCCGCCAAGGTAGGCCTTGTTGAGAGGCACATCATATTCGTCTATGAGCACTACGACATTTTTGCCGTAATGATCGTGTAAAATTCTGCAGATAGTGAACGGTGCGTTTACCAACAAAGCCTCGAAATCCTCTGTTTTTTCGGGATAGTTATTTACGTTTAACAGCGCTATATAGGATTCCAGCAGTGCTTTGTCTTGGGGATTAATATCCTTTTCGGCGAGAAGGGGACGGAAGCTGACTGCGAGATTGCCGATTTTGGTAGCCAGTATCGTGAGCGCACCCCGGTAAGTTGTTGTATTAAAACCGGAGAGGCTGAGCAGCATAACTGGATATTGCCCCATGTAGTTAACACAGAGCTCTTTTTCGTTCAGTATAGCGAGACCATCAAAAAGACTACGTTTTGCCCCCGGAACAAAGAAGTTGCGCAGCATGTCGAGCATGAGGGACTTGCCGAATCTGCGGGGACGCGTAATGAGGTTTACAGTGTGATTAGCATCCAGAAGTTCCTTGATGATCATGGTCTTATCAACATAGTAATTGCCCTCTGAGATCAGGGTGGAAAAGTACTGTGTGCCTGCTTTCAGCTTTTTCTGCTTTTCCATGACACGCCCTCCTTTCAGTTCCTTAGTTTTCGTAAATATTCTAGCACAAAGCCTGCAGATTGTCCAGTGCCTTTTTTGGCGCACAGAGATTATTTTTCCAGTAGAGCAGGAAGAGGACTACAACAAGATACATCTGCTGTGAAGTGAGAAAAGTGCACCCGGATTACTTGAAGTGGGATGGTGCTCGGTACAAATCGTCATTTTCCCAGATTGAAAAAACCAGAAAGGCCAATCGCCGCTGCCCTTGGTTTCTTTCTGGGTATAAAGCAGCCCCCATTCTAAGGTAAATGGGGGCTGCGCTATTTGTGGACAGCACAGGCGTGCCGCTGTGGATGCGAATGCGGCGGATTGCGGATCAGATCCCTATGCCGCCTGATGCAAACGCATCGTTGGACAGGGGCTGGAGAACACCGGTGTAGTTCTCCAGGAACTGGTAGGCGTACGTCCGGTTTAGCAGGTCGTGGATCTTTTGGTTCTGGTAGTTGCGCAGGCAGCTGTAGCAGGAGGGGGAGCAGTTGCAGCCCTTGGTGATGGCAATCGCCCGCTTCACCACCCGCTGGAAGACACTGCCGTCCTCGGTGGCAAGCCTTCTCACATGGCCGGCGCCGCCGGCCACCGCATCGTAGAGCACGATGGAGTAGACGATGGTGCTGTCTAGGACGACCTTGTGCAGACAGCACTTGATGTCGTTCCGCTCGATGTCCAGTTCCACGGAGAGGGCTTCCAAAAGCGCATACAGGACAGCCAGCATCACGTCCAGATTGCAGGCCTGCTGCGCGGCAAACAACAGGCGGACCACATCTCTTGAACACATGGCAGAGCTTGTACTTCTCCAGCTTCACCAGGCACGTCTTCCCCCACGGGGTGGTGTGCTTCTTGGTGATCCGCTTCTGGTGATCAGAATGTGGCCGGACTGCTCCTCGAACTCGTCTGCGATGGCTCCAAAGCTGGTACTGGCCCAGGGGGACTGTACCATCGGCGACCTGAATCAGATCACTTCAAAGACCGTGTCATTGTGATCAGCCGGTAGTATTTTAGGTTTGTGCTGAGGATCTGCTTCTTGCCCAGCATCCCGTCTGCCGCCTGGATACAATGGTACCACCACTGCTTTCCTTTGCCGCTCGTATCATCGCTACACTTCTTATAAGGGCAGACAACCCAGAACTCAACAGGAAAGGCCGATAAAGAGGCGAGAAGCAAAATCGGAAAGGCGAGAAATTCTAACTGTCTGGAAAAAAAGGGTGGACTTTGCTGCGAGAAAGTGATATCATACGGAAGCGAGAGGATATCGCTTTGCTTTGTAATGACATTGCTTGCTAAGAGCAAATCACCAGTGATGCGTGTGCATCATAAGCGGATCATGAAACGGCAGATGCGTGCATACAGATAGATTGAACCCGCTTCGGATGATTTGCGATTCCTTTATGCTTCGGAATATAAAATTCTAATTGATGTATGGAGGTGAGCGGTTGTATGTCGGCATATGAACTTGCTTTTGAGGGTGAAATTCTGAATGAAAAAGGTGCGGAAGTGAGCGCAGACCTGTATCGCTTTACACAGGGTATCTCTGATGATGAAAATAACGATGGTGTGGCTGTTGCGCTGCGAAGACTGATCTGGGCTGCTAAGCAGCAGATCCTGGCTGCACAATCTGAAACGGATTTAGCACGGATTGAAGGTAAATTCGATCTGGCTAGGGACATCTTGACCTTGGTGGGTGAACGAGAGAATGGATAATCTTTCTTTACTTGCGGAGTTTTGCGAGGCAGATGTACAAAACGTAGTTAAAATTCAAACTAAAGATATTACCTGGCTTATCTGCACGGAGGATATGGTTTTTCGAAAAAAGTTCTCAAATTTGCCTTCTAGAACAACAATTGCTC
>CANRFN010000158.1 GCA_947629915.1 uncultured Oscillospiraceae bacterium | reverse complement strand
GCATCGGGGGTACCCCCCTGGGGGGTATCGGGGGCTAGGGGTGGGGTTTATCAACACCATTGCCGACTATCACCTCAACAATAGCACCGTGCAGGACGGTGTGGAGGGCGGCTATCTGGTGTGGCCCATTGCCAACGGGTTCAAGAAAAAGGTCCAGGAGGAGACCGTCCAGTTCCAGGTACAGATCCAGGGCTGGCTGCTGGAACAGCTGGGCGCCGAGTGCTACTACCCCATGGGCAGGGCCACAGACTTCTATTTCGCCTATCTGGACTTCATCGCCTGGGACCTGCAGCCGGTGCTGGAGACCGCGGCAGGACTGCTCCAGAAGGCAGGCATCCCCTGGGCTGCGTACCGCCCG
Source organism: uncultured Oscillospiraceae bacterium (assembly GCA_947629915.1). GTDB lineage: Bacteria > Bacillota > Clostridia > Oscillospirales > Oscillospiraceae > Enterenecus. Next base: position 10,535 of record CANRFN010000158.1, on the reverse strand, counting down.
TTCCGGGATTGCGACCCCGCCATCAGCCTCTACGGCTTTGACGCACCGCCCCTGCAGCGGCGCAGCTGAACCAGAATACAATCCGTCTCACCGCCTCCCGGGGCACTGCCCCGGGAGGCGGTTTTCTGGTATCCACCCCTGCAATTCAGCTGGGAGCTCTGGAAAGCGGCACTTGCCTTTTGGGCCGTTTCCATGTATCATGGGTACACACACCGAGAGAGGAGAGGTGCCTTATGTTCAAGGCACGAGTCCCCACCCTGGAGCAGTTGGACAGCTGGATCGCCCGGGGCAAGAACAAGCGGGCGCAGTATGCCATTGAGGCGTTGCCGGAGGCGCAGCAGAATCCGGAGATGAAACTGCGACTGGCCCAGGCCATCGTGAATGACGCCGATGCCGGGGATCTGGAGGGCCGAAAGATGCTGCGCCGGGGTCTGGAAGTGCTGCAGTCCATTGAGCCGAAGGAGGCCACACTGCAAAACCGGTTCGCCTTTCAATACGCTTTGGGCTTCACCTGGCACCTCCTGGACCACCCCGTGGAGGCACTGCCCTATTTCAAGAAGGCCCATCAGCTGGACCCCTCCAATCAGGCCGCACAGAAGCTGCTGCAGTGGTGCCAGCAGGCGGCGCAAAGGCCCAAGGCCCGCTGGCCCTTCCGGGCAGGCGTCCAGAAGGCCTGGGAGGCGTTTGAAGAGCAGCAGCCGGCCATCCTGAAGCAGCTGGAGGCAGAGAAGAAAGGCCGGTGCAACAAGAAGCTGGAGCGCATGGTCTCTGACGTCCTCGAACCCGCCCTTCTAAAGCCGGAATGTTCCGTGTGGAAGACGGACAGAAAACCCGTCCTCGTCTGCAATGCAAGTGCGTCCATCGCGATGCTCGCCGCAGTTCTCCACTTCTTTCAGCAGGCGCCGGCAACGGTTCGTGAGGTCTGGGAATTCCGGATCGGCCCGCTGCCGGACCAGAAGAGCGCTCCCGTCCGGACCTTCCTGCGGCAGTACGGCGACCAGATCATCCCCCTGTTCTGCAAGGGATCCGAAATCTGCGGGGCCAAACTGATGGACATCCCCGTAGCTGACTTTGTGCGGGGGAGCGTGCAAGACCCCGGCACAGAGCGCCTCTTCGTAAACCTGCGCAGCTTTTTGGGCTATGTACCATTTCTGCATCTGCAGACATCTGTTGCACGGAACTCCCGCCCGCCCATCAGCGTCCCTCTCCGGGAGCTGCCTCAGATCCTGACGGCCACCGGTGCAGACTGCTCTGAGGACAGTGCGGAAGCTGTTCTCGAGATGCACCCCTACCGCACGCGGGGAGATGTCCTCTACAAGTTCTGGCGGGAGGGAGACGAGACCGGTATCGCCCGCACCGCCCAACCGGCGGTTCTCACCCCGGAACAGCGTCTGAAGACCTTCGACAACGACACCGTGCAGGACGGCATTGAGGGCGGCTACCTGGTGTGGGAGATCAAAGACGGCTTCAAAAAGAGCGTGCAGGACAAGACCGCGCAGCTCCAGGAGCAGATCCAGAGCCGAATCCTGGAGCAGCTGGGTGACGCCTACTACTACCCCATGGGTAGGGCCACAGACTTCTACTTCGCCTATCTGGACTTCATCGCCTGGGACCTGCAGCCGGTGCTGGAGACCGCGGCAGATCTCCTCCAGACGGCGGGCATTCCCTGGGCCGTATACCGCCCGTACCGGGATTGCGACCCCGCCATCAGCCTCTACGGTTTTGACGCGCCGCCTCTGCAGCGGCAGAGCTGAGTTACCCCCTAACAAGCAAGCCACCGTCCAGGGCGCATTGCCCTGGACGGTGGCTTTTTGCTGGGAATTTACGATTTGAGACGCCGCAGCTTACTCCGCTGTCTTCTCCGCGGCGAAGGTCTGGAGGAAGTTCATGATGAGCGCGGCCATCTCCACACGGGTGGACTCGCCCTGGGGATTCAGAGCCGGTGCCGTGGGATCGCTGCTGACGCCTTTCAGAATGCCGTTGGCAGTGGCCCAGCACATGGCGGTCTCTGCCCAGCCGCTCAGCTCGTCCGCATCTGTATAGGACTCCAGTGTCCCGGTCTTGGAGACATCATAGCCCTTCAGCACGGCGTAGTTGTACAGCATCACGGCCATCTGCTCTCTGGTGATGTGCCGCTCCGGCTCAAAGGTGGTCTCGCTGGTGCCGGCCACAACCTTGTTGGCCTGGGCCCAGGCGATGGGATCGGCATACCACTTGCCTGCTGTAACATCCTCGAAGGAGCTGGCGTTGGTGACGGGAGGCCGTTTCTCCACGTTGTACAGAATCGTGGTGAGCATGGCGCGGTCTGTGGTCTGCAGCGGGGCGAACTCTGTTTCGCTGACGCCCTTCATGAGACCATTGGTGAGGACATAGTCCACAGCGTCATGGTACCAAAGAGTGGTGTCCAGATCGGTAAACTTGTCTGCCGGGCAGACGTGCGGGAGCGTGACGGCCTCGAAGGTGACATCGATCTTGACAGAACCCTCGGGCATCACGAAGGAGTACTTGCCATCGCCCAGATCCTTTACGGTGATCTTTTTGCCCGCCTTGTCCGTTACGGAGACGGTGCCGATCTTGTAGCCCGCATCCGGCGTGACGGTGAAGGTGACTTCCTTGCCGGACACACTGGTGGCTCCGCTGGTGACCTTCACGCTGCCGTTCTTCAGGTCCTTGTCCGTGGTGATGTCATAGACGGCTTGGACGGGCGTGGGCTGTGTTGGGGTGGGTGCAGGCGCGGGAGTAGCAGTAGGTGTCGGGGACGTAGTAGGTCTGGTGGTAGGTGCGGCAGTAGGATAGTCCGGTCTAGTGCTGGGAGTAGGTGTAGAAACTCTTCTGTAGCTTGCTGTAAGGGTGATGTCTGCGTTGGGCATCAGGAAGGTAGCGGTAGCAGTTTGCGGCACGCTCACGGCTTCCGTGCAATCCACAAGCCATCCATCGAACACATAACCATCCGGAGCCTCACTCGCTGTGACAGTGACATATGTACCAGGCATCACATCAGTCTGGCTGCCTGTGCCATTGTTCACCGTGACTTTGTGTCCTTCTGTTGCAGTGCCATAGGACGGCACATATCCAATTGCCCCCTCCGACACCACATTGGCATAGGTCTTGACATTGGACGCATCAATCAATACCGGCTTGTTCGTGATGGATACTTCTCCGTCCGTCCCATATGCAGAGAGTCTTACAAGGAACGTGGTGGCACAATATGTGCTGTCTATACCAGAACCAGCCGGGAGAACCGAGTACGCTCCATCCACCGGATCCATTGAGATCGTGATGCCGCTTTCCCCTGATATGTCTTCGATGCTGTACATAACCTCATCTTGGACATCAGAGACCTGTACCGGTCTGCTGAACCGCAGCACAATTGCGTTCAGGTCGGTGTCATAGGTGGCTACAAGAGTAGCTGGCAGATAGCTCAGGAGAGACTGGTTTACCTCTGTGCGAACCGGAGGTACCTCCATCAGTTCACTCCAGGCTTCTTCATAGCCCTCCTTGGAGTATCTTACCTTCCACTCTCCGTTCGGTACCATCCACAAGTATTGGCCCATCTCATCCGTAAGCTGTGTGGCCTCCTGGTCGAAAGCAGCCGCATCAGGCCAGAGCTGATTGTCGCCATTGTAGAGTTCTACCGTAACGCCTTCCAAGCGGTTGGACGGGATGCCCTCAAAGACGTAGCCAGAGGGGTCACCCGAACCAAGCAGTGAGCTGTTCTGTGTCTTGTGCACGGGATCAGAGCTGCTCTCATATGTTCTGTGCCACTCAATGCGGAACATCTCAGGGTAAATCGAGCCCTCTGTACAGAACACGTCAGTGCCTGTCCAAGTACCAGTTGCGCTGTCATACGAGAGAGGAACTCTCCGCTCCGTACCTTTCCAGTCTGTCGCTACCATGACAACATCTTTGATTGTGTCAGGCGTGCCAGTACCTTCTGCAAAGGAGACTGTGAATGTGAACTCCGGCAGTTCCGGCCAGTAGATATAGTACCGGCGGTTGAAGGTACCCGCCTGATAGTCAAACTTGGATTCGACTTTCTTCAGCGGATCAATGCGCGTTCTGCCGTAGATCCAGTTGGAAATGGTGAGTGTCTCAACCACAGTGGCGGTTGGGGAGAAGGTTACCTTCTCACTTTCAGACTGAATAGGCTCATTGCCCTCAGCCGAGACAATGATATAATTAATAGCAGATTATCAGAATTATCGTAAAGTAAAACCAGCCTTGAAAAGGCTGGTTGATAATTCTGATAATCTTATTGAACTAAGCGCGGGCATCCGCAGCCACCAATCTGATTACAGGGTGCTATCAAAAAGCTTCCTAGTAATTTAAAACAGACAGTAATCAAGTGCTGTACCAAGCGGGGCCATATTGGGCGTATTCATGCTTGACGCTTAATTGCATTGCCCATTCTACCACATTATGAGCGATCGCGCAAGGCCCCGCGATTAGAATTGCCCAAGCTGGAAGCCATGCCCACCCCGCGAAGCGGTTAGTTCAAACTTCATTGTCCCCCTCTTGGACCGTAACCGGAACTGCCCAGTTGCCAGCCTTGGATGCCGTGGTGGTACCCGCCAATGTACCATTGACGTAGATATCCACCCTGGCCTCTGCAAGCGCGGTACCCGTCAATTGAACCTCAGGCTGATTTGTATCAGTAGGTGCTGAGAATGTATAGGCAGCCGCTTCGAATGTGACCGTCTCACTATCCCCTTGCTCTGTAGAAGAGGTGATGGAATTTACACCCGGAGCAGGAATGACATCGAAACGCACTACATCACCGCTGTTCATGTGGACCGTGAGCGTATTGCCGCTGATGCTGTACTGACTCGATGTTGCAGGGACGCTATTAATCGTGACGCTTCTGTTGACTACCTGCATGCCATCAGACAATGTGAATGTGACATCACCATCTTCTGCGGGAAGAGTGGCTTGGAATCGTGCGTGGTAGCTGAGCCCAGCAGTAATGGCACCGGTGTTCACAAGTTCCAATGTGCCATTGTATTTTGGAGGAACAGGATCCTGTTGGCAGATGAGTACATTAAACTCAGCCCCAGACACTATCTCCGGATCCACATAACAGCCATTTACGCCGGCCTCGAAGGGCTGCTCCTCCACGGAGGCCGCCCGCACTGGAGTGCCATCCAGTCCCAGAATATTGGCATGAATGCCGTCAGCATAGGTCACCGGCGTCTGAGACTCTGCATGCAAATACGTCAGGGGATGACCGCCTCTCAGATAGGTCTCGCCACCGAGGAAGGAAAGCGTAGAACCCTCCACAGCGATACCTTCACGAATGACACTTTCAAGACTGCTCCCTTGGTACTTTTGATTAATACGGACAGTACCACCGGCTATTTTACCGACAGAACCGCTGGTCAGAGAGATGCCGGCCCCAGCAGATTCAATATCAATGGTCGGGGTTCCGTCTATCGTCAGCTCGCTGTTCAAGCATACAATGCCATTTTCCAGACCAGTTTCAGCTGTTCCAAGCTTGAGATTTGCAGTCCCGTTAATCACAAGGCTGGAAGATTCTCTCACTTCAAAACCATTGCTGGCACTCTCAGTAGCAACACTGATATCTACGGTACCACCAGAGAATTGTGCATTAGCATTATCATAGAGAGTAAATCCTGTATTTAGAATTAATCCCGTATCTCTACTGCTGCCATTAAGCTTCATACTGATGTTGCCACCTGCGACATAGAAAGAGCTATAATCGCTGACTCTCACACCTCTGGCAGATCTATACGTGCAGTTTGACAAATCAACCGTAATGTCACCACCGGTGATCTGCATAGTTGCTCCTTCCTTGCCATCACGGCTAAGGTTGCTTACAGCTAAAAATGTAATATCTGTAACTTTGCCAGACGGGGAGAGTGTAAAGGAGCCACTATTGAATTGAAACCTTGCCGGCTGACTGTCTGGCATAGAATCCTGCAAAATAGTGATACCATAAATTGTTTCAACCGTTGAGTTATCCTTGCTCGAAGCTGTGATCACTGTTCCGTTGCAATTTACGGTGGAAGCGCATGCCCAAATACATTCAGCAACCATGGCAGATTTCGGAAGATCGATGTTGATCGTACCACCATTCAATTCCACATTTGCTTCATTAGAAACGACAACTCCTTGAAGTTCAATATCGGATGCATCAAGGTCTGCACCATTGATTGATATATTTCCACCACTTTGAACAAACGATCCATTGCTAATTCTAATCCCATCAACATTGCCATAGTTAAATGTATCATTTTCTGGTTTGTTAAAGTCCTTCACATACACAGAAAGGCTTCCTCTCCGAAGCTCATAATTCCCATATACAGTAAGGCCACTAGGACTATAAGCACTGCTGACTGAAGAAATATTTCCCCCATCTTGAATCAGTGTCACATTCGAACCGACAAAGATACCTCCATCAGCAAACATAAGAATAGTTAAATCAGGGTAAGCTTGTCTCACAAGTGCCCAACTTTTTTGGATAATATCATCTGAAATGCCGGTGGATTTTAATGTACCCTTCACCGTTACGGTACAATTGCTATCCGGCAAGTTTGGATCAATACCGTTATCATAGTTTCTAAAATCAATACCATTTGCGGTAAGGGAACTGGTATTATCAATTGTTACATTACCACGAATCACCGCGTTGCTCTGTCCGCTTATTGTTATATCAGCATTGTTTCTTAAGTCTACCTGGCCAAAGATAAGTTCTGCAGGATCACCGCCACTGCCAAAAAAGAAATGAGCATATTCATCACTACAATCAACCTCTGACCGCTGCAGCTGATTTTCAATATTGATCTTTACTCCATCAAAGCACAAAGTACTATTGCGCTCGCCAGTTACTATGGCAGTATCATTTCGATAACTGTAGACATCCTCAGCCAAGAAAGTATCATGTACATAGATGCCCTCCGTATAGATATACGGTTCGCCAGAGTAGCCAGAAACCACGTTTAGCGTCCCGCCCCCGGTGAAAGTGACGTTGTTGCAGCCTCTGATTTCAAGTGGATTATCATGATGTTCTTCAATATTATCGCAGTTCACGAAAATTGTATTACTTCCTAACACTTGAACAGTCACAGGGATATCCGCAAGCCCAGAAAGCTCCAATCTTGAAAGGGAAACATTGTTGAGCGTAAGTGTGTGTGTCTCTGGTGTATAACTCACGCCTGCAGGAAGTTCTGGTATAAACCCATCTTCTCTGTCTACTTCCACTTGAACCTCACGATCACCCAATTCGAGTATGATAAATGGGTACAATACGGTTCTCTCTTGGTTCTGTTCGATTTCAGCAAATGCCGCAGCATCTACCATCTCCAGTGCACGCTCAGCCTCAGATCCGTGCACCTCCGTTGCTGTTGCCAGGTCATCGGTGGCAACTTCAGGCGCTTCTGCTGCAATCGCAAATGGAACCATGCTCAGCAGCATGGCCACGCAGAGAAGCAGGGACAAAATGCGTTTCTTCACTATAAAATCCCTCCACTTGCTTCCTCATGGGAAGCGATGATATATGCCAATCCCCTTAAACACGGGGAAACGCAACGAAACTGAATTCTTGCCCGCTGGACCCTCCGCCAACTGGAAATTCGACTTCCAAGTCGGATTCCGCTTCAGAAAGCAGGTCCTCGCTACAATCCACCTCCCAAAGGAGTCCCTCGCCCGGTCCTTGTGCGAAGTTCACCTTTGTCCTATTTCTCATTTTTTGTTGTTATATTCTCATTTTTGAGCAGGAACTGCGTCCACGAACACGGATTTGCAGCGGCTATACCTCCTTTGCCAGGACCTGCACCTGACAAAAACCTATACTTTTTTGTCAGGCGTCTGTTTTTCCATTTATGGCATTTTATGGCATTTCTGCCCTCTGAAAAACTGCCGCCTTTTTGCCGATTTTCTCTTGACGCGCCCACTTTCTGGTGCTATTCTTACAGCGAGCCGGACCGCCGCCAGACCTGACAAAAATGTATACATTTTTGTCAGGTCCCTTTGTTTCTGCCCTACCGCGCCTAGCACTGCAAATCATTCCCCACACTGGGTCCTCCATGGATAGGATAAACCGTCCCATCCATGGCATATCCCGCTGTCCTTTGCTTGAAGCAGTTCTCGCGCTTGCACACTTCTCCAGAACCCATCATTTCAACTCCGTATCCCATCATTTTCACGTAGCTATGGCGATTGACATGGGGACTGTGCGCAGGGTATCTACGATGTGGACTTTATTTTCCCCTTGGCTTAATGGAGAATCTGTGCTCCACTTTCATTGCTCTGTGATGTTTGAATGAGGATCCAGTGCTACAAATGGAAGAGGGAAAGCAAAAAGACTTGCTTATACCCGCTTTTCGGATATAATTAGAGAGTGATCAGAGACGACGATGATGAGACTTGCTGGTCTGAATGAACTTGTTCGCAGAGGCTTGTCTGAACCATTTTCGCCCGTACAGATCAGTGATGGCAGACTTGATCATGGCAGAAAGGAGGACACGCGAGATATGGGTGCGTATGTTAATCCCGGGAACTTTGATTTTGAAGGGTGTTCTACGGATGAACTCTATGTGGACAAGACCGGCTTAATTCGGCTCACAAATGCTGCAATAGGCAAACCAAGGAAGAAACGAATCGTTGTGAGCCGCCCCAGGCGGTTTGGAAAGACCATGGCACTTACTATGCTCTCAGCCTATTACAGCTGCGGCTGTGATTCCAAAGCCCTGTTTCGCGGCATGACGATTGCGCAGGATCCCTCCTTTGAGGAGCATTTGAATCAGCACAATATCATCATCTTGGATGTCCAGGGACTCTATATTCAGGCTGATGCCGATGACCGGCTCGATACTTTCCCGCAGTTTATCAGCGAAACCGTGAATACGGAGCTCGAAAAGCTGTTTCCAGACGAGGTACATGGAAACGAGGATTCTCTTTCGAAATCCATTCTAGCAATCCACGCCAAACACGGCACAAAGTTTATTTTTCTCCTGGATGAATGGGACGTGATCTACCGGGAGGAGAAGTTCAATGAGAAGCTGAAAGAGGACTATACGGATTTCTTGATGGGCCTTTTCAAAAACGACAATATGTCTGAATGCCTTGACCTGGTCTATATGACCGGAATTCTCCCCATTCTCAAACAAGCAACCCATTCCGAGCTAGACAACTTCAATGCGGATACCATGCTGAATCCCCTTGATTTTGCAGAGTATGTTGGGTTTACAGAGGCTGAGGTAGAGGCCTTGTGCCAAAAGAATCAGCTGCAGCAGGAGAAGCTTCAGGATCTGAAGGCCTGGTACAGAGGGTATCAGTTTGGCTCTGTGGGAGCGATGTATTGCCCTTTCTCGATTACGAAAGCGATAGATAGCAAACGGATTAAAAGCTACTGGGGAAAGACTGGTACCACCACTGAGCTGGTGAATCTGATGAATGCCACGAATCCGATGTTTCGGAGAGCGGCCCAGGACCTGCTGTCTGTTGCCTCTGTCGATATCACCGTAGATAAGGAAGGGATAGACCTTTCGGACGTTGGTTCACTGGACACTGCCCTTACGGCCCTGGTGCACCTGGGCTATCTTGTCTATCAGGAGGAGGATGGGACAGTCCGCATCCCCAATCAGGAAGTGGCTGCCGAGTTTCTCAAGGCAGTGAAAGAAGCCAAAAAGAACCCGTGTTATAAAATCATGGCCCGCTCCAAGGAGCTTCAGACAAAAACCCTCCGCGGGGATGCAAAAGCAGTCTCGAAAATGCTGCAGGCGAATCACGAGAGATATGCCAGTGTGTATTCTTACGACCAGGAGAACGACCTGGCTTGTGTCGTCATCACATCGTATTCGGCCTTTGCAGAGCAGGACTATACCTTCCATCGTGAGCTACATGGCGGGAAAGGATTCGCGGATATTGTTTTTCTTCCCAGACCTGGGCGGCCCAGGAACATTATCCCGATCATTGTAGAGCTGAGTTGGAAAGAGGACGCAGACACCGCAGTTCAGCAAATCAAAGAGCGGCGGTATACGGGACTTGCGCATGGATACCCCAGTGCACTTTTGGTGGGCATCCGCTACGGAGGAGACGCAAAGGAAAAAGACTACAAGAATCACACCTGTGTCATAGAGCAGGTAGACAACCCATAAGGCTGTGGAATGCCAAGCAACACAGAGATATGCAAGGAAAAGGCGCACCATCTTCTCCGAAAGGGAAGGCGGTGCGCTTTTGGTCCTGCGGCAAACATTTAACCCCGGCAACCGATTTACCATAGTGTTTCAAAGAAAGCGAGGCGCAAAATTACATTAGCCAGCTATCGTTTTCCATGTGTAAAACTTTTTGGCACAGAAATTGTGGCTTTTCAACTAATTTCAGAGCGGAATTGAAACAATCCAGCGCATCACTGCATCACGCCTTGTCCATGACAATTCAGCTTTCCAAATGGTGATATTCAGAAAAAATGTTGATTGGATGCTTGACTAGAGCACCCTGGGGGGGTGTATAATAGGGCCGAGGTGATCACCATGGCAGCCAGACCCCTACCCCCTGAAGCACTCACAACCGCCACC
>CANRFN010000157.1 GCA_947629915.1 uncultured Oscillospiraceae bacterium | reverse complement strand
CTTGTTGATGGGCAGCAGTTCCTCTACGGTGACGCCGTCATAGATGAAGGCGGGCATGCCGTACTCCTTGCTGAGGGCCCGGGCGATCATGGCGCCCACGTTGGAGGCGTGCTCGTTGCGGGGCTTGTTCACCAGCTGCCACACCATGTCATCGTTCACCTCATAGGCGCCGGCCTCGATGGGGGTGAGCAGGCCGCCCCGGGAGACGATGCCGGTGATGGACTTGATGTCCACGCCGTGGTTCTCCAGGGCCTTAACCACCAGGTTCTTGCGGAACTCGAACTGATCCGTGACGTGGTCGAAGGGAGCCAGTTCCTCGGGGGTGTGCACAATGGACTCGGTGAAGAGAGGGGTCTCGTCCTCATAGACGGAGAGTTTGGTGGAGGTGGAACCGGGATTCAGAATCAACAGCTTTTCCATGGGCATATCTCCTTCTCGTGCAGTTACTTGGAGGACGCGGCGGCGGAGAGAACGATGGACAGATACTTCTCATCCGGCGTAGAGCCGCGGCTGGTCATGACGATGGGGCAGCGGGCGCCCACCACGAAGCCGGCCATACGGGCGCCCATGGTGACGGTGAGCATCTTGCCCATGATGTTGCCGGTGTGGATGTTGGGGGCCACCAGGATGTCGCAGTCCCCCACCACCGGGCTGTGATAGCCCTTGAAGTCGGCGATCTCTTTGCTCATGGCGCAGTCGTAGGAGATGGGGCCCTCTACGATGCAGTCCTTGATCTCGCCGTTGAGGTTCATCTGCTTGAGCTGGTCCGCCTCTACGGTCTCGGGCATCTTGGGGTTCAGCTTCTCCACGCAGGCCAGCACGCCCACCTTGATGTCGCCATCGCAGCCCAGGTCCCGGAAGGCGCCCACGGTGTTCTCGATGATGCACTTCTTCTGCTCCAGGGTGGGATAGGTCACCATGCCGCCGTCCACCACGGCGATGAGCTTGTGATAGCCGGGGATCTCGAAGATGGTGAAGTGGCTCATGACGCCGCCCTTGCCCAGGCCGGTCTCCTTGTTCACCACGGGCTTCAGAAGGTACTTGGTGTCCAGCTTGCCCTTCATCAGGAAGTCTGCTTTGCCCTCCCGCACCAGGCGCACGGCCTCTCTGGCGGCCTCTTCGATGTCGGGGACGTCATAGATGTCCTCCTCGGGGACGGTGGCGCCGAAGTGCTCCAGGGCCGCGAGAATGGCGGGCTTGTCTCCCACCAGCACGGGCGTCACAACGCCCTCTTTCCGGGCGTGGAGAACTGCCTCGATGGTGTGCTCATCGCCGGCTGCGGCAACGGCCATGCGGGCGGCATGGGGGGCTGCCTTCTGTCTGGCTACCAGCTCGTCAAAGTTAGTGAAAACCATGGGGGAACAACTCCTTCTTTTCCTGATTGATGTAGGCGGGCAGCTGTCCCGCGGGACAGCTGCCCGGGGATAGTCTTATCTCTGGGAGCGGCCCAGCTCCAGGCCCTTATCGAAGGCCTGCTTGTTCAGCGGGAGCAGTTTGGGCTTGGAGGCCAGCTTGTGCTCGATGGTCTCCCAGACGATGGCGGGGTCGATGACCTCGGTGAAGCCGATGTAGACGCCCAGCATGATGACGTTCAGCACCTTGGCGTTGCCCAGCTCATAGGCCATCTCGGTCACGGGGGCCTTCACCACGGTGACATCGTCCCGGTCGATCTTGTCTGGGACGATGGAGGTGTTCAGGAACAGGCGGCCGCCCTTCTTCAGGGTGGGCAGGAACTTGGCCAGGGACGGGCCGTTCATGACGATGAGGTCGTCCATCACATCGCCCAAGGGAGCGCCGATGTCGTCATCGGAGATCACCACATAGCAGTTTGCGGTGCCGCCGCGCTGCTCTGCGCCGTAGGAGGGGAAGAACGTGACGTTCTTGTCGGTGGAATTGCAGGTGGCGTCCGCCAGAAACTTGCCCAGGGACATGACGCCCTGTCCGCCAAAGCCGGCTACACACAGATTGGTTTCCATGAATTACCCCTCCTCCTTGCTGCGGTCCCGGAAGCAGCCCAGCGGGTACTCCGGCAGCATCTTCTCTTCGATGAAGTCCAGTGCCTTCAGCGGATCCAGGCCCCAGTTGGTGGGGCAGCTGGTGATGACCTCTACCATGGAGAAGCCCTTGCCCTCCATCTGGTACTGGAACGCCTTCTTAATGGCGTTCTTGGTCTTCATGACGTTCGCGGGATTGTTGCAGCTGGTGCGCTCCAGATAGTACGGGGCCTTCAGCTCGTTGAGGATCTCGCACATGTGCATGGGATAGCCGTGCTCTTTGGGATCGCGGCCCTTGGGGGCGGTGGTGGCCTTCATGCCCACCAGCGTGGTGGGAGACAGCTGGCCGCCGGTCATGCCGTAGATGCCGTTGTTGACAAAGATCACGGTGAAGTTCTCGCCGCGGTTGGCAGCGGAGACGGATTCGGCCAGACCGATGGAGGCGAAGTCGCCATCGCCCTGGTAGGTGAACACCAGGCTGCCGGGATTGGTGCGCTTGATGCCGGTGGCCACAGCGCAGGCGCGGCCGTGGGCGGCGGTGATATCGTCATAGGCGATGTAGTCCATGTGGAGGCCGCAGCAGCCGATGCCCTGCACGCAGACAGCCTTGTCCACCAGGTTCAGTTCCTCCAGCGCCTCGCCCACGAGCTTGATCACCGTGGAGTGCATGCAGCCGGGGCAGAAGCCGGAGACCTTGTCTTCCTGGATGGTTTTGGTTCTGGTATAGATCTTTTCCATAGCTCAACCCTCCATAATCTTCTTGGCGGCGGCGATCACCGCATCGCGGCTCATGATGTTGCCGCCGGAGCAGAGGCAGGTCTCGATGGGGCAACGGCCTTTCACTGCCATATCAACATCTTCTACGAAGAGGGCGGGGATCGACATCTCCACGTCCAGAATGGCCTTGACCTTGCCGTAGTCCAGCTTGTCGTAGGCGTAGTTCGGGAACGGATACACCGTCTTGGGGCGGATGAGGCCGGCCTTGATGCCCTCGGCGCGGAGCAGATTCACCGCGGACTTGGCGATCCGGCCGGAGATGCCGTAGGCAGTGAGGATGATCTCGGCGTCTTCCGTCTGATACTCCTCAGCCTCAGCCTCCTTCTCCCAGGAGCGATAGAGGGCGGCTGCGTCCTCGTTGCACTTCTGCATCTTCTGGGTAGACCACTGGCCGGGCTCGATCCAGGAGCGGTGTGCGTAGTCCAGGGGGTGACCGATGCAGGCCCATTTCTTCTTGGACTCCTTGATGGCGGCGACTTCCTCGTCAGACTTCATCTCGGGGAGGACCACCGGCTCCATCATGGTGCCGATGACGCCGTCTGCCAGGATCAGCACCGGGGTGCGGTCCCGGTCTGCCCAGTCAAAGGCGCGGTAGGTCATGTCAACGGCCTCCTGCACGGTGGCGGGGGCCAGCACGGGCATGCGGAAGCCGCCGTTGCCGCTGGCCTTGGTGGCCTGCAGATAGTCCTGCTGGGCGGGCTGGATGGAACCCACGCCCGGGCCGCCGCGGGCGAAGTTGCAGTAGACCATGGGGATGCGGGCAGAGGCGCAGTAGCTGACGCCCTCGCTCTTCAGAGCGATGCCCGGGGAGGAAGAGGAGGTCATGGAGCGGGTGCCGGCAGCGGCGGCTCCGTAGACCATATTGACAGAGGCGACTTCGCTCTCGCCCTGTACGAACACGCCGCCCACCTCAGGCAGCCGGCGGGAGAGATACTCGGGGACTTCGTTTTGCGGGGTGATGGGATAGCCGGCGAAGAAGCGACAACCGGCCCGGACAGCAGCCTCCGCCACAGCTTCCGTACCTTTCATGAATACTCTGGACATAGATGCATGCCTCCTTTACAGTTTGTAGACGTCGATTGCTCCATCCGGGCACATTCTGCCGCAGATGGCGCAGCCGATGCAGTCGTCCGGATTGGCCGCGTAGACGTACTCGTAGCCCTTCGAGTTGACTTCCTTGCCGATTGCAAGGACCTGCTTCGGGCAGTACTTGACGCAGTAGCCGCAGCTCTTGCACCGCTCCTTGATGACTTCGATCTTGCCTTTTGCCATTTCTTTCGCTCCTTTACAACAGAATTCCTCAAATCTACACGTTGGGGGCACCGCGGTCTTACCGCTCATTCAGACCACTGGTACGTGAGATACAGGCGGATTGGGTATAGGGGTCCAGGGAGTTTCCCGTCCAAGGCGGGGCAGATCTCCTCTCTGGCGCAGTAATAGTCTACGGGTTTGTACGGTCCCACCATCTCCTCCAGCTTTTCCGCGCCGCGGATGACATCGTCTGCGGACGTGCCGGGACCTAGATTCGGGTTGCCCAGAAGCCGGAGCTTCTCGATCTGGACGTGGGAGACGCCCAGAACCTCGGAGAGCACCCGGTCTATGTGGTCTATGTCCATGGACCAGGGCCGGTACGGGTTGATCACATACCAGACGATGGTGCCCGGGGCATTCAGCAGCGGGGCATATCCGCCCACGGACCGGGCGCCGATATAGTCTCCGCCCACGTCCAGCACGGTGTAGCAGCTGGCGTCCCGCAGCAGCTTGTGGACACCGCCCACCTGGGTGGGGGCATCATAGAACTGGTCCTCGTAGTGGAAGTGAACCCCCTGCTCCTCCAGGAAAGCGGCCTGATCCCGGGAGCGGAACAGCGGCTTTGTCATGTCCAGGTCGTAGAAGTGCACTGGTTTTACGCCGGCCTTCTGCAGGGACAGGGCGAAGTTGATGGCAACTTCGCTTTTGCCGCTCCCGGCTTCCCCCAGGAACATGAAATTGTACGCGTCTCCCGCTTGCGTCAGAGGGTCCAAACGATGGGAAGGCATGCAAACACCTCGATGATAATGCTAGATTGCGAGCTCAGGGCTTGCGGATGCAGAGGTCCAACACCAGGGACACCACAGCCAGGGACAGCAGCAGGACGAACGGGGCGATGTACGCGCCGGAGGACTCCAGAAGGCTGCTGGCGGCGGTGGCCATGAAGGAGGCCCCCATCAGGTTGAAGTTCATGATAGAGAAGTTCAAAGCGAAGTGCTTTGTACCGTAGAAGGCAGAGGTAAAGGCGGAAGAGATGGTGGGGCCGGTGCCGTAGGAGAAACCGGTGGCGCAGAGGCCCACGATGCACAGCGGCAGCGAGTGGGACACCACAGAGATTAGGGTGACACCGGCCGCGCAGATGGTGAGGATGTTGGCGAAGAGCATGGTCTTCTTCCGGCCCAGCTTATCGAAGAGGGCGCCGGTGGCAATGCGGCCGAGGCCGTTGCACACGGACAGAACACCTACAAGGGTAGTAGCAAGACCGGCCTCCGCACCCACAGACATAGACAGGTCCTTGGCGAAGGAGATCACGGTGTTGCCCACGGCGGAGAGGCAGACGATGCAGAGGAAGGCCAGCCAGAAGGACACCCGGCGCACCATATGTGGGGTATCCAGATCCTGTACCACAAAGTCCTCGCCGGAAGCAGCCGCCTTCTTCTTGGGCGCCGGGAACTGCATGCCCGCCGGGGGCAGCTGCAGCACAAAGGCGGTAATCATCAGCACAATGGCCAGGGCCACACCCAGGAACAGATAGGCCACACTCCATCCAGGACCATCTATAATAGCAGAGGCAATCTTGCCGATGATCAGGGCGGAGGCGCCGAAGCCCATGAGCAGCGCACCGGAGCACAGTCCCTTCTGATCAGGGAACCAGGCACTCACCGTGCCGATGATGACGTTGTATGCGATGCCGATGCCAAAGCCGGCCAGGACACCGTAGCTGATGTACAGCATGGTGATGCTGCTGCCGTCCAGGCGGGATGCCAGCACAAAGCCCAGGCAGCCCAGGACAGCGGCGATGATTAGGGTGATGCGGCTGCCCAGCTTCTTATTGATCATGCCGCCGGCAAAACCGCCCACGCAGAAGAAGCACATGGTGAGGGTGAAGTTGAGGGCCAGCTGGGATGCAGACCAGCCAAAGGCATCTGCCAGGGGACCTTTCAGGATGGACCAGGCGTACACCACGCCGCCGAAGAGCAAGGCTACAACACCTAGAATCAGGTACAGCCACCGGATGGAAAGTTTCTGATCTTTCATATTTTCTAAAAGAACCTCCCTTTCTGCTGTAGCCGTGCCAAGCACCGTCCAGCAAATGTGATCTTCAGGTGGATTTTTGCGCTTGAAGAAAAAGATGCAAGCCCTACAAAAATACACCCGGATCGGCTTCCCTGTACAAGACAGATCTGCAGTCTCACCTGGGCCGTCCTGCATTGATACCAATGTCGCACCAAGTTTGGGCATATTCCCTGCGATCATTTCCAGACTGGAAACCATGCATCCGCCTTGCTCAGCCTGGTTTTCGTGCGTCACTGGTCTGACCGCTGCACGTCTTGTATAATTTACACAGTTTTCGCCGAATCGCTGAAATTATATTCCCAAAATCGCCAGCGCACAATCAGCGGACTGCACAAAGTCCAAAGCAAAATTTTGTGCAATACAACGAATCCCAGTTACAGCGGGCCCGCCTTCGTTTTTCTAGCTTGTGGAACGTTCTGCTGTTGCACTGTTTTCATTATTTATTTATGTTTTGTGCATGGCATCCATTCTCCCCTATATCTCTCTTTATTTTCAAGACTTTTTGATTTCTCCACAGTGCGCCCAGAATTATTTATGGTTATCCGCCTATTTATTCCATGCTCAATGGCCCGACTTGACGTCATTTTTCCAGCTTTCATGTATCTTTTTCCAATAATGATGGATAATTTTTGCAGGCCAGCTCCCTTTTCCCCTTCAGAATGCATCCCAGGTATTCGGTTTCACTTCAATACTTTTTAGCGTTAAAGTACACGCTCTCTGCACTCTCCTGACAGCCCGATTTCATACTTCTCTCCCCTCCCCCTACTCCCCTATGGCCCGTCCAATCGCGTCTTCTTCCAGACAGTATGCACGCACACCAGCTCTGATGCGCACTCCAGGTAGGCCCCCGGCATACCGGGATACGCCGGGCTAGTCTCCATATCTCCGTCCCGCGCAAGTGGGCGGTGCAATGCTGCAAAAGTGCTCAGATTTGAACCCGGTACTGAATGAGCTATTGGGCTTGTATACGGCGGACACAGTGATCTACGAAAGCAACCACCTGAGAGGGTGTAAACATACCTGCAGGTGAGGCAATCAGCCCAGGCTGATTTGAGTACACATCGTTCCAAGCTGCCATCCTTCGCTGGTGCACAGTCTGAATAGCAACGATACAATTCATGGGCTGTTTCCCTTGGCTTTCAGAAGTCCATAGGCATCGGTCCCGCCGGTGGCCTTGTCACTTTCCCGCAAAAAAATCATGGGACTGCCAACCCTTATGCTGGCAGTCCCATGTAGTCTTATCCATGAAACAGTTTTACCAAATTCTGCGGAGCAAGCGATGGATCACAATTGCCGCATCCCCGCGGGTCATGTTGGATGTCCCCAAGAACAATCCATCTGTGCGGTACACCACCAGGTTTTCCTGCGTTGACACGGCAATGGTGATACGGCCCCAGGACGGCACTTCATCCTTGAAGCGATTCAGGTACTTGTCTGGGTTAGACGGAATCTCGTAGTCCATATACTCGATCAGAACATTGCCACTGGCTGCGAAGATCTGCTCTTTGCTGATGACGTCCAGTCCGTGGAACTTGTCGTCTCCATAGCCGCTCATCAGTTTGGCCTTCTGGCAGGAGGCTGCACCTACATAGTACCAGTCTGCCTTGGTGACATCCGTGTACGTAGAGACAGCTCGCTCATCATAGAGGCCCAGTACCCGTACCAGAAGGGTGGCGATCTCTGCCCGGGTGATCGTCCCGTCCGGGGTGAAGGTGGTCTCTGAAGTGCCTACCAGGATGCCCTTGGACGCCAGACTCTTGATAGCGATCTGCATCTCCATACTCTTGTCCTCAATGTCCGTGAAGTCCACCTCATTGGTTTCCGTGGAGTAAGTGCCGGAAGAGGTGGTCTTGCCATCAATCGTGACAGTCACGGGGTTGTACTTGCTGGGGGTTGGTTCGTCATTCAAAACCATAGTCTCAGACAGCTTTGCATGGTACCCGGCACGGAGAGAGAGGGTAATCGGATTGGAGATTCCTCCATCCGGCATGGTCACCTTCACCGTGATGCTGCCGGTCTCTGCCGGACTGGATACGATTGCCTGCGGCATTGCCATCTCGGCATTCGCGTTGGCATATCGACTTACTTCTTCCACGCTGAACTTCAGTACCTTGTCCAGGTCCTGTTCCAGATCCTCCAGCTTGAAGGTGATGGCAAACCGGTCTGTCTCCACGCGGACCTTGTCCACATCGGTGGTGAGGACATCGGGATCTACCTTCGCCACAAAAGATCGCCTGTTCCCCACGTAGATCACCACGGTCTTGGGGAGCTTGCGGTCTACATCGATGCCGTTGTCCTCCAGCTGCTTTCTCAGTGTCGCGCCAGACTGCTTCACGGTACTGTCTACACGGTGCAGCAGGTCCGCATCGATCAGGATTTCCCCTCTGCTGTCCTTCTTGTTGATCACACCGGTAAGGGAGGCGGCTCTCTCCGCAAACAGCGTGGCGACATCTATGGCGGTGTGGGATACTCTTTGCTCCGGCTTAATGCGCTCAAGCATGCCGTCCACTGCCTTTTCGGCGTCCTCAAGATCATCCTCCTCGATCTCAAACAGCAGCCCCACAGGCACTTTGATGATCTCATCCCGGTCCTCCAGGTACACAGGGATCTCCAGCAAAGGCTTTTTGGTAGGAATCGGAGTGGGGGTAGGCGTGGGTGTTGGGGTGGGCGTTGGAGTAGGGGTCGGTGTGGGATAACTGTGCGGCCAGGGTTCTGGGATCCATGTTGGTGTTGGCACAGGATCCGGTATGTGCTCTGGCGGATGCGGAGGTATGGTTGGTTCATCCGGAGGCATGGTTGGCTCATCTGGACTCGGGGTTGGCTCGGCTGGAGGCGGAGTTGGCTCGGCTGGAGTCGGGGTCGGCTCATCCGGAGTCGGGGTTGACTCGGCTGGAGTCGGGGTCGGTTCATCCGGGGACGGGGTTGGCTCATCCGGAGATGGGGTTGGCTCGGCTGGAGGCGGAGTTGGTGTGACTGACGGCGTTGGAGTTGGTTCTTCTGATGGTGACGGGCTCGGCGCCAAATAGGTATTTGTGATCGTGACGAATTCATCGGAACCATCTTTTGTGGTTGTCACGGTGGTTGTATAACCAGACACGTTGGTCTCCAGAACACTCCATTCATAGTCCGTGTTCAGATTCTCCCATTTATAGGTCCATTCTGGTCCAGTTAATGTCACGGGTGATCCACTTGCTTCCCCATTGCATAGCAGCTGCACCTCAATACTGTCTGGACGGATTGATTCCATATCTCCAACCCACTCTTTGTTCACGGTGAGCGTTTGATACTCAACGTTGTATGTGTTGGTGATCGTATGGTTGTACACATTGTTTCCTTCTTCTGACACAGTGACATTCACATCGTGCGAGGCGGTGTAGCGATCAGGCACATTCACTTCCTGAACATCCCAGTTGTACCTGGTATCCAGATTATCCCATTGAGCCGTCCAACTGTTCTCAGCATTCAGAACACAAGTATCTGATACCTCACCATCACAGAGCAGTTGAACTTCAGCACTGTCTGGGCGAATATCTTCCGTATCTCCAACCCACTTTTTGTTCACGGTGAGTGTTTGATATTCAACATCGTATGTATTAGTGATTGTATAGTTGTAAGTTTTGACACCTTCAAATGATATTTCGCGTTCAGTAACGTACGAGGTAGTGTAATGATCAATCTCATCCAGCTCCTTAACTTCCCAAACACTGTCAGGATCCAATTTATGCCACTCAGTCATCCAACCATTCGCTGCATTGAGGGTATGTGTCTCATATGCCTCACCATCGCAGAAAAGCTGAACCTGAATGCTGTCTGGACGGGTTGCCTCGGTATCTCCTTCCCAGACTTTTCTGACAGTAACGTTATCAGTTATGGGCTCATAGACGGCAACTATATTAACCTTGATAAATTTACCAGGTTCTACGTGATAGGTACCTAAACCGTAAATGGCAACTAGTGTATAACCAGGGACAGGTGCTCTATCTCTATCCAATTCTATAGTAATGTCCCCTGGCTCAAAAGAAGGAGTATAGATTCCGAAACTGGCAATCCCCTTCAGAATATTATCAGTTCCATCGTGATACACAAGCGAAAATCCTTGGCGGCGAGCCTCCTCTCCACCACCGATGACTCTTGATTCAACGATAAGGCCACCATATCTTTCAAAGTATTGATCATACACATAATTAATTGTCACTTCGTATACTGCGGTCTCTCCCGATAATACTATTTTATAACCATCTCTGAAAATACGAAGATAGTAACCAGGGATAGTTGCATCCTCCTCATCAATGTTCACTTCATACAAGCCTGGTATGAGACCTCTCAGTCTCGCAAAACCGTAATTATTACTTTCACTATTGTTTGTAGAGAACTTTACAGAGTAGCCTTCCGGGCCGGTAATAGTGAAGTAGTACAACTTGTTATTGGTCATAGGGTAATCATCCGGATTGGAAGGATGGACATCCAGATCAAGAAAAAAATCGCCAAGCTCCGGATCTGTTTCCGTTCCAGGTGTAGATATATACTTATTTTCAATATTGACAGTAGTCTTCGAGCCTTCGGTTACGGTAAAAGTTTGTTCATCGGCGCCAGTAAGAGTGTAGCCCTTGAAGGATGCACTATTTCTATCTTCAGAAATCTTATACTCACCGGGAGGCAAATCAGCCACTGTGGTCGGAAGACCGTGGTATACTCCGAACCTCTGTCTGTAGCCATCTGGTCCAGTTACGAGAAATACAAAAAGAGTCTCGTCTACATCTAGTTCTATCCGATCCCAATATGAAACCTGGCTCGTCTGCATAGAGGATATGGCCTAGCTTAAAAAGTTCGATAGACCTGCCGAAATCGCGATTTTCCAG
>CANRFN010000156.1 GCA_947629915.1 uncultured Oscillospiraceae bacterium | reverse complement strand
CGCAGAAGGGTCATGAAGGGCTACAATGATCTAGCAAAGCCGAGGCTGCAGCTGAGAAACCGACGTAAAGTCCGGGGGATAGGCAGATGTCTCGGTGATAAATGAATTCAGCACGCACTGCGTACTGAATTCGAGTGTCCAGAATGGCGCAGAAGAGTCGAGAAGTGCAGCAATGACCCAAGCAAAACCGAGGCCACCGCTAAGGGACCGGGCGGAAAGTCTAGGAAAATGGCAGTGGCCTCGGTGGAAAATGAATTCAGCACGCAGCGTGTGCTGTTTCTGGGCGACCCAAGCGCGGGCGAAAAGTTCTGAATTTTATTTGAATTGCCCGCAAACCAGAACATTTATCGAGATTCAAGTGGAAAACGGGCTGTATCTGTACTGGAGAAGGCGTGTGCTGAATTCAGAGATTCTCCTCTTCCCATGGCCGGATGAACTGAATCCGCCAGAGCACCGCAAAACACAACATCTGCGCCTGCAGCATTAGAGCTCTCTCTAGACGCTGCAGGCGCTGTTTGCTCCGGTATGTATGTGAGGCTTTCCTCAGACGTGCAGGTCGAAAGCTTTGAGGACGGGGATTGCCCCATACTTGCCGAGGAGATAGTTCTTCGCGTAGCTCTCGTCTTTTCGGATCTTTACGCCATCCTCATCCAGAAAGTCCGCAAGGGAGTAGAGGGCGGACACCCCGGACGGGTCCTTCGCTGCGAACCATATCTCATCCCGGCGCAGCAAGCCGTTGGATAGTTGCCAGACATCGTGGGTTGTGAAGATCAGCTGCGCGTGTCTCGGGTTGGCCTCGGGATCCAGAAAGAGAATCAGAAGGTCCCGGACCAGCAGAGGGTGGAGGTGGATATCCAGATCGTCCAAAAGAAGCACGCCTCCTGTGTGGAGGGTACCCTGCAAGATGGGATACAGCGCCATCATCTTCCGTGTTCCGCTGGATTCGTGCTCCAGAGGGATGGAGACCGTTGCATCGGAATCTGCCATGCGATGGACGGCATCGATCTTCAGGAGTTCTTCGCCCTTTCTGCTGCTCCCGAGGGCTGAGACGCGGAAATCAATGATGGTAGGGTCAAAGACGGCGAGATAGTCTGCCACCTGCCGCCGGACGGCTTCATCGCTTGCGAATCCCTCCGGAACCCGTGCGGAAGGGATTGCGCTGCCGAACGGATTGTCTGGCACTGCGAAGGTAATATGTTGGAACCAGTCCTGGATCGTCTTCAACTTGGAATTCTGCTGTTTTGCTCCCAGTGAGACAATGAGGGCCTCGCTGGAAAGGGAAGCCTTGATCCCGTCCCGTATGTTCCTGGGCAGTCCAGATAGGTCGAGGTCATCGGCGCTCCGATAGAAGACGGATCGGAACTTCCTCGCCGTTTTCGCCCTCTCATTCAGCCATTCCTCCACAACGCCGTCCTGGTTCAGGGTGAAGCCGTAGTTGTAGGATCTGCAGCCGTCCTCTTCCGAGGTGATGAAGTAGAGCTCGAAGGAAGACACGGCATCTTTGCTGGCGATGTCGAAGAGAAACGGAGTGCGTGTAGGCCTGTTGTGATCGGGCTCCCCGCCATCGCCGACAGATGCTGTCACATAGGCTGCCATGAAGCGGAATGCCTTAAGCACATTGGACTTACCGCTTCCATTGGCACCGTAGATCGCCGCAGTTGGCAGGATCTTTTCTGTGCCGATCAAGACAACCCGGCCTGCGTGCTCCGTGATCTTGGTGGCAGACAGGTCGAGGATGGTGTCATCCCGAAAGGATTTGAAATTCTGAAATCGGAATTGAATGAGCATGGAGCATCCCTCCCACCTTCACTATAAGCATCTCTCCTCATAAAATCAACAGTTGAATGAGAAAAACTCTCAGATAATTGTATGATTAGGGTGGACTATGCGTCTTCAAAGGGAAAAACAATGAACCTCAGCCAGCCCGAAAAAGGGCGATTCTGTGTTGCAAGCGCCGGGCAACACTGGTAGAATGGGCAAAACGAAATGCACCTCCCAGCTGCCTGCTCGGAGGAGACTCGATGAAATGGGGGAACAGCCCATGCTCCTGTACACCAACACCATGCAGATCCGGGATACCCTCACCCCGGATGCATTCATCGCCCTGGCCATCCAGTGGAACCAGGGCAGCAGCTGGTCTGAGAATGTGATCCGAGGCATCTCTTGGAACGGAGAGCACAGTGTGCGCTTTGGAACGGACGAGATCTGGATGGCAATCGAGGAATACCGTGGCGGGGAGATCATCGCCGTCCGGTATCAGAAGACCGATGAAGATGACACGGCTTGGATATCGGACTTTGTCATGGACTTTGCAGACTGGGAGCTCACCGTCCGGCTGTACCAGAACTTCCTGCCGGACAAGCCAGGCAAACGGCGCAGCACGTACTTCGTGCCGCCGTACTTTCCCCGCCTCCTGATAGACCACGGCTATGTCCTGGAAGACGGCTCTCTTCCGGTTGCCTACGAGCCCATTCTGATCCGCAGGGAGAATGTCTCTCTCTTTTCGGATGTGATCACCGGTGAGCAGCAGTACCGCCTGCCGGTGGTCTATGTCTCCAGGACCACCGCAGATGGAGTCCCCATCAAGGCCTCAGATCTGGCGTACCAGCTGAAAGGGGCAGCCCACGTCATGGTACAGGAGAGCGTGAGTCTGGATCCCCTGATCCGTACAGTGTGTCATGGAAAGAATACATATCACGGGGCGGTTGGCGTGTACCTCCCGGACGGCAGGCACTATCGATTCTTCCACGGGGAAGAGGCGTGCCCGGACCGAAAACTGTTTCGGCAGGTCTTCTTCAGCGTGGTGCGGTATTGGAAGGACCAACCGTTGCCGCCACTGAGGACATGGGATTCTATCCATCAGGCCATTCTGCTGGAACAGCAGGAAGCGGAACCGGAGGTGTCTACACCGGCACAGCCTGTGCAGGTTGCCAAGGACGAGGCTGTCCAGACGGAAGTGGTGCAACCCCAGACGGCGAAGGCACAACCGGAGGTTGCGGATGGGCAACCGGTGGCGCCGGAACCGGAGAAACAGGCAGACAGCCCAACGGAGAATATCCGAGCCAGCAGATCACTTCGGGAGCGGATCCGGAGTCTGTTCTCCGGCAAGCGGTTCGGCGGGGATGAGACCTGAGGGAGAACGGCTATGATGTACGCGGTTTCGGACATTCACGGGCACTGGGACAAATACCAGTCGCTGCTCCGCCGGCTGGACCTGGGCCCGGAGGACACCCTGTATGTCCTGGGAGACGTGATAGACCGGGGGCCGGAGGGCTTTCGGATCATGGCGGACATGGCAAAGCGGCGGAATGTGCAGGGACTGCTGGGCAACCACGAGGATATGGCCCGGAAGGCATTGCCGGCGGCTGTGTGTGCCCGGAAGCAGGGGCGCAGAGGACTGAGCAGGGAAGACCGGGATGCCATAGACCTCTGGTTCTACAACGGCGGTGAGGTTTCCCTGGACAACCTGCTCTCCCTGTCCCCTGAGGACGCCGCGCTCTGCTGGGAGTACATGCAGGGGCTGCCCCTGTACCGGGAGGTGGAGGCCGGAGGCATGCCGTACGTCCTGGTCCACGGCGGCCTGGACAACTTCGATCCCCATCGCCCCCTCTCGGACTATGAGACCGAGGAGATCGTCTGGGCGCGGCCGGATCCCACCACCGTATACTACCGAGATAAGACCGTTGTTCTTGGCCACACCCCAACGGAGTACCTGTACATGGAGAGCGGGATGTACACCGGACTGGCCAGGTTCTACCGGGCAGATACCTTCCTCGACATAGACTGCGGCTGCGCATACAACAGGCGGCTGGGCTGTCTCAACCTGGACACCCGGGAGGAGATCTACCTTTGAACGATGCCTGCAGGAGGCCGGATACAGCAAAACACAGAATCAGTGAGAACAGGCCGCGCAGTCCAGATGGACAGCGCGGCCTGAAGCGTTGCTTTGGGGCGGTGCCAGTGGGGGTGGAGGCGCGGGAAAACGCCGGCTCTCCAGGATCTGTCTTTCACTCGCGGACGGCGGCACCTCTTTTCCCGGGAAATGACGATACCCAGTCCATGGGGGAGGGACAGCTGTAGGGAACTCCGGAAAATCAGAAAACCCACAGGAAGCCCTGTTGGGCCCCCTGTGGGTCGTCTTGCAAAATCATAAGCTGGACGGGATCTCGGCGCCGGTGTGTATCGGGGCTTTTCCCTGTCAGCGGGGCGGATTCTATCCCAAATTGGGGAGGTTGTAAAGGTTCAAAGTCGCTAAACTTTTCTGTAGACTGCCGGCAGTTGTGCAGCACTTTTGCGGTAGGGGACCGCCATTTACCAAAGTGTGGTTCCGTCAATGTTGGATTTTTCCGGCTTCTGCCTTTTGTGGTTTTATTTGAACAGAATCCCTTCGGCAAGACGGGTGGATCTTCAGAAGCCATCCTTTGGGAGGCTGCAAGGAAGTGGATCTGGGGGCCTCATGCGAGAAGGCGGCGGTGGCATCCAAAGTGCTGGAATAGTATGGAAAACGGCGTGGGGCGTTGATTTTTGCTTGCATTGTTTGGCATTTCCTGCTATCCTGGAAAAGGAAAACAAAAGCTCCCGAGGCCGGTTCCTGTATGGCTTTCCCTGGGAGACAACCCTGCGAACACTGAGGAGGAACCTGCATGCGCAAAACGGGAAAGAAACTGCTCGTCTGCCTGCTGGCAGCTGTCCTGCTGCTGGTCCAGGTGGGACTGGCTTTTGCTGCCAGCGATGGTGGCATAGACTGGAACACTTTGATTTGGAATTCGGATAATCAGAAGGAGAATTACGCAGCAGACCGGGCTTCCAAGATCCAGAATGCGGCCAATACGCTATACAACCTGGGCCTGATCCAGGGCTCCGGCACCAACGCAGACGGCACCCCGAACCTGAACCTGGGGGCCACCTTCACCCGCGGCGAGGGAGCAGCGATCCTCACCAACATCATGGGCGGCAATCAGGCGGCCCTGCGTGAGGAGTATCCCAATCCGTACACAGACGATCTCGGCTGGGCAAAGCCGTTCATCCTCTACGCCACCGCCAATGACCTCGTGAGCGGCACCGGCAGCGGCGAGTTCAACTCCACCGCGGCCATGGACATCCGCCAGTTCCTCGTCATGGTGCTCCGTATGACGGGATACTGGGAGAAGGCGAATTGTACTTGGGAGCAGTCCCCGGCGTATGCAATTTCCTGCGGCGTGGATGTGCCGAAGGACTGGAAGAGCGCATCGTACACCCGGGGCGATGCCATCCTCGCCTGCTACAGCGCCCTGGATCTTCTGGTGGGAGAGGAGGACAACCTCACCACCTTCCGGTACACCCTGGAGAAGAAGGGTGTCATCCCATCAGACCGGATCCTGGATACCGGCTTCACCTGGGGTCCCAGCTATCCCACGGTGCGGGAGATCACAGTCACCGACCCTGCCCAGATGGAGAAGGCTGTGAACCCGATGATCCGGTCCCATGTGCAGCCGTTCGAATTCCATTTGACGGGCACGGACGTCAACGCTGTGTGGAATGCCTTGAGCGATCCCGTTTATGCCTATCGCGGCGTGGGGAACGTATACATCCCAGGCAACCAAAGCGAGGTGCTGATCGACATTACCTACATCGGCCATGAGCAGGTGATCGCATACCTGGAGGGGCGCACCAACGAAATGGAGACAGGAGCGCGGGAACTCATGGAGGCCGCCTTGAAACTGCACCCAACCCTGGTGGACCCGTCCATGAGCGACTACGAGCAGGTGAAGATCTTCCACGACTACATCGTAAACAACACCCATTACGACCTGAATGCACCCGGCTACGGCACCCTCGTAACAGGCACCGGCCTGTGCGAAGACTATGCCATGACGTTTGAACTGCTCTGCTGGCTCAGCGGGATAGACTGTCGGTATGTCACGGGATACGCAGAGGGGGCAAACCACGCCTGGAACAAGGTCCTTGTGGACGGCACCTGGTACAACATCGATCTCACCTTCGATGACCCCGTCACCAACTTCGGCGATGTCTGCTTCTACGACTACTTCCTGAAGTCCGATGCCACCTTCCGGGCTGGGCACAGCTGGGAGGAATGTGCTTTCTGGCCGGCCTGCAACACGGATATGAACATCTCGGAATAACACTTTTTATCCCATGGCACCGCGGCGAGCACATCGCCGCGGTGCTTTTTATCGGGCACAAATCAAACCCACTTGACTTTGAGAACACGACTTGCTACACTGGTAAGGGCGGCGAAAGATATAATAATTATATTAATAGCGCTGGGCGGGCTGTATCCATGCACGGATGGCACCGCAAACCCGGCGTTTGGAAGGAGAGGCCGATGTGAAGTACAGGACCAAAGTCGAGACAGGCGCTGAACTGCGGGCTATGGCTCGGGAAACCCGCCCCCTGCAGACGCGAGATGGCTTTGCAAAGCTGCAGAGGTATCTCTCTGCGGACGGGGACTGGGCAAGGGGACGGGTTTGTGCACTCTATGGGGTCAGAAGCACGGGAAAGACCACCATGCTGCTCCAGGCCGTGGACAGGCTGCCGGAGGAGGCATTCGCCCAGGCCGCCTACATCAAGATTGAGGAAACGGATGTCATGGAGGACCTGATCTCTGATCTGAAGGCGCTCCGAGAGGAGAATATGCGGTATGTCTTCATAGATGAGGTCACCCAGATGCGGGACTTCATTGATTCCGCAGCGGTGCTCTCCGATCTCTACGCCATGATGGGTATGAAGATCGTCCTCTCCGGTGACGACTCCCTGGGCATCTGGCTTGCCAAAGACAACGAGCTCTTCGACCGCATCCGCATCGTGCACACCACTGTCTTGCCGTTTCGCGAGTACAGCCGCCTGATGGGTGCAGAGAGCATCGATGTGTACCTCCGCTGGGCGCCCTGTGTCCGAAAGATGCCATGGCTGATCCGGTGACAAGCCCTTTTCGGGATGCGCCTGCCTTAGAGCAGTATATCAACGAGGCGATCTGCTGGAACATCCAGTACTCCCTGGATCATTCAGACCGCGGCTCCTGTTTTGGCCCGCTTCTGGCTCTCTTCCAGGCCGGCACTCTGATGGAGGCCAGCCGCCAAGTGATTGAGGATTTGAACCGCAACTTCCTGGCGGACGTCCTGTGTGTTGCCTCACCGAATCTGTTGGAGGTTCTGGAGAGAAGGGACAAAGCTGAGCAGCTCATAGCCGTTACGCCAAAGCAAATGGCCCGGATCCTGGAGTACTTGAAGGGGATGGACATCCTGACTGAATGCCCGATCCAAAATGGGGAGATGGGGCTGGGGATTGAGGAGAGGCTGGCCTTCACACAACCAGGCCTGCGGTACTGCCAGGTGATGGCGATGGTGGAGTCCCTCCTGCAGGACGAAACCTTGGGTGCGTTGTCTCTGGAGGAGAAAGCCCATGCCGCAGAGCGCATCCTCGCGGCAGTGCGGGAGAGGATGCTGCAGGATCTTGTGCTCCTGGAGACCCGCAGGGCTTTGGGGCTGAAGCAGTACCAGGTGCTTCGGTACCGTTTCGCAGCAGGTGCCTTTGACATGGTAATCCGCGATTGCCAAAGCAACACCCGTGCTGTGTACAAGGTCTCGCACCGTACGGAGTTCGCACCGGAGCAGACAGAGAACTTGCGGGATGAGACCATGCGATCCCTCACAGAGAGACGGATGGGAGAGATCGTGGGGCGGTATGTGCTGTATCTTGGAGAAGATTTGGATACCGAAGACGGGGTTGCCTACCGGAATGTGGAGCAATTTTTAAAGCGGCTCCCGGAGGTGGAGATGGCGAGCGGATTGGAGAAGGTGATATCCGAGGCAGACCCGTGATCAGATCCCTCTAAAGCGCTGTGGCGTCCTCCTCCATGGAACAGAGGCATTGGCAGTCCCCGGTTCGGCAGATGTCCTGCAGAATGCGAAGTGCGGTTCTACGCTGCTGCGGGTCCATTGGGACAAAGATAGTTCTGTCCAGAAAGAGGAGTTGCAGCTTGTTTTCCTTCTGCAGCAGGAGTGTGAGCGTCAGACAAAAAAGACGGATTGCACGCAATGCATCGGATGGCTCTCCATCAATGTGGGCATCCAAGGTGTACCGGAGCATGTCCTCTCTGGGGCTGTTTCGAACCAGAAGGCCGCAAGAACTGCTTGGCGAGGGAAGCGAAGACGCTGTTCAGCTCGGCGAGGTGTGCTGTATGGGACTCCAGATACACATTTGTGAGGCGCTCCTCAGCCAGAAATGAGGCATCCCGATCCAGAGCGGCATCTCGGTATGCCGCCTGAATGGCCTGATATGCCTGGATACTGCTGCGCACTGCCTGTAGGGAGGAGCGCCGCTCGGAGAGGGCGGTATACTCCTCTGGCGTGCGGTGGGTGTCTAGAAAGGACTGCAGTTCGTCCAATCGCTGGTGCAGAGCCTGCATTTGTGCGTTCAGGTCTGCCAGGTGGGCCTTTTGCTTCTCCAGAGCCTCCAGCAATCTGCTGTTTCGGGTCTGCTGCATGCCCCTGTGATAGGTGAGTACATCCTCTACTCATCTCTTCACCCACTCTGGGATCTGCACGCCCACGGCCTCATAGATCTCCAGCGCATGTCCGTCTACATCCTGAGGCTTCTCCCGCAGTGCAGCTTCGATGCTTCGGATGCTGGCCTGCGTGGAGGAACACGCGCCCTCCAGTCTCTGCGTAGCTTTGCGTATCTCACGCGCCTCTTCCTCTGCTGCCTGGCAGTCCTCGGTGGCTTTGCACTGGGAGAGGGCTTGATCCAGATCTGCGATCTGTCTGTCTATATCTGCCACATCCAGGTCTGCATCTCGCTCCCCGAGAACATACGGCCGGAACAAAGGGTCCTCCCGCAATGCTTTTTCGGTGTTGTCTGCGGAGATCTTCCTGTCCCAGAGCTTCTTTTTTCGGATTGCGGCGGCGGTGTCGAGGCCAAGCAGATAGCAGCGGTGCAGGAGCATCCGGTATGCCGCATCGGGGTCGTCATCGCGGGGCAGGGGATAGACATCTTCGTTCACAGGGGCAAACTGGGAGATGAGACCTGGCCAGGTGATACCGTCCGCCTGTGCCTCAATGCCAAAGCAGAGATCCAGGAGTTTCCGCTGGATTGCAGATACCGGCATCTCCTGCCCACAGAAGACTGCGGTTCCCGGGGCGGCGGTCCCCCTCGATATGGAGTAGGTTGCGCCGTCCAGCTGGAAAGTGAGGGTAAATCTCCGGTCCGGGGAATGGTCTGCAAGCGGCTCCAGATCGCCAGCCCCCAGGCAAAACCGGATCAGCTGCAGGAGGGGAGATGGCCTAGAATCGCCGGACGAGGATCGCCTCTCCACGATGACATTGAGACCATTTTGGATGGGCAGGACACGATATGGCGGTTGATTTCCCTCAAGGCTGATGAGAGTCATAGCAGAGCAGCCCTCCTTCGCTGAGCCGGACTGCCCCGATCAGGTAGAGAAAGTCCAGCGTTTGGATGAATTGGTCCATGGAGAAGCGAACAGGGTAGGTCCCGTCCTCGCAGCAAGCCTGGTATTGATCCCAGAGGTCCTCCATGGTGATGGGAGCGGAGAGGTACTCCAGTAGGGCTGCACCGAATCCCAAGACGGATTCGTAGAAAGAGACGTGTCGGCCTGGCAAAATTGGCGGGTTCATAGGACTCCTCCATTCCTCAAGGACCTCTGGAATCCCTGTGTGCAGGTCCCGGAAGCCGGTTTGGCCGCAACTGGCAGTTGCACTTTTCGAAATCGGGCCGGAAATGGCAAAATTTCAACTGGACTTGATAGACAAAACCCCCGGCATCCGCTATACTCCAGATCATGGGAGGAAACCAAAGGAGGCAGATAGCAATGAAACTGGGAGAGAACATTTACCGGCTGCGGACAGCCAAGAAGCTGTCCCAGGGTGATTTGGCAGAGCAGCTGGAGGTGAGCCGCCAGTCTGTGAGCAAATGGGAAAACAACGTATCCGTGCCAGACCTGGATAAGCTCATTCGCATGTCTGAGCTCTTTGCCGTATCTCTGGACACCCTGGTGAACGGTACGATACCGGAGGTACCCGAGGAGACGGAACAACCTGCACAGGAGACAACTGTCCCGATGGACGAGGCATCCGCGGAGACAGAGCCCCCTGCAGACAAGGTCCAGGACAGCGCCGAGAGCGATATCCCGGAGCGCACCGTAACGGTATCCAGCGGCACAGAGGAGACTGCCGGAGACAATGCGAAGGTGTACCCGCCTGTCTGGCCGGCGCTCCCATCGTATGAGCCGGGGCCCACAGCCGGAGAGCACACCGAGGCAAAGCGGTTTGCGCCCTGGAAGCGGGTCGCCGCCGTTGCCGCAGCGGTGGTGATGCTGTGCACGGCCTGCGCCATGGACTATGCCAGACTGTTCAGCGGCGGTCTGTTTCACGGCGAGACGGCTACCAATGTGTCCGCTACGCCGGCCCCAAGCGCTGCTGTACCGGAGACGGAAGCAGAGCTGCAGGAGGAAGACATCATCTACATCCCTGTAGACCCACAGATGGCGCCGAACGGAATCTACTCGATCCAGGAGGCCGACGGGTACCGTGTGCAGCCAAGTACAGTGATCGGTGCAGTGATCTTTGTCCCCGAGGCGGATACCGTGGAAGAGGTGGATCCCAACGATGCCGAGTCCTGGGTGTCCTCGGACCAGGGCTGTGCCGAGGAGACACCGCCGCCGGAGCCTGCGGAGTAAGGCAGAGGCGACACAAAGGACAGAAAGAGAAGAGAGCAACCGAGCCATCCGAGCGAATCGGGTAGCTCGGTTTGATTTTCCTCGGCCGGGGGACGGCGAAATGAATGCGAATATATTTTACATGGCAACGATTCGAAAAATAAATAATTTAATTTTGCACAGTGAAATCTAAACGAGATAAATATTGATGCACTTGCATCATCATTATGAAATACGGTACGAAAGCTGTTGTTATCCGACTGATTAAACCGGCCTGATTTGCCGGTTTTAGCACCGAATTGGGGTCGGACATTGGTAATGAGCTCG
>CANRFN010000155.1 GCA_947629915.1 uncultured Oscillospiraceae bacterium | reverse complement strand
ACCTCGGCCCTATTATACACCCCCCAGGGTGCTCTAGTCAAGCATCCAATCAACATTTTTGCTGAATATCACCACCGTGAAATGTTTTGCTGCTGCGTTTAAATTCTCGCCTGATAATAAAAATAGATGATTTGCTCGTTAGAATTGGAGAATGCAGACTATTAGATACAGAAGACGCAGGGAGCCGCGTTGGCCTCCTGCGTCTTCGTTATTTTGTGCGTACAGGGCAAGCGTTCCTGCTTCACTATGATTCTGGCGCTCCATACCTCTAGGAGGTCCTTGCAGATCAGGAGCTCGAGAAGTAACTATCCAGCACACTGATGACTGCGTCTGTGCCGCCCTACTCAGTTTGCTCAGCGCTCCGCCTCAGCCAGCTGCCCATGTACTGCGTTCCAGGAAGCTGCCCGTCGAAGCGGCCTTGTTCCCGGCACATGGAGAAAATGCATTATTCCGCGATGGCAAGTACCGCCATGTTTTCCCGGCACGGCAGGGGTACGGTGTACTTTCCGGAGACGCCGGTGGCCACCACCTCATCCGTCATATTCCAGGTGTCCAGTACCCGGATGGTGTAGGTCTTGTCCTCGGGCAGCTCGATGGAGTCCCTGGCGATGGGACGGTCGGAATGGAAGCGGAGATAGACATCGGTGCCGATGTGTCCGTACCAGCCAATTTCAGAATTGGCGAAGCTCTCAGCGTCCGGACTGGCGATCAGGGCCAGAAGCAGCCGGCGGAGCATTTCCGGGAGCTGGCTGAGCGCTGCCTCCCGCTGCGCCGCATCCATGTCCCGCAGCTTCAGAGCCGGCTGGAGGAAGGACGCGGTGCCCTCCAGCTGTCCGGGCAGGGA
Organism: uncultured Oscillospiraceae bacterium; assembly: GCA_947629915.1. GTDB lineage: Bacteria > Bacillota > Clostridia > Oscillospirales > Oscillospiraceae > Enterenecus. The sequence goes on along the minus strand of CANRFN010000155.1, from coordinate 10,206 downwards.
CTCGATGATTTTCCTACAGAAGGCGATCCGCTCCGGGCTCTCCCCGTGGAGGACGCCGCCTTTGGCCCACCATAGCACGTCATCATCGGAGTAGAAGGTCTCCCCATGGGTGCAGTACACTCCTTGGGAGACGCACATCCAGAACCGGCGGACCATCTCCTGCCCGGTGATCGAGCCCCAGAAGGGCTCAATGTTGCCCTCATAGGCGCACTCATCGATGATCACGGGTTTCCCGGAGAAGCGGGTGATCCAGCGGTTCAATTGCGTCAGGTCCTTGGACTGGATGGAGGCGTGGGTGGTGTTCGGGCGGTTGGCGTCCCAGACGTTAAAGATGTTGTGGCAGGAGAGCGGATGGCCATACGGGTCGTGATCCGCAACAAACTGCTCGATGTCATACCATTCCTCCATGGTCCGGTGGGTGAGCTCGTGTTCGTTGGCGAGGCTCCACCAGAGGTTGGGGAATGCCGCCAATCTGCGGGTGAGGTAGTCCAGGTAGACAAGGTCCTTGTCGTGGCCCATGCCGTCGAAACCCCAGCGGTCGTAGGGGTGGAAGAGAATCAGGTCCACTTGGATTCCCATGGCGTCCAAGCGGTGGAGGTTCTCTTCGAAGGCATCCCAGAAGGCGAAACAGGGGCGGCTGGTGTCCCAGGTGCCGTCCTCGCTTTTCTCGAAGGCGTAGTAGGGTGGCTCATTCTTGTTGAAATCGTAGTCCTTCGGATACACGCACATCCGGACCTTATTAAAGGGGGCCTTGGACAAGGTCTCCATGGTGCGATCAATGAGCTCCGCGGGTTGGTGGGCCAGGGCGTAGATGGTGGTGCCAAAGGGGTGGTACGGGGTACCGTCTGCATAGACAAAGCCCCTGCCCTGGGTGTGGACTGGGCCGTGGGTGGTTGCTGGGACGCAGATCTCCTGTCCCTCGGCGGAGACAGTGCCGGAGACCTGCCAGGTGTACTCTCCCGGCTCCATGGGGAGAAAGCGGATCTTGTACATACCGTCCCCCGCGTAGAAGCCGGGGACGGTTACAGTGGTGTCCCCATGGGTGAATGCTGCCTGTACATCCGCCTGGGCCCAGTGATCCGAGAGGACCGGTCCGGGGATGGCGAGTTCAAACGTCTCGTACTGTCTCATAAAATCACCTTCACTGTTGTATTCTGTGTGCTGTCTCATTTGTGCTGGAGTGCCTGTCCCACGGCGTCCAGCCAGCCGGCATAGAGCATGCTGCGGCGGTCTTCTGCCATGGCGGGGCGGTACTCCTTGCGCTGGATGTGGTCGTAGATGGCGGCGGGGTCATAGAGACCGGTGGCCATGCCGGCGGCGTAGGCGGCTCCCATGCCGCTGAGCTCCTGCAGATCCGGCACCTGCACGGAGACGCCGGCGATGTCCGCCTGGAACTGCATGAGGTAGGGGCTGGCAGTGGGTCCGCCGTCTGCCCGGAGCGCTTGGATGGGCACGCCGGCGTCCTGTCCCATGAGCCGGACGAGATCCGCGATCTGATAGGCGATGCAGTCCAGGCAGGCCCTGGCGATCTCCGCCCTGCCGGTGGTGCGGGTGATGCCGGTGAGAAGCCCGGTTGCCTTGCTGTCCCAATAGGGGGCGCCCAGGCCGGTGAAGGCCGGGACGAAGTAGGCCTTATCGTTGGGATTGGCGACAAAGGCCAAGTCTGTGGCCTCTGCCTCGGTGGAGATGAGCCCCACCTCGTTCTTGAGCCAGGCCATCACGGCGCCGGTGTAGTTGAGGTTTCCCTCGAAGACATACTCCACCTTGCCGCCGATGCCCCAGGCGAGACTGGTAACCAGGCCGCTCTCGGAGAACCGGGGCCGATCTCCGATATGCATCATCACGGAGGAGCCGGTGCCGTAGGTGGCCTTCACCTTCCCGGGGACGCGGCAGTCCTGGCCGAAGAGGGCGCCGTGGCTGTCTCCCAACACCCCGTGCACCGGCACCTTGTGGTCCAGCACGCCGGCGAGGTCCGTGCAGCCGAAGTTGTCGTCGGACATGTGGACGGCGGGGAGACTGTCCGCGGGAACGGAGAAGAGCTTGCAGAGGTCCTCGTCCCACCGGAGAGAAGTGATGTTGAAAAGCTGTGTCCTACTGGCATTGGAGTAGTCCGCGGCGTGATTGCCGGTGAGGTTCCAGAGCAGCCAGCTGTCTACGGTACCGCAGGCCAGCTGTCCCCTGGCGGCGAGAACTTTTGCCTCCGGGACGTTCTCCATGAGCCAGCAGAGCTTTGCTGCCGGGAAGTAGGGGCTGAGGGGAATGCCGGTCTTGCCCCGTACCAGTTCCGCCTGGGCGGCGATCTCCGGCCGCTGGCAGATCTCCGCTGCCCGGGCGCACTGCCAGACGATGGCGTTGTAGATGGGCTTTCCGGTGGCCTTGTCCCACATCAGAGAGGTCTCCCGCTGGTTGGAGATGGCGAAGGAGACCACTTGGGAGGATGACACCCCGGCCTTGGCCAGCACATCGGCGCAGACGGCGGTGGTGTTGTGAAGGATCTCCACGGGGTCGTGCTCCACCCATCCCTGGGCGTTCACGATCTGCCGGTGGGGACGGTCTGCCCGGGAGACAAGCAGGCCGGCCTCGTCAAAGAGGAGACCTTTTGTGCCCTGGGTGGATTGGTCCACCGCCAATACATATCTTGCCATCACAGCAGTGCCTCCGCCGACGCGGCGATGCCGGTGGGGGTGAGGTGATAGTATTCAAAGACCTGGGCGCTGGTGCCGGTAACCACCGGGGCGTCCGGGAGAGACAGGCACTTCACCCGGCGGGGGCAGTGCTCCGAGACCGCCTGGGCCACCATGGAGCCGAGGCCGCCGGTGGGGGCGTGCTCCTCTACGGAGACTACTGCTTTACACTTCTCAGCATACCGCAGAAGGGTCTGCGTGTCCAGCGGTTTTACGCAGTACATGTCCAAAACGGTAGCCTGGATGCCCTTCTCCGCCAGCAGTCCGGCGGCGTCCAGGGCCGGCCGTACCATCTCGCCGCAGGCTACCAAAAGCACATCGCCGCCCTCCCGGAGCACGGTGGCTTTGTCCATCTCAAAGGGACAGTTCTCCTCGGTGTAGATGTCCTCCACGGGATTGCGGCCCACCCGGATGTACGCACCCTGGGTGTCCTGGAGCAGGGCTTCGATGAGGTGCTTTGTCTGATGGCGGTCGCTGGGAAGGTACACCCGCATGTTGGGGATGGCGCTCATGGCGGCGATGTCCTGGGCGGAGTGGTGGCTCATGCCCAGCGCTCCGTAGCTCACGCCCCCGCTGATGCCCACGATCTTTACATTGGTGTTGGAGTATGCCACGTCCACCTTACACTGCTCATAGCTGCGGGTGGAGACGAAGGAGGCGGGGGAGAAGGCAAAGGGCTTCTTGCCACAGGAGGCCAGACCGGCGGCGATGCCGATGAGGTCCTGTTCCGCGATGCCCACCTCCACAGACTGCTCCGGGTAGGCGTTGAAGAAGGGGGTCATGGAGGCAGAGCCCCGGCTGTCTGAACAGAGGACAACGATGTCCCGGTCTGTCTTGGCGTGGGCCATCAGGGTCTCGCAGATGGCCTGCCGGTTGGGGATCTTATTGGGCATGGATGGCCGCCTCCTTTCCCTTGGCAAAGTCTGCCTTGATGGCCTCATACTCCTCGGCGGTGGGCACCTTGTGATGCCAGCCGGCTTTGTTCTCCATCACTGGGGAGCCGTATCCCTTGGTGGAGTTGGAGAGGATCACCGTGGGCCGGTCTTTGGTGGTCTTGGCGATCTCAAAGGCCGCGTCCAGGGCGTCCAGGTTGTTGCCGTCCACGCTCACCACATTCCAGCCAAACGCCGCCCAGCGGTCTTCGAGAGAGTCCTGGTGCATCACGTCCTCGGTGGTGCCGGAGATCTGCAGCCGGTTCCGGTCTACCACGGCGCAGAGGTTGTCCAGGCCGTACTGAGAGGCAGCCATAGCTGCCTCCCAGACGGAGCCCTCGGCCAGCTCTCCGTCTCCCAGGATGGTGTACACCCGGTAGTCCCTGCGGTCCATCTTGCCGGCGAGGGCCATGCCCACAGAGACCGGCAGGCCGTGGCCCAGGGAGCCGGAGTTCATCTCGATGCCGGGAAGCACATTATGGGGATGGCCGATATAGGGAGAGCCCAGCTGATTGAACCGGGCCTTGATGTCCTGGAGGTCCAGGAAGCCGCAGTCCGCCAGAACCGCGTAGTACGCCTCCATGGAGTGGCCCTTGGAGAGGACAAAGCGGTCCCGGTTGGGATCTTTGGCGGTCTCCGGGGACACCCGCATGTGCTTTTCGTAGAGCAGCATCAGGGGAAAGAGCAGGCTCATGTCCCCGCCGATGTGTCCGCCGCCCCCTGCCATGACGATATCTAAAACATCCTGCCGCAGGTCCCAGCTGTGGATATAGAGATCCCGATTGATCATTTCACTCGCCTCTCAGATATGCCTTCACGTCTTCCTCGATGGGGTCGTAGAGATCGGGCGTTACGCCGATGTACTTGCAGGCCTCATAGAGGATGGGCACCACGTTCTTGTGGATACCCACGCAGTGGTGGATGTACGGTCCCTCTACCACCTTTGCCTCCAGCCGCTTGATGTTCTGAACCTCTACCCAGAGGTATGTGCCCATGCCCTTGGGGCCGTCCACGCCCTTGGCATTGCCCAGCAGCAGGGAGTACTCCCCGTTGTCCCCATCGAAACGGGCCAGGGTGAGATCCCCGTGCTTGGCCTCTGCGGTGATGGCGCCGGGGTAGTCGAAGGCGAGGGGGTAGGTGATGCAGGGACGGCAGCCGGCCACGCTGAGAGGCCAGGGGCCGCAGTGCTGCAGCAGCTCTCCGTTGGGAAGGTCCGGGTGGCGGATCGTCCAGTCTGCAAAGAAGGAGCGGGTGCCGTCCAGGGCGGCAGCCTCCACCATGAGGGCGGTGATGGCCCCGTGGATGTCTGTCTCGCAGACGATGGGAATGCCCTTGTCGTTCAAGAGGGCGTTGGCGGCGCAGGGCATGATCCCCAGCTCCCCCTGGAGGGCGTTCCAGCACTGGATGGCGCCGGCGTTGCAGTGGTACTTATGGATGAGCCGCTCCATGGCCACGGCAAGACCCGCCACATTGGTGAGCTGCTCCTCCGAGACGTTGATGTCCATGTGCGCCCGGCAGTACGCCATGGTCTCCTGGACCTCGGCGCCGTCTGCGATGGCCTTCTTCACCTCGGCGGTGAGCTCCGGCAGGGGGACGGGAGACAGCTCCACGCCGAACTTCTCCAGCAGCTCGCCTTCGTTGCACATGGTGGACCAGAAGTCGAAAGGACGGGGGCCGATCTGGAGGATGCGGATGTGGCGGAAGGTCTTCACCACATTACACACCGCCAGGAAGTCCTTCACACCCCGCTCGAAGACGGGATCGCTGAGGCGGCAGTTGGTTAAGTAGGTGAAGGGCACCCCAAAGCGGCGGAGCACTTTCCCGGTGGCAAAGAGGCCGCATTGGGTGTCCCGGAGACGGGTGCCGTCCGGCTCCGGCCGCTCATCCAGGGGACCCCACAGCAGCACTGGGACACCCAGGTCCTTGGCCAGGCGGGCACAGAGGTACTCGGTGCCGAAGTTGCAGTGGGGCAGCATCAGGCCGTCCACGCCTGCCGCCTGAAACTTCTCCAAAATCTTCAGCCGATCCTCCTCGGAGTACAGAAGTCCCTCGCTGTTGATGTCATCGATGTCCACGAAGTCCACGCCCAGCGCCCGGAGCCGGTCTGCGGTGAGCCCCCGGTACTTGATGGCGTCCGGGGCGCTGAAGATGCTGCGTCTGGTAGGGGCAAAGCCCAGTTTGATATTTGCCACGGTGATTTCCTCCTCACAGTCATTCCGATGAGCGAACACCCCTCGCGGTGTCCGCCGGTTTGCTAAAGAATAGCTGAAGAGAAGCTAAATTTCTATAAATTCTTCAGTCTTTCTTGACTGAATTCACTAAAGATGCTATTCTGGGGGCATCCTGTGAGAAGGGGCGATCCCCATGGCAGAACGCACAGACAGACCCGTCACCGCAAAGGAGCTGGCGGCCCAACTGGGGCTCTCCGAGGCCTCTGTCTCCCTGGCCTTGAATAACCGCCCAGGGGTGAGCACCGCCACCCGAAAGCGGGTGCTGGAGGCGGCGGCCGCCTCCGGTTTCGACTTCTCCCGCAAGGCGATCTCCTCCCAGACCCGGGGGACCATCTGCTTTGCCATCTTCCAGAAGAGCGGCGCCGTGGTGGCGGACACGCCCTTCTTCTCCACCCTCACCAACAGCATCAGCCTGGCCTGCAAGAAGGCCTCTTACGACAGCGTGATCCGCTACCTATATGAGGATGAGAAGCTGGAGGACCAGATCTACACCTTGAACACCGCCCATTTTGCCGGGATCATCCTGCTGGCCACCGAGATGGACCTGAACTCTGTCCGGCCCTTCTCTGTGATCCAGGCGCCGCTGGTCCTGCTGGACTCATATTTTGAGACCCTCCCCTATGACTGTGTGCTCATCAACAACATCCAGGGGGCCTTTATGGCCACGGACTATCTCATCACCAGGCGGCGGGCCCAGGCGGGGTACCTGCGCTCCGCCTATCCCATCAACAACTTCGATGAGCGGGCGGACGGCTTCTACAAGGCCATCCGAAAGCACGGCATGTCCGCTTCCCGCTCCATCGTCCACCGGCTCACCCCCTCCCAGGAGGGGGCCTACGAGGACATGAAGCAGCTCATCGCCGCCGGGGAGCCGCTGGCGTCCTGCTACTTTGCGGACAATGACATCATCGCCGTGGGGGCCGCCCGGGCCATGAAGGAGGCGGGGTACCGCATCCCGGAGGAGATCGCCGTCATCGGCTTTGACGACCTCCCCCTCTGCGAGGTCTTTGATCCTCCCCTTACCACCGTGAGCGTGCCCATCGCGGTGATGGGGGAGACCGCCGTGCACCGGCTGGTGGACCAGATCGAGACGGGGCCGCTCCACCCGCTGAAGATCGAGGTGGGCACGGTGCTGAAAAAGCGGAGGAGCGTCTGAGAGAGCACTCCGCGGATGGCATATGCAAGGTTCGAAATAGAACAGCGCGAGGCGTATGTCTCAGAGAGACATACGCCTCGCGCTGTTGTTCTTGTGGCATCTCAGATGCCCGGTCTACTTTCCCCACATGTGTTATCGGTGCCGTCTGCGCGGGAGGCAACTCCTTTCCAGAGCGCCGCCTCCAGCTGCTCCCGGGACATGCCGGCGATGACGGGTTCCCAGGGCTTTTGGGCGTTGTGCTGCCTGGATGGGAGGTGATACTGGATCTGCCACGAGATATCCTGTTTTTTTACGGAGTACGTCTTAATTGGATACGTACTCTTGTATAAATATCTTATCTGGCTATATAGTGAGGCGCTGCTGTCTCCAGATCTATGGCAAATGGCACTTTGCGGTGAGGTTTAATCAACGCACTTCTGCCGCATTCCGAAGGCACGCCGGTAGGGGTCGTGGATGTAGATGGAGCCCCCGTTATCCAGGACGATGCCGAGGTTTTGCAGGGCATAGAAGATGTCGTAAGGGGGCCGCCCCGGCAGGGAATCCTGCTGGGCGGGGCTCTGGCAGTCTATGTCCAGCAGTTCGATGAACTGGTCCCGGCCCATGGGCATAGAGAGACCGCAGAAGGGCTCTCTCAGCTGCTCCAGCCAGGGGTTTTTCTCCAGGAGCTCCGCCAACCGCACCTGGGAGACCGCGGGGACGGCCTCCTCCAGCATGGCCGGGAGAATGAGCTGATCCCCCGCGAGGGACGCCATGGCCTCTTTGCTGTGCAGTATCAGATCCGCCGCAATGGAGAATTGCCTGAGAAAGGATGCGGGGGTGGAGTCCACAAGCATATCTCCCAGGATACGTTGCGCCCATGTATAGGGCAGACCGCATCTGGACGCCCCGGTGAGATTCCAGGCAAAGTTCTGGAGCACAGATTCCTTGCAGGTGGGGCGATATCGCAGCAGCTCGTCCTTTCCCTTCAGCAGGCCCGGAGTGCGCTCCAGATACTGAAGAGCGGCCTTGGATCCGGAGCGGATCATCTTCTGGACCAGCAATTGATACAGGGACAAGGTATCCCACTCCAGGTGCACTGTCCTGTCTGAGAGGGCGCAGGCGTCCAGAAAGTCCAGATGGCGGGAGGCATAGAGATCGTCTCGCAGGAAGATCTTGCAGCACAGCCGCTCCCACTGGCGGGTCTGCCTGGTCCAGAAGGACAGTGGGGTCCGAAGGAAGGGAAAGAGATCCATATGCCTGCGGGTGAGCTCGTCCAGATCATCGTACGCCACGATGATCCACCGGTCTGAAGCCTGGAGATAGCGATCAATGGCGTCCAGCGCTCTTATACACAATATGCGGTTCTGGGCCACAAAGCCGATCCAGCGGGAGGGATCCATTTGGCTCTTTGGGTCCTGGAAAAGGGCGGCTTGCGGCCATCTCAGTATGCCGCTCATGATCCCGGCGAAGGCCGTCCCCTCCAATGGCAGCGCGGCCAGGGTGCACAGCAGGCTGCCGATCCAGAGCGGCTTTGCCTGCTTGTCTGTGGTGTACCGGTCCAGGATATCGGCGGCGGGAAAGCAGTTGGAGCGGCAATATCCCGGGACCACAGTGCAGTTCTCGGCGGTGAGAGCCAGACCCTTGCAGACCTGCTGGAATCCGTCCGGATCTGTGAGGACGCGAAACAGAGCTGTCTTTCCCGTGCCCTGGGCTCCCAGGACGAGAAGACGCTTGGGGCTGGCGAGGGCCTCGTATTTGCGCAATACGAAGAAATCGGACGGGTCTGGTCCTGGTGTTGCGGAGAGATCGCGGATCACCTCTAGAACACGGATGCGGTCTTCCAGCGTGATGTCTGCCATTGTCCTGCCACTCCTCTCGGTTCTGTGAAAAATAGCGCCTGTACAGGCAAAATGTATTACATTTTTCCAATTTGCAAATTCTTCTTGACATTCTCTCTGATGATGATATCATATCAGACGAGGTGTGTCAAGAAAAGTGTGAAAGCAAATATTAAATATAGTTAAGGGGCACCTGCTTTGGGCGGAGAGCTGCGGCATGGGAGACAGAAGAGGGGAAAACACCAGGATTGCACGAAAATTAACTGTACAAAATGTGGAAAAATGAAAAATCATGGAAAATACGATGGACAAGAGGCGCATGGTACTGTATACTGGAGCTGGCTGAGTCTAACAGGCCGCTTTTTGGACTGCGGCGGCCAAACATCAAAAGAAAGGAGTGGATACTATGCGGAGCGAGTATTGGAGAAACGTCATGGCCGGGATGTACGTCTTAGCGGACAACGGTACCGATGAGGAGCAGGAGGCCACCTGGAAACTCATGGACCAGATCCATGCGATGGACATGGAGATGTACGGCGCCCCGGAGACACCTCTGGAGGAGGCGTGGTACAACATCAAGTTCCTGATCTTTGTCCTGCAGCTCATGAACTACCGCGATCCGGATCAGATCGAGAAGATCGTGAGCATCGCAGAACATCTTATCGCGGAGACCAACCTCCGGAAAGAGCCCTGGTCCCTGCGGGAGAGCATCCTTGAGGATCTGTATGAGAACGACTGGTACGATGAGTACGGCGTGTACAGCATTCTCCAGATTCTCGGGGAGAGCCTGTGCACCAACAAGAAGGAGCGGCAGATCGCCCTTCGCCTGCGTCAGGAAGTAGGCATCGAGTGAGAACGCGCTGCCTCCTCTATCGCGACCACACAAAAGCCAGCCAGGACACCTTTGCAGGTGTCCTGGCTGGCTTTTTCCATGCCTCTCCAAGGAGGCAAATGAGTCTGGAAGGGGGGATGCCGGAAACCCATACCGTTGGTAGAAAACTGATTCCACATTTTGTACCGCCCGTCTGTTCCCCACCCCGCCGCCGCGGTATATTCTATGCGGCAGAAGGGGGAATCAAAATGAAGTTGAAACTGGCCGAGAACATCCGCGCATTCCGCAAGGCAAGGCACGAGACGCAGGAACAGTTGGCCGAGGCCATGGGCGTGAGCGTCTCTGCGGTGTACAAATGGGAGTCCGGGCTGAGTGTACCGGAGGTTGGGCTGATTCTGAAGCTGGCAGACCTGTTTCATACCTCTACGGATGTTCTGTTGGGGTATGAGTGGACCTCAGACGATTTGGAGGCTGCGCTTAGGGCAAACGCAAAGTCGGTTGGTAAAAACAGGAAATTAGGCCATTGCAGCTGTAAGGCTGGGGCAGGACGCCAA
>CANRFN010000154.1 GCA_947629915.1 uncultured Oscillospiraceae bacterium | reverse complement strand
TGAGCAGGTTCATCATGGTGGACTTGCCCGCCCCGTTGGCCCCCAGGATGCCGGTGATGCCCTCGGTGAAGGTGATGTTCACATGATCCAGGGCGGTGAAGTTGCCGTATTGCTTCGTGAGATTGATGAGTTCCAGTTTCATAGTGTACTCCTCATTGTGTGATCTCGGTGATCTCCCCTGTCTTCAGGGTGACACAGCGGAGGATCCGGTTGCGGGATTGCCCGATGGCCTCGCTGGACCCGGCCAGGGTTCGTCCCATCTGAATCATGGGCTCACTCCGTGGGCCAGTGGGCAATCTGGGTCACGGCGCCAGTCTCCATGCTTACGCTGCACAAGGTGTATCCCTTCTCCCGTTTGGTGCTGGTGAAGCCGTTCTCGGTGCTGGTGCTGCCGGCACCGGACACCCTGTTGGCCAGAAAGTAGATCTCATCCCCGGTGCAGAGGATGGGCTGAAGGTGCAGCAGTTCCGATCATTCGTCATAGAGGTGTGAGACGGACAGTTTCCTCACCAGATTGCCCTCCAGGTCGTAGATGAAAAAGGTGTCCCCGCCGATTCCGCCGGTGCCATCCGATGGGTCTGTAAGGCCCACATCCGTGTGGGGCGCATCGTTCAGGACGCAGAGGTAGTCGTCCGAGAAGACGGCGGAGCCGGACAAGGTTTTCGCCGAGACCGCGGCCAGCTTCTCTGTCTCCCCGGTCTCCAGATCGGTCCGCCAGAAATCTCCGCCGGAGAGATAGAAGTAGATGAATCCATCCAGCACATACCACTGGCTCACCGAGACACCGGCGGTCTCCCAGTTCCCCACATCCGCCGCGTCCGGGGTCTCCCACACCTGCTGTACCGCCTGTCCAGCGGTATCATAGGCGAAGAGGGTGTCCTTGTACGTGCCATCCGGCTGCTCCAGATTCACCATAAAGTACACGGTATCTCCGTCCGCCCAGAGGGTGTAGTGCAGGGCGTTGGGATCATAGTACATGGAGCCATCGCTCTGGACCTCCTCGCCCCAGATCTTCCTGGCATTCTTCACATCGCCGCCCAGGGGCAGAGAATACAGGACGCCGCTGTATGCAAAGTATGAAGTGCCCCGGTGCAGCAGCGGCTCCTTGTGGGTGGTGGCCAGGGCATCCCCGCCGGGGACCAGCTCCAGGGCCTGGACCGCCACCCGGTTGGTCCCGTCCGTGTCCACCCGATAGAGGCGGTCTCCGTAGTCCACAGACTGGCCGTTTTCCCGGATCCGGTCCCCGTCTTGAAAGTACAGGGCACCGTCGTAAAGACAGAGGCTGGCCGCGTTCAGCCACGCGTTGCAGGTTCTGCCGCTGTGGGCACACTCCGGATTGCTGCAGAGGATGGTGGCCTTCTTCGTCTCTTTCTCCAGGTAATAGGCATAGGCGTCCCCACTGAAAGTAGAGGCCATCCTCGGTCTCGCACACCTTGCGAAGGCTGTTGGCGATAGATTGGTGCATGTTTTTCTGGAAGTCTTCTCCGCCGGTGGGTGCAGCGGCCGGACGTTTGCCCGCTCCGCCGCTGTCTGTTCCGCAGCCGGCGAGGGACAGCACCAGCAGCCCCGCCAAGAGAGCGGCCAGGGTTCGTCTCATCTGGTTCATGTTCTCCTCCTCACGCCAGCCGGCACACCTGGGATGCCGTGCCGGTCTCGTAGTTCACCCGGCGCAACGTGATGGATCTGCCGGTGGCCAGGTCTGGGTTGTTGGGGTCGTCATAGGTGTACGCCGTGATGATGAAGTAGAGGTCCGTGCCATCGCAGAAGAGCAGGTCGAAGAAAGACGCGTGCTCCATCTCGTCCAAAAGCGGCTGCAGGGAGATTTCTTTGCGGAATGTGCCGTCCCCATACAGAAACACGGTGTCGGCGTCAAAGCGGGTATAGGAGCCAGGATGGGGCTCGTCTGAAAACTCGTTAAACTTGGGGATGTCGTTCAGGACACAGACGGCGCTCTCGGAGAACACCGCGCTGCCGTATGCGGCCCGCTCTCGGGTGTCCGCCAGCTGCTCCGTCTCTCCTGTGGCAAGATCTGTCCGCCAGATGCCGTTGCCAGCGAGGTAGAAGTACAGATACCCGCCGCTCTCATACCACTGGTTCACCGTTACCCCGGTGCGCTCCCACTCCCCCACCTGATCTTTGTCCGGGGTGATCCACACCTGCCGGACGCTGAGGTCCGAGAGGTCGCAGGCAAAGAGGGTGTCCTTGTATGTTCCATCCGCGGTGGGGAGGTTCACCATGAAGTACAGGGTCTTCTCCTCTGCCCAGAGCTTGTAGTGGAGCTCGTTGCCTGAGACCTGCGTGATGGTACCCTAGGACTGGGTCTCCCCGGCGTGTTCCGGGCTCCAGATCTCCTCCGCACTGTCCTTCTCCGCCCCCAGCTTCGCCCGACACAGGATGTCGTCTGAGACGTAGTACACGTACCCCCGGTGGTACATACCCCAGTCGTCCGAGGACGGGGCGCTGGAGGTCTCGTTGTATTTGAGTTCCTGCACTACCTCCCGCCCGGTGCCGTCCATCCGGACGCACTATCTATGTTGCCCACGTAATAGATCCACCCTCCATCGGTCTGGGCCAACAGATAGCGGGCGTTGATCATGGCGTTGCAAACATTGGGGTCCGTGTGGTCGCAGTCGGGCTTGGCGCAGAGGATGCTGGTCTTGCCGGTCTCCTTCTCGAGGTAGTAGAGGGACCCGTAGCCCATGTAGTACCCGTCCTCTGTCTCCACAAAGGTGGGCAGGCCGTAGGTGCGGCGGACGGCCTGGTGCAGGTTCTTCTGGAAATCGTCCGGGCTGGCCTGGGATGCGGGTGCACTCTCGCTCCCGCCGCCGGTCTCCTCCGGATCTCCGCTCCCTCCAGCCAGTCCGGCATCGTCCCCGCAGGCCGAGATGGTAAGGGCGAGGTAGCCTGCCAGACAGGCCACCAGGAATCGCTTTTTTCGCCGCATATCGTCCTCCTCATCTGAGCTGGTAGATCTGGGACACCTCGCCGGTCTCCAGATTGGCCCGCCACAGGGTCTCAGACCCCACATTCCCCACCGGGAACCCGTGCTGGGTGGAATAGGAGGTGGTGGTAACCTGGAAGTAGACGTGGGTGCCGTCCACCATCAAGAGCGCGATCTCCAGGTTGTCTCCAACCTCCTCTGCCACCTTCTCCAGGGAGATCTCCTTGCGGTATGTCCCGTCCAGGTCATAGAGGTAGATGGCGTCTCCGCCTCTGCGGATCAGGCTCTCGTTGGTGGCGTTGGCGCTGCGGTCCCCCGGGGTCTCGCTCAGAAGGCACATGGATTCGTCTGAGAACACTGCACTGCCGTACTGGGTCTGCTCATGGGTGTCCGCCAGTTTCTCCGTCTCGCCGGTGGAGAGGTCCGTGCGGTAGTAGTCGTTGCCGGAGAGGTAGAAATAGATGGATCCGTTGGTGATGTACCATTGGGACACCGAGACGCCGGTGGTCTCCCACTCCCCTACCGTATCCGCGTCCGGTGTCACCCAGACCTGGCGGACATCGCCGCCGTCCAGGCCGCACTGGAAGAGCACGTCCTTGTGGGTCCCGTCCATCGTCTGGACGTTGGCCATGAAGTACAGGGTGTCCCCGTCCGCCCATAGGGTGTACCGGATCCCGTTGGGGCTGTAGTCCACCAGGTTGCCTTGGGACTGGGTGCTGCCGGCATCTGCGGGACTCCATAGGGCCTCCGCAGAGTCCTTTGCCCCGCCCAATTTCACCCGGTACAGGATGTCATCCGAGACGTAGTACACATAGCCCCGGTGATAGATGGGGAGGTCGTAGGAGGACTGGGAGGCGGAGATCTCCTGAAACTTCAGCTCCTGGACCACCTGGTGCTCCGTGGCATTCAGCGCCACGGATTTCACCTCTCTGGGATCATTGTCCGCCCCGGCGTAGTAGATCCGGTCCCCGATGGTGAGCAGCGTGATCTCCTCAATGATGGCATTGCAGGTGTCCCGGTCCGTGTGGTCGCAATCGGGCTTTCCGCAGACCACGGAGGCCTTTCCCGTGGCCTTCTCGATGTAATACAGCCACCCGTAGCCCATGTAGTACCCCGCATCCGTCTCCAGAAAGCTGGGATAGCCGCCCAGCCGCCGGATGGTCTGGTGCAGGTTCTTCTGGAAGTCGTCTGAACTGGTCTGGGATGCTGTGCTGTGCTCCCCACCGCTGTCCCCCGCAGGAGTCTCAGTCTCTTTGTCCCCGCTGCCGCCGGAACAGCCCGCAACGGTAAGGGTGAGCAGGGCCGCCAGGAGCCCCGCCAAGGCCCGTTTTCTCCGTTTCAAATCGCTCTCTCCTTATCGCAGTTGGATGATCTGGGACACCGCGCCGGTCTCGAAGTTGGCCTTCCACACGGTGATGGCCCCCACGTCCCCCACCGGCATCCCGTACTGGGTGTTGTACACCGTGGTGGTTACCTGGAAATACACATCGGTGCCGTCTGCCATGAGAAGCTTCATCTCCAGGTTATCCCCCAACGCGTCCGTCACCGTCTGCAGGGAGATCTCCTTGCGGTAGGTGCCATCCAGGTCATAGAGAAAGATGGCGTCTGCGTGTTTTCTCCAGATGCCGCCCAGCTCAAAGGCGCCGTCAAAGTCCGTGGGCATGTCGTTCAGAAGGCACAGGCAGGTGTCGGAGAAGATGGCGCTGCCGTATTGGGTCTGCTCGTGGGTGTCCGCCAGCTTCTCCGTCTCGCCGGTGGAGAGGTCCGTCCGGTAGTAGTCGTTGCCGGAGAGGTAGAAGTAGAGGAAGCCGTCCAGGACATACCACTGGCTCACGGACACGCCGGTCTCCTCCCACTCCCCCACGGTCTCCTTGTCCGGTGTCACCCAGACCTGATGGACATCGCTCCCGTCCAAGCCGCACTGGAAGAGCACATCCTTGTACGTCCCATCCGCCATCTGGACATTGGCCATGAAATACAGGCTGTCTCCGTCTGCCCAGAGGGTGTACCGGATGGCGTTGGGATTGTAGTCCACCAGATTGCCGTGGGATTGGGTGCTGCCGGCGTTTTCCGGGCTCCAGATCTCCTCGGCACTGTCCTTCTCCCCTCCCAACTTCACCCGATACAGGATGTCGTCTGAGATGTAGTAGAGATACCCCCGGTGGTAGATCACCTTGTCCCGGGAGGACTGGGCGCTGGAGAACTCGTTGAACTTCAGCTCCTGCACCGTCTCCCGCCCCGTGGCGTCCGGGCGCACAGACCCCACAACCTTGGGGTGGTTGCCGTTTCCCACATAGTACAGCCGGTCCTGGTTCCCCATCAGAAGGTAGTTGGCGTTGATCATGGCGTTGCAGATGCTGGAGTCCGTGTGGTCGCAGTCGGGCTTGGCACACAGGATTGTGGCCTTGCCGGTGTCCTTCTCAATGAAGTAGAGGGACCCGTAGCCCATGAAATACCCGCTGTCCGCCTCCAAAAAGGTGGGGACTCCCGTCTCCCGCTGGGTCTGGTGCAGGTTCTTCTGCAAGTCGTCGGGGTTGGCCTGGGATGCCGCGCTGTTCTCTCCGCTGTCATGTTCTCCGGCGGTCTTCTTCTCATTGTCTCCGCCGCTGCCGGTGCATCCGGCGAGAGACAGGGTGAGCAGTGCCGCCAGGAGCACAGCCAAAACTGGTCTGATCCGTTTCAAATCGCTCTCTCCTCCTACCGTCCCGGCCTCAAACCTTGCCCGGGATGGGATTTACGATCACCGGGTACACCTCGCCGGTCTCGAAGTTGGCCCGATACAGGATCTCGGTGCCGGTGTTCCCGCTGTGCCAGCCGTACTCATTGGTGCCATAGGTCCACTGGGTGGCATCGAAGTACACATCGGTGCCATCGCAGCAGAGCATGTCGATGGAGTACAGGTCCCCCAGGTCCGCCTGCACCGCAGTGAGCGGGATCTCCTTGATGAGGGCACCGTCCAGGTTGTAGATGTAGATGGTGTCCCCGCCGTAATGCCGCAGGGCGCTGTCCAGATTCACCTCTTCGCTGTCCGCGCTGGTTTTGGGCACATCGTTCAGAAGGCACATGGCCTCATCGGAAAACACCGCGGTGCCGTACTGGGTCTTCTCGTGGGTGTCCGCCAGCTTCTCCGTCTTACCGGAAGAGAGCTCTGTCTTCCACATGTCCCCGCCGGAGAGGTAGAAATAGAGGAAACCGCCCGTCACGTACCACTGAGATACTGACACGCCGGTCTCCTCCCACTCTCCCACCTCCTCTTTGTTCGGGGTAACCCAGACCTGCTGGACATCGCCGCCGTCCAGGCCGCACTGGAAGAGCACGTCCTTGTACGTTCCCTCCGCCGTCTGCACATTGGCCATGAAGTACAGGCTGTCCCCGTCCGCCCAGAGCTTGTACTGGATGGCGTTGGGGTTGAAGTCCACCAGATTGCCGTGGGATTGGCTGCTGCCGGCGTTCGCGGGGCTCCAGATCTCCTCCGCACTGTCCTTGTCCCCGCCCAGCTTCACCCGATAGAGGATGTCGTCTGAGACGTAGTACACGTAGCCCCGGTGGTAGATGGCCTCACCGTAGGAGGACTGGGAATTGGAGAACTCGTTGAACTTCAGCTCCTGCACCGTCTCCCGGCCGGTGGCGTCCAGGCGTACAGAGGAGACCTCTTTGGGATCGTTGCTGTACCCCACAAAGTAGATCCGGTCTCCGCCTTTCAGCAGGTAGTCCGCGTGGATGCGGGCGTTGCAGATGGCATCGTCCAGGTGATTGCAGTCCGGCTTGCCGCACACCATGGTGGCCTTCTGGGTCTCCGGGTCTATGAAATAAAGGCCGCTGTATGAGAAGTAGTACCCCTGGTCCGTGGCCAGGAAGCTCAGCTTCTCCGTCTGCTGGTGGAAGTTCTTCTGGAATTCCTCGCTGTTTACCTGTCCCTCAACCGTGTTCGCTCCGCCCGGGGTGCTCTCGGGGCTGTTGCCGCCTCCACCGCTCTCCTTGTCGTTGGAACAGCCCCCGAGGGACAGGGTGAGCAGTCCTGCCAGAAGGACCGCCAGGGCTCGTTTTGTCTTTTTCATGTCATCGTTCTCCTCGTGTTGCAAACTGGTATCGCCGCGCCGTCTCGCCGGTCTCGAAGTTCGTGGACAAAGCGCCCGGGGCCTGCCGGTACCCGCCGTGGTTTGTGCAGGTTCTTCTGGGAGTCACCCGAGCGCTTCCAGACATCCCCACCGCTTCCCCCGCAAGATCCGGCCCTATGCCTTGCCCGGGATGGGGTTACGATCACCGGGTACACCTCCCCGGTCTCGAAATTGGTCCGGTACAGAATCTCCGTGCTGGTGTCTCCAATGGGCCAGCCGAACGCGTTGGTGGAGTAGACCCACTGGATGGCATCGAAGTACACATCGGTGCCATCGCAGCAGAGCATGTCGATGGAGTACAGATCCCCCAGATCTGCCTGCACCTGCTGCAGCGGGATCTCCTTGATGAGGGCGCCGTCCAGGTTGTAGACGTAGATGGTGTCCCCGCCGTAGTGCCGGATGGCGCCCGCCGGCTTCACCTCGGTACTGTCCGCGCTGTCCTTTGGCACATCGTTCAGAAGGCACATGTATTGATCAGAGAACACCGCACTGCCGTACAAGGTCTTCTCGTGGGTGTCCGCCAGCTTCTCCGTCTTGCCGGTGGAGAGCTCTGTCCGCCACAGGTCTCCGCCGGAGAGGTAGAAATAGAGGAAGCCGCCCGTCACGTACCACTGAGATACTGACACTCCGGTCTCCTCCCACTCTCCCACCTTCTCTTTGTCCGGGGTCACCCAGACCTGATGGACATCGCCGCCGTCCAGGCCGCACTGGAAGAGGACGTCTTTGTACGTTCCCTCCGCCATCTGGACATTGGCCATGAAGTACAGGCTGTCCCCGTCCGCCCAGAGCTTGTACCGGATGGCGTTGGGATTGATGTCCACCAGGTTGCCGTGGGATTGGGTGCTGCCGGCGTTCTCCGGGCTCCAGATCTCCTCCGCGGAGTCCTTCTCGCCCCCCAGCTTCACCCGGTACAGGATGTCGTCTGAGACGTAGTACAGATATCCCCGGTGGTAGATGGCCTGGTCGTAGGAGGACTGGGAATTGGAGAGCTCATCGAACTTCAGCTCCTGCACCGTCTCCCGGCCGGTGGCGTCCAGGTGAACCGAGCGGACCTCTTTCGGATCGTGGTCGTAGCCAACGTAGTAGATCTTATCTCCGCCCTTCAGGAGGTAGTCCGCGTGGATGCGGGCGTTGCAGACGGCATCGTCCGTGTGATCGCAGTCCGGCTTGGCGCAGACCCGGGTGGCCTGCAAGGTCTCAGGGTCGATAAAGAAGAGGGCGCTGTATGAGAAGTAGTATCCCCGGTCCGTGGCCAGAAAGCTCATCTCCTCGCTCTGGTGGAAGTTCTTCTGGAATTCCTCGCTGTCCACCTGCCCGGCAGATGGGTTCTCCCCGCCTGGGGTGCTCACACCGCTGTTTCCGCCGCCTCCGCCGCCCTCATCGGAACAGCCCGCAAGGGACAGGGTGAGGCATGCCGCCAGAAGGGCTGCCAGGGCTCGCTTTGATTTTGTCATGTCGCTTTCTCCTCAGGTTGCAAACCGGTACAGCACGGCGGATGCGCCGGTCTCGAAGTTGGTGTGGCACAGCGCCCGGGACCTGCCGGTGGCCAAAGTGGGGTTGTTGGGATCCCCATAGGTGTACGAGGTGGTGAGGAAGTAGAGGTCCGTGGTGTCGCAGAAGAGGAGGTCGATCTCGCTGATCTCCCCCATCTCGTCATAGAGGGACTGGAGGGAGATCTCCTTGCGGAAGGTTCCGTCCAGGCCGTAGAGGTACACCGTATCCCCCTGGGTCCGCCGGTAGCTCCCCGGGTACACCTCCCCGTTGAACATGGGCGTGTCGTTCAAAAGGCACATGACTTCATCGGAGAACACTGCGCTGCCGTACAGGGTCTTCTCGTGGGTGTCCGCCAGCTTCTCCGTCCTGCCGGTGGAGAGATCCGTCCGCCAGAGGTCACCCCCGGAGAGGTAGAAGTAGAGGGTGCCCTCCTTGATGTACCACTGGGAAACATAGACGCCGGTGGTCTCCCACTCCCCCACCTGGTCTGCGCCCGGGGTCTCCCAGATCCGTTGGACATCCAGGGTGGTGAGGTCGCAGCGGAAGAGGGTGTCCTTGTATGTCCCGTCCGCGCCCTGGACATTGGCCATAAAGTACAGGGTCTCCCCCTCCGCCCAGAGGGTATAGTGGATGGCGTTGGGGTCGTAGATGAGGATGTTGCCTTGAGATTGGGTGGCGCCGGCGTTCTCGGGGCCCCAGATGGCCTCGGCGGAGTCCCGCTCCCCGCCCAACTTCACCCGGTACAGGATGTCGTCTGAGACGTAGTAGAGGTAGCCCCGGTGATAGATGGGGATGTCGCTGTTGGACTGGGCGCTGGCGTTCTCGCTGCTCTTCAGCTCCTGGACCAGCTGCCGCTCCGTGGCGTCCTGCCGGACAGACCACACCTGCTTCGGGTGTCTGGGGCTGGTGTCGTAGTAGATGCGGTCCGTCAGGGTGAGCAGATGCTTCACGTCCAGTCTGGCGTTGCAGACGGCGTCATCTGTGTGGTCGCAGTCGGGCTTGGCGCACACCACCGTCACCTGCATGGTCTCCCGGTCCAGGTAGTAAAGAGTGCCCAGGGAAAAATAGTACCCGCCGTCCGCCTCCAGAAAGCGGGGAATGCCGCTGCGCTGGTCGTTCTGGTGCAGGTTTCGCTGGAACTCATCGGAGTCGGCCTGGGTGTTTGTGTGGCTCTCACCGCCGGACGGATTTACGGCAGCACCGCCGCTTTCCCCGCTCCCGCCGGTACAGGCAGCCAGGGACAAGGTGAACAGCAATACCAACAGGGCTGCCAGGGCTCTGTACGGTCTTCTCATAGGGACATCCTCCTTACTCCATTGTTGTCTTATTTTCTTTATTCTTGCCTTCTATCCGCAATGTTTGCCGTCACCGCAGCTGGTACAACACCTGCACCTCGCCGGTCTCGATGTCGGCCCGGCAGAGGTTCATGCCCCCCTGTTTTGCCTGCTGGCTGATGAGCCCGCCGCCGCTCACCACATGTCTCCCGGTGGTCCGGAAGAAGATGTCGTTGCCGATGCAGGCCAGCAGATTCATCTCCGCCATCTCCTCTGGGTCCTCATAGAGGTTTTTCAGGGAGATCTCCTTCACCAGTTTGCCGTCCAGGCCGTAGACGAAGATGGTGTCCCCATAGGAGCGGAACTGGCCCCCGGGCGTCACGGTGGGGTCCCCGTAGAACATGACAGGGTAGTCGTTGAGAAGGCACATGTACTCGTCCGAGAAGATGGCGCTGCCGTACTGGGTCTGCTCATGGGTGTCCGCCAGCTTCTCGTGCTTGCCGGTGGAGAGGTCCGTGCGCCACATGTCGCCGCCGGAGAGGTAGAAGTAGATATACCCGTCCAGCACATACCACTGGGATACCGAGACGCCGGTCTTTTCCCAATCCCCCACCTCCTCCTGGTCCGGGGTCTGCCACACCTGCTGGACGTCCATGGTGTTGAGATCGCACTGGAAGAGCACGTCCTTATACGTCCCGTCCTCCACCTGGAGGTTCACCATGAAGTACATGAAGTCCCCGTCTGCCCAGAGGTGAAAACGCATGGCGTTGGGGTTGAACTGCACCTGACCCCCGATGGACTGGCTGGTGCCGGGGTTCTCCGGGCTCCAGATGGCCTCCGCAGAGTCCTTCTCCCCGCCCAGCTTCACCCGGTACAGGATGTCGTCTGAGACATAGTAGAGGTAGCCCCGGTGGTAGATGGTGAGGGAGTACGTGGACTGGGAACTGGAGAACTCGTTGAACTTCAGCTCCTGGACCGTCTGCCGCTGGGTACCATCTGGGTTCACAGACCACAATAGCTTGGGCTCCGCGATGTTGCTGATGTAGTAGATCTTGTCGTTCGCACCGAAGAGCTCATCTCCATCGATGGCGGCGTTGCAGGTCTCCGGGTCCGTGTGGTCGCACTCGGGCTTGCCGCAGACCCGGGTCACATTCCAGGTGGCCTTGTCTATGTAGTAGAGCCAGCCGTAGCCCATGTAGTACCCGTCCTCCGCCTCCACAAAGGTGGGCAGGCCGCCGGTCTTCCGGATCGCCTGGTGGAGGTACTTCTTGAAATCGTCCGGCCCGGCCGTACTGGCAGCATTGTTCCCGGGATCGCCGGCACTGGGACTGCTGGTGCTGGGCGCTCCGGTATTCATCGGGCTTCCGGAGGTCTGATCACAGCCGGCCAAGGACCCTTAACTTCCCCGGAATTGGGAAAGCCTCACTGCGGTTTTTCACCTAAAAACCCGAAAACCCAAAAATTTAAACAAGAAAAAGCCGAAAAAGTCTGCAAATTTAGTCTTGACAAATTCCTCGC
>CANRFN010000153.1 GCA_947629915.1 uncultured Oscillospiraceae bacterium | reverse complement strand
TCACCTCGGCCCTATTATACACCCCCCAGGGTGCTCTAGTCAAGCATCCAATCAACATTTTTGCTGAATATCACCAATACAGTTGCTTTTCCGGGCTCCTTGGGGTATCCTGAAGCCATGAGAACTTGCGATCTCGCTACCACGCTGAAGGAGGAGAAGTCTATGTCCCATGCATTTTCTGCAGACGCCTATGTCCAGACGAAGAAGGGCATTGTGAAGGGCTATGAACTGGACGGCATGCTGATCTTCAAGGGGATCCCCTATGCCAAGGCCAGGCGGTTCCACGCCCCGAAGCCGGTGGAGCCCTGGGAGGGCGTGCTGGACGCCACCAGCTACGGCTACATCTGTCCGGTGCTCACCAACGAGAGACCGGAGGGAGAGCTGTACATCCCCCACCGGTACTGGCCCATGGACGAGGACTGCCTGAATCTGAACATCTGGACCCCGGGGACAGATAGGAAGCGGCGCCCTGTGATGGTGTGGCTCCACGGCGGCGGTTTCTCCTCCGGTTCCGCCATCGAGCAGGTGGCCTATGACGGCGCCAACATGAGCCGGTTCGGGGACGCGGTGGTGGTGTCCATCAACCATCGGCTGAACATCCTGGGCTATATGGATCTCTCGGAGTACGGGGAGGAGTACGCCAACTCGGCCAACGCCGGCACAGACGATATCATCGCCGCCCTGCAGTGGATCAAGGATAACATAGCGGCCTTCGGCGGAAATCCGAAGAACGTCACCCTGTTCGGCCAGTCCGGCGGCGGGGCCAAGATCACCACCCTGCTGCAGACCCCGGCGGCAGACGGCCTCTTCGCCAAGGGCATCAACATGAGCGGCGTGCTGGGGAAGCTCCAGGGGGACAACGCCGGCAGCGGAAAGCCCCTGGCAGAGGCCCTGATGGCGGAACTGGGCGTCTCCAGCGTGAAAGACCTGGAGACCGTGGACTACCACCTCCTGGCCAAGGCGTACTGCAAGGTGCAGCCCGCGCTGGTGGTGAAGGGACAGTATGTGGGGTGCATGCCCAAGGCCAACGCCTTCTACAAGGGCGATCCCCTGGCTGTGGGCTTCCGGGAGGAGACCAAGGACGTCCCGCTGCTGGTGGGCAGCACCTTCGGGGAGTTCACGTCCTTCGGGCCATCTCCCGTGAGCCGGAGGGCGCCGGAAGAGGAGCAGGAGAAAGCGATACGGGCGGCTCTGGGGGACGAGAACGCAGACATTCTCATCCCCGCCTTCCAGGAGGCCTATCCGGAGCGGCCGCTGGCGGATCTGCTGCGGCTGGACTTTATCTTCCGGGGCCCGGAGATCGCCTATCTCACCAAGCGCAGCGCCATGAACCGCTGCACCTACGCCTATCTCTTCAACATGGACCAGCCCATCCACGGCGGCACCACGCCCTGGCACTGCAGCGACATCCCCTATGTGTTCCACAACATCGACCTGGTAGAGTATCCCCATACCCCAGACCGCTCCTATGTGTCTGAGATGATCCAGGAGGAGATCTTTTCGGCGGTGATGTCCTTTGCACGCACCGGCAGCCCTGCGAAGGGCACCTTTTGGCCCGCCTGCACGCCTGAGACACAGTTTATTCGGGTGATCGAGGTGAATGAGGAGCAGACCGGCACCGAAAGGCTCCTCTCCACATCCATCACCATGGGCAACTTCGACCACGCCCTCATCGAGCATCTCTCCCGCATCATGGGGCCCATTCTCGCCAAACAGATGGAGGAACGGCGGAAAAAGGAGCAGAAGTAGAGCGGAAGAATGACACAAAAGCCCCTGATACCGCAGAACGGTATCAGGGGCGGCGTATTTGTTAGGGCCCTTCGGATCTGTTTAGGCGGCAAAGGGACACCTATGCATCTCTTTGCAGAGACCTTACGAGCATTTGAAAAGCGTGATGCGCAACCCGGTTGGGGATCGCCACGATGCCGTCCTTCCATGGCTCGAGGTCGAATGCGGATTCGTCTCTCGGCTGATAGGAAAGACAGCCGTAGTGGATGAGAAGGGTGAGCACATCGTCCACAGAGAACAGGTTGCTTGGGGTGTTCAAGAAGCCTGTGGTGTCCACAGCAACGGATTCGCCTGCGAGCAGAGCGTCCGCGGCCTCTCTCAGTTCAGGGAGATCCGGGTTGATGTAGTCTTGCGCTGCCAGAGGTGCGGAGAATTCACTCCAATCGGGGCGAATGTGTCGGCATGTCAGGGCACTCACAACAGATGCTGGGCAGTATACCGCGCCGGGACCAGAGAGGGGATATCCATACCACTCTCTGAGCAGGGCCAAAGGCATATCCCACTGTGCACAGAGGCCCGCCGCTTCGGACGCGGTGAAGCAGACATACTGGGCCAGGGCGTCCGGCATTAACATGGAGTACTCCTCCACGTTGTTCAGCATGGATTGGTCCGATGCACCCTCCAGGTACCGGATGACCGGCAGAATGCCCGTCAGGAAGACCAGATCGATGCACTCCTCCACGTCAGGTCCTTTGAACAGGCTGATGAGAAATGCGAGATACTCCAGTTTGCGTTTTGCGGAGACCTTGGCACTGCGAAACGGCACATCCCAATCGTCGACAAGAAAGAGAAAGCTGGTGCCGGGGTAGCTCCTGTGGATGTTTGGGAGCACTGCAGAGAGTGTGATGTCTTTCGGGGAGACCGCCTTTGGAAACAGCAGCTGCAGTTCCCGTATGACCTGCCGCTGAAGGACGGCGATCGGATCCTGTGCTTTGCCATTGGCCGGCTCCCAGAAGTCTTGCAAGCGCAGCCGGATCACATTGTGCCGGTTGAGATGCGCGAGAGAGGCGGGGGACTGTGCGATTTCGAGATCTTGGAACAAGCAGCTGGAGTCTGCGCCGCAGCTGTAGTACGCGGCGAGCATCTCGATTGTCCAGGATTTGCCAAAGCCGTTGGGGCGGGTGACGCAGATCTTGTTCCGCGCTTTTCCCAGCAGATTGTTGGTAAAATGGATGAGGCCGGACTTGTCCACAAAGATGTCCGCCGTTCTCGCCCTGGCAAACACCTCGTTTCCGGGATTGACGAAGGTTCCCGGCACCACTGGACTTTTCATAGAGCACCAAGCCCTCCTTAAGAAACTTAAAAAGATTACACACAATATTATAACGTGCGGGTGGTGCGCTGTCAAGAGGGATCCTCTGCTGTGTGCAGCCATGCAAGCGAGAAAAGGCTTGCATTTTGGGCCGAGACGTGATATCTTCCCCCAAACTGAACAGCATATGCTTCTGCGTCGGGAGACGCCGCCGCGGCGGGGAGGACTACGGACCCTGCCGGGACGAGGGAACGCGACTGAAATTGTCGGACTATCCCAGTAACCGTGAAGCTGACGAACGGGCAATCAAGTCACTGCCGCAAGGTGGAAAGGCGCCCTAGTAGGAGGAAGCCAAGCCGGGAGACCTGTCTGCATATGATACACTTCTGGGGTTGGGTGGAGTGTGCATAAGTCCCTCTGGGCTTGTGCTCTTTTGTGATGCTCTCTCCAATCGGGGGGAGCATCGTTTTCTCTTGCAGGGGAGAGAAAATGTGCCTGCGGTCTGGGATGGCCTTGGCTGAGAATGTGCTCCTTCTCTGTTCAGTTGAACATGTGAAAGGAGCACTTTATTCATGCAACGCACAAAATCCCTGGCAATCCTTTTGGTAGTGGCCCTGCTGCTGGCGCTCTGCGCCTGCGGCCAGCCTGCTGAGCCTACAACTGCCCCCACGGAGGCACCTGCCACCACCACTGAAACCCCCGCCACCGCCGCGCCCACCGAGGCCCCGGCGGAGACGGCAGAGCCCACGGATCCGCCGGCAGAGCCCACCGATCCCCCGGTGGAGGATACCTCTATCACAGTCACAGACATGTGGGACCGGGAGATCACCCTGGAGGCGCCTGCCACCCGGGTGGTGGCGCTCACCCCGTCAGACTGTGAGATCCTCTACGCCATCGGCGCCGGAGACACCCTGGTGGGCCGGGGCAAGTATTGCGACTATCCCCCAGAAGTGGCGGATATCCCCGCTGTGAACTCCGGCTCGGAGACCAATATCGAGGAGATCCTGGCCCTGGAGCCCCAGGTGCTGATCATGAGCGATATGTCCCAGACAGAGGAGCAGCTCAACCAGCTGGAGAACGCCGGCGTCCATGTGGTGATGAGCGACGCCGAGGACATCGCCGGCACCTACACCGCCATCGAGATGATCGGTGCCCTGATGGGCAAGGAAGAAGAGGCTGCCGCAGTGGTGGAGAACATGAAGAACACCTTTGCAGACCTCCAGCAGAAGGTGGGAGACGGCAGCGGCAAGACCATCTACTTCGAGGTCTCCCCCTTGGAGTGGGGCCTCTGGGCTGCCGGTGCCCACACCTTCATGGATGAGGTGGCCAATATGCTGGGCCTCACCAACGTCTTTGCAGATGTAGAGGGCTGGTCTGCTGTCTCGGAAGAGGACGTGCTGGCCCGCAACCCGGACTACATCCTCACCATCACCATGTACTACGGCGAGGGACCCACCCCGGAGGAGGAGATCATGGCGCGGCCGGGCTGGGAGAATGTCTCCGCAGTGCAGAACGGCGCCATCCTCTGCCTGCCCAACAATGAGCTCTCCCGTCCCGCCCCGAGGCTGGTAGACGGCGCACAGGCCCTCTACGACTTTGTCTACGGGGAAGCCGCCTGAACCTGAGACAGATATGGCCAAAAAGGACCGGGGAGACCGATTCTCCTTCCTGGAGTACCTGCTGTTCGCGGCCATCGCAGGGGCGGTGTTCTGCCTCTGTGTCTGCCTGGGCAGTGTGAACATCGCCCTGCAGGACACCCTCTCTGTGATCGGCAGTGCTCTCCAGGCGCTCTTGCGGGGAGAGCCCCCGCCCAGCGGTCTGTCTGCCTCTATCATCCTGTCCATCCGCCTGCCCCGCGTCCTCTGCGTGGCCTTCACCGGCGCCGCCCTCTCCCTGGCGGGCGGCGCCATGCAGGGCCTGCTGAAAAACCCCCTGGCAGACGGCTCCACCCTGGGCGTGTCCTCCGGGGCCGCCTTGGGTGCTGTTACCTCTATCGTCTTTGGCATCCGCTTTCCCGGCCTGCCCTTTGCCGGCACCATGGTGATGGCGGTGCTCTTTGCCTTTCTCTCCCTCTTGCTGATCCTCACATTGGCATTCAATTTAGACCACGCCCTCTCCACCAACACCATCATCCTGGTGGGGGTGATCTTCTCCATGTTCGTCTCCAGCCTGACGAGCATCCTCATCACCTTTGCGGCAGACCACATCCAGAGCATCACCTTCTGGACCATGGGAAGCCTGGTGGGAACCACCTATCAGGACGGGTTGGTGATCGGGGTGGCGCTGCTGCTCTTCGGCGGGGCCATTCTCTGTCTCGCCCGGGAGCTGAACGCCTTTGCCATGGGGGAGGACAACGCCCGCAACATCGGCGTGAACGTCCGGCGGGTGCGGCTCACCGTGCTCATCGCGGTGTCCGGCCTCATCGGCGTCTGCGTCTCCATCGGGGGCACCATCGGCTTTGTGGGCCTTGTAACGCCCCACATGGTGCGCCTCATCGTGGGACCCAATCACCGGCGGCTGCTGCCGGCGTCTCTCTTCGGAGGGGCGGTCTTTCTCATGCTGGCAGATCTCGCGGCCCGGACCCTCTTGAGCCCGGCAGAGCTCCCCATCGGTGTGGTTACCAGCCTCGTGGGAGCGGTGGTGTTTGTCCTCATCTTCTACCGCTCCAGAAAGGGGGCCTAGCCGTGCTGGAAGTGCGAGATCTCACGGTGCGGTACGGCGACCATGTGGTGGTGGACCACCTCTCCTTTACCGCTGAGGAGGGCCATTGGCTCATGATCGTGGGGCCCAACGGGGCGGGGAAGTCTACCGCCCTGAAGGCCATCATGCAGGGGACGGCCTATGAGGGGACGGTCTCCTTCCGGGGCCATGACGTGCGGCGGAAAAAGCCCGCGGAACAGGCCCGGTGCATCGGCGTTCTCATGCAGCACAACCCCGTGGCCTATGCCTTTACCGTAGAGGAAGTGGTGGAGATGGGCCGCTATGCCCACACCGCCGGATTTCTGGCGGGGCGGGCCACGGGAGACAAGGCAGCCGTGGAGGACGCTTTGCAGCGCACCGGCATGGCGGAGCACCGGCACCAGTCTGTGCTCACCCTGTCCGGCGGCGAGCTCCAGCGGACCTTCTTGGCCCAGGTGTTTGCGCAGGACCCGCAGCTGCTGCTCTTAGACGAGCCCACCAACCACCTGGACCTGGTGTATCAGAAGCAGATCTTCGGCCTCATCGCGGAATGGCTGCAACAGCCTGGCCGGGCCGTGGTGTCTGTGGTCCATGACCTCTCCCTGGCGAAGGCATACGGGGACCGGGTGCTGCTGTTGCACAACGGCAAGCTCGCGGCCAGCGGCACCCCGGAAGAAGTGCTCTCCCCCGAGCACCTGAACCCGGTGTACCAGATGGATGTGGCCGCCTGGATGCGGGAGATGCTGTCTCAGTGGACCTGAGAGGCAATGAGACAAGTTCATGATGGCTTCGAGCTGCGGCAGGATTTCGGTCTTGCCGCAGTTCTGCTTTGCGGGGGCTATCCAGGAGATCTGGAAGTGTCCTCAGAACGGAACCGGCAGGCCACTTACCAACACAGGACTTCCAAGGCACAATCCGGATAGAACGAGAGAGGGGGGACACTTCAAACAAAGAGCGTACCTCGTGCGAGCTATATTTTTAAAAGAAGTTCAGGACAATTGCAAATGCAAAACGCGATGAATAGCACTCGTGACCATTGTCAACGTTGATAGCCTTCCAATAGACATCGTCGATGTAGATCCAGCCAATCAGTTCGTCAGACGGACCCACAGGTTCCCCTTAATGCGATATTATGGTATAATAATAGCCTTACCCAGCTTCGATTATCATTCGATTACCTTGATATCATAAATTGTAGTTATACGCTAAAATATGGCCTTGTGTGTTTTGGCTACATTTGTGCAGCGAGAAAAGATTGACACCAAACCGTACATGTGCATATTTTCTATTGCCAATATATATAAATATATATTGATACAGGCGCATCTACGATATTTTACTTTCGAAAAATGTGTAACCATGTTCAGCAAGAATATTTCGTTGAAACACATGCAATTCGTGTCCGCTACTCAGTGGAAACGAGCCGAAGTGAAGGCAAATGTGTGCGAGTATTACACGAAATCCTCGATATCGGGTTGGACTATCATTCACAGTATTATCCCTCTGGTCATGAAGATCTCCCAAAACGCAAAATTATATGCTTAACTTATGCAATTGGACTGTTAATTGGACAAGGATTCGTGAAAATGAACAAATTCACTCTCTGAAATTGGTAAAAACGGAGATTCTTCTTAATGGAGTAGACAAAGACCTAAAGTAGGTATATACTCACGGCGTCAGGCAAGGGACATCAGACGTCAGTTATCAGTGAGATGCTGGCTGATATCCTTCAGAACGCCGATGCCTATTCTGCGGTGTGTGCGCTAATAGGCATGATATAAGGATGATAGGGGGTCACTTATGCGCTAGAAAAGGTTCCGTTGACTTATTGCCAACTCTTGCTTCAAACTGCGCCTTGCAAGATTCGCCAGAAGGCTTGACATGCTTGATATAGTTGGACTAGTCTTGGTCGGCGTTCCATGATTCTGGTTGACCTGCATATTCGCGAGGCAAGGGGCTGGCCAATAGAAAATTAAGGAGGTCATTTGCTTGAAGTATCGTCGTGTTTTGTGTATCCTCTTGGCTCTGTGCTTGTGCGGTGCCAGTATGGGCGGTCCTTCTGTGTATGCGGTATCG
This sequence comes from uncultured Oscillospiraceae bacterium, assembly GCA_947629915.1. Lineage (GTDB taxonomy): Bacteria > Bacillota > Clostridia > Oscillospirales > Oscillospiraceae > Enterenecus. The sequence goes on along the minus strand of CANRFN010000153.1, from coordinate 3,747 downwards.
ACGGATCTAGAAGACGAAAGCATCACGGATATCCGCTCTGAAATTGATCTTCAGTATTACCCCTTTGTCTACACGGAAGATGAGGGATTTGCACTGTTTCGTGAAGTCATTGGCGATTGCAGCAGCTGTATTCCTGGGTACTTGTATGTTCAGGATTGGAACACACGCGAAATTTGGAAAGTCCTTGATGAGCCGGTAACTTTGTACCGAATGGATGGTGATACACTGTATTGCATTGTCGACGGGAACAGAATTGTTCGTACAGACTACTTTGGAAGCACTGCAGAAGAAATTTATAAATCTACTTACGGAGATATTTCTCTGTTGGAATGTTTTGATGGGGCTCTTACATTTTCTGATGGTGGACATGTCATTCGGTTTGATCTCACGAATTCTGCATGCGATGAATTGCTTTTCTGTGACAATCTGACGTATCTTTTTCCGATTGCTGACAACAAAATTGAGTGGAGCTGCAACGACGAGGATGTATTCATCCTGGACTACACTAAAAATACAACAGAGACAACTTCCTTTGTGATGTTGCCGCTTGTTGAAAGTAAAAACGAGGTAGATGAAATCGTTGCACCATTTAATTATTCGGAAAACGTGACGTTCCCGCTGCCTGAGTATCCAGATGGGTCATACTTCACTGATAATGGGATGCCCTGTGAGGATCACAAACACTGCAGTTATCTGCCTGATGGGTGTAATTGCAAGGTCTACCGAAGCTCAATACAATGTCTGGGATTTGCCAAGTATGCGTTTGACCGCTATGCAAACTTGTATCCCAGCAACAGAAGCTGGTATTCGCAAAATGATCCTCATGTGATTGTTAAACGTGCTACACTGAGCAGCGATGCAGATGTTCAGATATTGTTGAATAAACTCAAGTATGGTGCCTATATGCGCTTAACCAGACCTAGTGGCGACTACGCAATAGGAGACCATTCGGTTGTCATTGCATCGTCTGGCGCTTCATCGACAGTGACCTGTTATGAAGGGAATGTAGACGGACAGTGTGGAGTCAAGATGGTGAAATACACGCTTGCATCCTTCCGCGCAAAGTTTCCCTTTGTAATACATGGTATTTCGCATGACTTCAGTTCAAATCCGACTATATACTCAGCAAGAAGCCATATGAGACATTGTACCTATAGTGGTTGCGAGGGTTACATTCTGGAAAGCCACTATTTTGTGACATCCGGTGACAAAAAGGTCTGCAAGTTCTGCGGATATTCGGATCAATCACCGATTCCTGTTCCAGTTGGTTGAGGAGCAACGGGACCATTCTTCCTGACCGAACATCAACACTGAGGGGAAAAACCAATGAAAAACATAGCTGCCCTGAGAATCTTCTGTGTTCTCTGTGTTCTAGCATTGCTGCTCTCAAGCTGTCAGAATGCGCCGCCGGCCGATACAACCGCTACGCCGCCGGCCGTTTCCCAACCAACAGATACCAGGGCACCGGAGACGCCGGCGCCCACCCCGGGACCTACAGCAGAACCGATGCCCGATCCCACAGAGGCGCCCCTGTCTCTCAGCTTCAACCGCGTGAATTTCCCCCGGCTGGATGGCTCTACCTCCACGGTGCCGCTGGGCAGGGCCATCGCCTCCCGGCTGCTGGGGGAGACACCGGACCAGGTCTCTGATCTGCTCCATTTCTCCCGGACCACGGAGTCCTTCCGGAAGCTCATGCAAGGTGATTGCGATCTGCTCATCTCTGCAGAACCCGCAGCCGGCATCTGGGAGGAGAAAGAGGCCGCCGGCTTCGAGTGGGAGATGGAGCCTTTCGGGATAGACGGCCTGGTATTCCTGGTGAATCGGGACAATCCCGTGGACAGCCTCACGATTGATCAAATCCGGGGGATCTACACCGGGGAGATTACCAACTGGTCTCAGGTGGGCGGGGAAGACCTGGACATCGTGCCCTTCCAGCGCAACGCCGAGGCGGGCAGCCAGACCGCCATGCTGAAACTGGTGATGAAAGACACCCCCATGATGACCCCACCCAGCACCTGCCTGATCGACTCTATGTTCGGCCTCATCGAAGCTGTCTCCTCCTTTGACGGCTCTTCCGCCGCCATCGGCTATTCCGTGTTCTACTACGCCAACGACATGAAGATGGCAGACGGGTTGAAGATCCTGAAGGTGGAGGGCGTGGAGCCCACTGATGAAACTCTCCGTAGCCGGGAGTACCCGCTCCTGCTGAACTACTATGTGCTGATCAAGGCGGGCCTGCCCGGAGACGACCCAGCCAAGCAGCTTTTCCAGTGGATCCTCTCCGAAGAGGGGCAGCAGCTGGTAGCCGGCCAGGGCTATGTGTCCGTGCTGGATGTGGAGCCGGATCCCAACGGGACGATGGTACTGCCGCCGGACTCAGTCTGGACCCTCTCAGAGCACTATGTGGGCGGCAGCGCCCTGGCGCCGCTGGAGGACCAGACCCTGCTTTTGCCGTACCAGGGCTCGGTTCAGTACGATGCGGAGGGCATCTATGCCCAGAACCTGTACGGCATCTGCAACGAGCGGGGGGAGCTCCTCACAGCCCCGGTGTACAACGGCGCGTACTATGTCGGCGGGAGTCTGGTGCTCTATCGCCCGACAGACGCCGTATTACTGCCGGACATCTCCGTTTATAGTGATGCCACCGTGGTAGCGGCAGACGGTTCCTGGGTGAAAGAACTGGGGGCCTGCCAGGTGGACGGCACCGGTCTTGCGGATACGCCCATCGCGGTGAAGTACCCGGACGGTACCTTTACCCTCTGCACCCAGACCATGGAGCCCGTCCTCACGGTGCAGGGCAAAGACCTGGAGGCCTTCTGCGGCGAGGGCCATTTCAGTGAGTGCGTCTGGGAGAAGCCGAATTTCGGTCCTCACCTGTGGTTTGGCCCCGGGTATGCCGAAGTGTACGAGCGCACCGCGGAGGGGGAGGAGATGTTTCGCCTGTATGTGAATCTCCAGGACGGCACCATCACCGAGGAGAGACCGGAGAACTGCCCGGAGCTGCCCCTCGCCGGAGATCCGCTTCCGGAGGTGGAGGGCTACCAGCTGTTCTCCCGGATTACAGACCTTGTTGCGGAAACCCAGTACTACTACGGGAGAGATATTTATACCGGGCATATGGTCCTGTTGGACGCAGAGGGTCAGCCGGTCTGGGACGGGGACGACGCGGTTCCTGTGACGGTGATCGGCGGCATGGTGGCTGCCAAGGATTACCGGGAGCCCATCAGCTACACTTGGTATGACCTGGACAGCGGCGCGTGCATCTTCCGCTACTACACTATCACCAACGATGACTGATCCAAACGCCCTGGGGCGTTGCCCCCTGAGGTTGTTAGTCGGAAGCGGTGTTGATAAGCGCCGCCCCTAGCCCCGAGACCCGCCAGGGGGCTATACCTGATGCCACCCGGGTGTACCCTTTGGGCCCGGGGCTAAACCACCGGGAAGCCGTCCGGAGTCAGCTGTCCCAGGTTTACCAGGCCCTTGCCCTTTGACAGACCTGGAGCAGGTGTTTGGCAACCTCTGAAGCCCAACCCAGGCACTCTTTTCTGGAGGGGGAGTCGGCCAGGCGCCTCTCCGGAATCAGGGCACAACATCACTGTCTCATGATGGGCAAGGCAAGACGATTGAGAGCGGCAGACCGGCCCCTTTTGGGTGTCCGGTCTACCGCTCTGGTGATATTCGACAAATTTGTTGATTGGAACCGACACTAGCCACCCGAGACCCCCCAGGGGGTACCCCCGATGCCCC
>CANRFN010000152.1 GCA_947629915.1 uncultured Oscillospiraceae bacterium | reverse complement strand
CACCTCGGCCCTATTATACACCCCCCAGGGTGCTCTAGTCAAGCATCCAATCAACATTTTTGCTGAATATCACCTTTGCCGTATCCAAAGGGATAGGACATCTCTTCCGCGTAGTTCCATGTCCCGCTGGATGCGAACACACCTGCATTGCTGTCGGCGCCGGCCCGGCCGAGAACAGCATCCTCGTAGCGGGTCTCATAATACTTGTAACCGACATAGATGCCTTCGGACTCCACATCATACCAGTCGGCCCGGTCGTTTTCGCCCAGCACCCCTGCACCTGTGATAGAGGCGTTGGCAAAGGTGAAGATGCCGAAATTCTGCATGGCGGGAGCGGAGATGGAACTCACTGCATAGGTGTCTGCGATGTGGCCGGAAGGATTCACAGCACCGGAGAGCACATCGGCTACACCATAGAAGCCGTATGCACCGGGTAGGCCAGCCCAGACGATGGCGGAGATCCCGCTGTCCTGCTTCAGTTCCTCGATCTCCATGGTCATATCGGAGTTGAGTACAACTATGACTTTCCCGTTGGAGTTTGCCTTGGCCAGTTCGATCATATCCCGTTCGTAACTGGAAAGAGCCAGAGGCCGCTCAAAGCTGTCCCCGTTGGTGGCCTTCATAGACAGGGCGTAGTCAGACGCCTCGGAGCTGTCCCGGGATATAAATACAATCGCGGCAGTATCCTTTGCTGCGTTGAGCGCGGCATCGGTGTACTCACCAGCAGGCAGTTCGCCAACAGCGTACTCTGTGGCCCCCTCATACATAGGCCAGAACACAGGGCTCAGACTGTGGCCGGGTACCTCCTGGCCGAAAAAAGCTGCCTTGCGATAGTGGGCGGCTGCAGCATCACTCAGATAGAGCTGAATCATCTCATCGTTCACACTGAAACCGCGAGCTTTCATTGCGTCGATCAGCGAAACGGTTTGCTGGCCTTTCCCGGAGTTTACCCCGACTGTGGAGCCAATCAGGCCGCCATAGGTGGGAAAGACGCTGTTCAGGCCCCAGATCGTGACTTTCTCAGAAGCTGCCAGGGGCAGCGATCCATCGTTTTTGAAGAGAACGGTACCCTCCTGGGCGATTTCAATGGCCAGTGCCTCCTTGGCGTCGACAACCTCTTTCAGATCCGTATACGCAGAGAGAAAGTAGTTGCCGGAGCTGCTTTCCCCGGTCTTCTCGGTCTTATAGCTCGATGTACCGAGTTTAGAGTTGATCGTGGATTCGTATGTTCCTGCAAGGGATGTGACGAACAGGCTCAGTACGAAGATTGAGGTCAACAGTACAGCCAGTCCGCGCTTCAGGTCTGTTTTTTTACCTTTCATTTTCATGCCTCCCGTGTTTGTTCCAAGCCTGGAACAGATTGTGGCTGTACTATAATACTTTGGGACCGTGACGGCGCACTCTTGTCGCAGATGGCGCTTTGAGAGCCGTAGATGTCATTTCTCATGTAAAGAGCCCACAAAAAAGCGCCTGCATCAGCAGGCGCTTTTGGATGGAATTGGTAATAATATGTCCAGCTTGAATAAATGGTCGTCTGCGCGTATGCGCATGGTTCCATCATACTTCTCCACGGTTCTCTGAATGCTCAGCATCCCGAAGCCATGATAGCCGTGATCTGCCTTTGTGGTTACAGGCAGTCCGTTCGAGAGCTTGACCTCATGCCCTACGTAATTCTCTATGTGAATGCTCAGGAAATTGCCTCTAGGGCCGATGCGCATACTGATAATGCGTTTGGACGTCTCGGATTCCTGACTGACGCACTCAATCGCGTTGTCTATGGCATTGCCGAACAGGGTGTATAGATCCATCGGGTCAATACAGTCCAGCCGTTCGCCGTCTGAGACACAGGAGAGCGTGATGTGATGTTCCTGGCAAAAAGGCTGCTTGGCCATCAGAATGGTGTCAAGGGTCTTGTTCCCTGTCTTGGCAGAACTTTCGTAGAACATGACAGCCTTTTCAATCTGCCCGATGTATTCGTCGCGCTGAAGACCCGCTTCCATCTGCCGGAGACCGGCAATCTGATGTTTCAAGTCATGACATTTCCGGTTAATCAGTTCCACATTTTCTGCTGCCATCTGCTGATTTTTCTGCTCTGCGTGCAAAAGCTGCTCCAAAATAGCATTTTTGTTTTCCAGCGACGACTCATAGAACAGGCCAAACTGCATCACAAGAGCCAGTAAATCGGCAATCACATAGGCAATGTAGACGCTCTCTTCCATCGGGGTGCCAGGGACGCGGTAATCAAAGAATACCACCAGTATCATGATGATGACTGCGCTCAGCGCTACGCGGCCTTGGGCAAATCGGGAACTGTCTGCCCGTAGTTTCCTTGCAAATGCGTAATACATGATAGTACATACAACCAGCATGATCCCGATGGACACAGGAAGCGCATCAAGACTGCCCTCCTCAAAGCCCAGGTGCATTTTCCCAATCCAGTAGAGGTTAAACACGATGTTCTGAGCAGGCTGCGCACTGGCGGCGCAGAACAGCGCCTGCGTAGGAGTACAGTGATAGCAGATCAAGAGGCCAACGAAGATATAAACGACAGGCAGCAATAGAAAACACCGGTCGAGCAAATAGTTCTCAACGATCCCGTTCGGGAATTCCTGCTGGCCAAAATCATAGATGATCAGCATTGGCATCGCATAGACAACAACTCTCGGCCAAAACAATTTCCGCTTTTGAAAAGAGGAGGAAAAGACAATGGCACAGAGCAGGAGCTGAAAAGGATAACCGTCCAGCATTCGGACAAATGTATTCAAAATGTCCATCAGAAGGAATCTCCCAGATATTCCGTGAGTCGTGTCATGAACGCCTTCCTCTTCGTACGTCCAACTGGTACCTTGTTGCCGGCGACCGTCGCCTCACTGCCCTCCATGTCCGTGACATAGCGGAGATTGACAAGGAAACTGTTTGAACACCTGACGAAATCGTAATCCTTAAACTGTTCCTCCCGCTCCTTGATGGTACACCGCTCGGAGAAATCCCCTTTGCTGGTGTGATAGACCAGGCTGTGGTCCATCACCTCAACGTAGTAGATATCGTCCAGCCTGATTCGCCGCATCGCATTCAAGGTGTTCAGAACGACTTCTTTTTTCTGCAGGTGATTCCTCTGTTCCAGAGCTCTCTGAAGTTTTAATGAGAAGTTATGATACTCGACTGGTTTGACGAGAAAATCCAGTGCGCTGACGGCGTAACCCTCTATAGCGTATTTTGCGAGATTGGTTACAAATATAAGACAGACATCCCCATCTACCTCGCGCAGCCTATGGGCTGCCTTCAAGCCGTTCATGTGCGGCATCTCAATATCCATTAGCACAACATCAAAAACCGGGGTATAGTCACTGATGAAGTCCATTCCGTTGGAAAAGACGCTGCAGCTGAACTGAGTATTTCGCTCCTGCGCGAATCGGTCTATGTAGTTTTGCAATTCCGCAACACTCATGGGGTCGTCTTCAACAATGGCGATTCTGTACATGATACGCATCACTTCCTGTTGCGTTATTTCAAAATCATTCTCTTTTGATGCGGCGGTCCGGTGCGGGTATAGATGAGTTTTGTCCCCGCGCTGAGAAGGGAAGTGAAAAGCAGGCAGCTGTGCTGTTGGCTGACCTGCGAGGAGGCGGTGCGTCCCGTCCGGACGGAGGGCGAGACGGCATACAGGGCATGGCACAGATGCTTGGGAGATCTGGTGCATAGCTGCCCAGCGGTGCAGACCAGAAGTGGACCAAGAGCTATAGATGAAATCTATGATAGGTGATGGAACCGAGGGCTGATGGTTGTTAGCTGCTGTCGCCTAAGGCGAAAAACTGCCTCGGAGAGACGGCATGTCAAAGACCTTGGGTGGCCGGCGCAGGGGGCATTTTCCCAAGTCTTATAGCCGTTCTCCGCAGTGCAATGTGCGTAATTTGAGCGCTTTCTGGGACAAACATTACAATTGTTACAACTACTTCTTGCATAATCTTGCCTATTTTTGATGCTTTGTTTGGCGTCATATTATCACTTTGCTACACTGCAGTCAACCTTGTTTTAGCACCTGGACCGGTTTTTCCCACGCCGAAATGTGCTCGATTTGTGGAAAATATTGGCACTTATCTGCATACAGAGCAGCCATGCAAAGGGAGAAACCGCAGTCATGGGTACCGGCATTGTTATGAATGATAGACCGTCGAAACGGGAAGCAGACAGTCACGCCCCATTCCAGAGAGGCAGACTGATTCCCGCAGCGTTTCGATGCAGCAGGAAGCATGGCGACGTTGTACCATTGATTTGCAAGATTTGGGCTTGCAATAGAACATGCCCGGTGCCGAGCGGCACCGGGCATGTGCTGTTCTGGGATGGTGTTTCGGGTTGGTTGGATCAGAAGTCCATCTTCTCCTCCAGCCAGGACCGCAACTGGGCGATGGGCACCCGGACCTGCTCCATGGTGTCCCGATCTCGGATGGTGACGGCCTCGTCGCCGGCCTTCTCCGCGTCGCCAACGGTGTCGAAGTCCACGGTGACGCAGTACGGGGTGCCGATCTCGTCCTGGCGGCGATAGCGCTTGCCGATGGAGCCGGCGTCGTCGAAGTCCACCATGAAGTACTTGGACAGCATGGTCTGGATCTCCCGGGCCTTGCCGCTGAGCTTCTTGCTCAGGGGCAGCACGGCGCACTTATAGGGGGCCAGAGCCGGGTGGAGGCGGAGAACGGTGCGGACGTCGTTCTTTACGGGGTCCACCACCTCTTCGTCGTAGGCGTCTACTAGGAAGGCCAGGGTGACGCGGTCTGCGCCCAGGGACGGCTCGATCACGTACGGGATGTAGTGCTCGTTGCGCTCCTGGTCGAAATAGGTCTGATCCTTGCCGGAGGTGTTCTGGTGGGCGGTGAGGTCGAAGTTGGTGCGGCTGGCCACGCCCCAGAGCTCGCCCCAGCCGAAGGGGAAGACGAACTCGAAGTCCGTGGTGGCGTTGGAGTAGTGGGAGAGCTCCTCGGGGTCGTGATCCCGGAGGCGGAGGTTCTCGTCCTTCATGCCCAGGTGGAGCAGCCACTGGTGGCAGAAGTCTTTCCAGTAGGCGAACCACTCCAGCTCGGTGCCGGGGGTGCAGAAGAACTCCAGCTCCATCTGCTCGAACTCGCGGGTGCGGAAGGTGAAGTTGCCCGGGGTGATCTCGTTGCGGAAGGACTTGCCGATCTGGCACACGCCGAAGGGCAGCTTGCGGCGTGTGGTGCGCTGCACGTTCTGGAAGTTCACGAAGATGCCCTGGGCGGTCTCCGGACGGAGGTACACGGTGTTCTTGGCATCTTCTGTGACGCCCTGGAAGGTCTTGAACATCAGGTTGAACTGGCGGATGTCCGTCCAGTTGTGCTTGCCGCAGGTGGGGCAGGGGATGTTGTGCTCCTCGATGAAGGACTTCATCTCCGCCTGGCTCATGGCGTCTACGCTGTGGCCCAGGTCGAAGTTGTTGTCATGGCACCAGTCCTCGATGACCTTGTCTGCGCGGAAGCGCTCGTGGCACTCTTTGCAGTCCATCAGGGGATCGGAGAAGCCGCCTACGTGGCCGGATGCCACCCAGACCTGGGGGTTCATCAGGATGGCCGCGTCCAGACCCACGTTATAGGGGTTCTCCTGGACGAACTTCTTCCACCAGGCCTTCTTCACGTTGTTCTTCAGCTCCACACCCAGCGGGCCGTAGTCCCAGGTGTTGGCGAGGCCGCCGTAGATCTCGCTGCCGGCAAAGATGAAGCCCCGGCCTTTGCAGAGGTTTACGATCTGTTCCATGGTCTTATCGGTGTTTTTCATGGGGTTTCTGCTCCTTTTTCAGAAGTCTGCAGCCGCAGAGTGCGGTGCAGCTGGGCGGCGCAGGGTTGAAAAAAGCCCTGAGACCGCCAGGGTCTCAGGGCGAACATACATGTCCGCGGTTCCACCTGAATTTCCCCCAACAGGGGGACACTCTAGCCCGATAACGGCGGGTACCGGCAGGGCATTGCCTCCCTGCGCTCCGGGGTGCCTTCCCGATGCGGTGCTGGGAGGACTTTCACCGGCCGTCCCCTCTCTGCGCCAGTCTCCGCATGGTACTGTTCCCTGTCTGCGCTTTCTCGGGTATTCTAGTACAGGAAGCGGGGGCTGTCAAGGAGAAAAATGGACAAGAAAGGGGCGAAAACCGGGAGAAAACCGGGGAAATGGTGAGAAAGGGCGGGCGTGGGGGTGAGAAAATGCCTGGAAGGTGTCAATCCGGCGCAAAGTGCACGGGGGCCGTGCGCCTGCAGAGCGGTGAGACGCTGGGACGCCTGCCGTACGTCACAGACCACTACATTTTCGAAGTGAATTCCTTCGCTTTTGTTACAGGCCCAGCCCATGGAAGCCGCAGTCCAATCGCCGCTGCCAGACTGCCGCTAGACCACCTCTCGGGTACAGCCCCCAAATTTCCTTCCAAAAAATCTCTCCTACCCCCTTGACACCCTTCCTCTACAGATGTAGAATATAGCTGCCTCTACAATTGTAGAACGAAAGGAGTGAGTACCATGCGAGACAAGATGCAGAAACTGCCGGACACGGAGCTGGAGGTGATGCAGGCGATCTGGGCCTGTACCCCGCCGGTCTCCCGGGCGGAGATCGAGAACCAGCTGCAGGAGAGCCACCCCATGGCCCAGACCACCCTGCTCACCCTTCTCACAAGGCTGTCTGAGCGGGGCTTTGTCCGAATCGAGAAGGTGGGGCGACGGTCTCAGTACATCCCCCTCATCGCCCGGGAGGACTACCTGGCAGACCAGGGCCACCGCTTCCTCACCCGGCTCTGCGGCGGCAGCATTTCCGATCTGGCCTCCGCTCTCTGCGGCAGCGGCCTCACCCGGCAGGAGATTGAGGAACTGCGGGAACTGCTGAAGGAGGGGAAGCTGTGAACGGGTTGTTTATCCTGCTGCAGGGTTCCTTGGCACTTGCCTGGACCTGGTACAGCTGCAGAAACCTGCGGGAGGCCGCACGGCTGGAGACACAGCCGGAGTTGCCGGAGCGTGGCGTGCGATATATCCCCTGTTTTGCAAGCCTCCTCCTGCCGGTTGGCTTTTTCACTTTTGCGGTGCTGTATCTCCTGTTGTATGGCCCCCAGGAGGCCTCGTATCAGCTCTTTGCCGCCTATATCACGGTCTATCTACAGATGGCCATCTACTTTGTCCTTTTGCTGCTCCTGTTGCCATTGATCCGCCGCCGGTTCAGCGCCAACACCTGTGTGCTGCTCTGGGTGATCCCAAACTCTCTGTACTACCTCATTTTTCCCGCGAGGAATTGCCAGCTGCCGTACTTCACCATTCCGTTGCCCCGGGGCCTGTTGCCTATTGTTGTCCCTGTGTGGGCCATCGGCTTTGCGGCGGTGCTGATCTGGAAGGTGGTAGCGCACCTCCTGTTCCGGCGCCGGATCCTGAGAGATGCCGCCCTGGAGACCGATCCCACTGCCCTGGAGGCGCTGGAGGCTGAGGTCCAAAACGCCTTTGCCAAGGACCCTAAGCTGAAGGTGGTCCGTTCCTCGGCGGTGCACACGCCCCTGAGCGTGGGCATGTTCCGCCGCACCACCCGGATTGTGCTGCCAAAACGCCGATACACCGAAGAGGAGTATCACCTCATCTTCCGCCACGAGATCATCCACATCAGCCGGGAGGACGCCACCTCCAAGTTCTTTCTGGTGTTCTGTACCGCCCTGTACTGGTTCAACCCGCTGATGTGGGTGGCCGCCCGGCGGAGCGCCGCAGACCAGGAGTTGAGCTGCGATGAGGCCGTCCTGCGAAAGGAATCCCAGGGGACCCGGCTGCGGTATGCGGAGCTGCTGCTCAGCGCCGCCGGAGACGACCGCGGCTTTACCACCTGCCTCTCCGCGAAGGCCTCCTCCATGCGGTATCGCCTCCGGGCGGTGACTGAGACAGACACCCGGCCGCTGGGTCTCCCGGTTGTGGCGGCGGTAACGTTCCTGCTCGTGCTCACCTGCGGCATTGTCTCCCCAACCATAGGGGGTGAGACGGGAAAAGAGGCGCTCTTCCCCGGCCAGGACCCCGCCCAGATTACACTCCAGGGCGTATACGATTCGTCTCGAGGGCGAGTCATCACGCCCATGGAGGGGGAGGACTTCAGCGGCCTGGACAACTGGCTCAGCAGCCAGCCCATGGAGGAGATCCTGGGGGCCTATGCCGTGTCCAGACTTCGGGGGCCGGAAGAGCTGACCCTGCTCTATCGGGACGAAGCTGGTGAATGTTTTATAACCGTCCAGGAGCGGTATTTGTCTCTGAGAAGGGAGTCAGCGTCGAAGGGATATCTGCTGAAAGAACCTGTGGACTTGGACTACCTGTACTCCCTGATCCCGAACCGTCCGGAGGCCACCCTTACCATGGAGCGGGATCTGGGGAACGTGGTGTTTCGGATGAATCCGGAGGAGTACACCTGCGTCACACCCGGTGAAGAGGGGCCTGTGTGCCGAGACACCGAGGAGGACTACACCTTCTACCCGCTCCCAGATGAACCCTATCCGGACCATGCAGATCTGGAGTTCTCCATGACGCCGGTTTCGCCCGTCCTGGCGGAGATCGTAACCGAGGATGGGCCTGCCGCGGAGACGGAGCTCACCCAACGGGAGGGCGGCACCTGGTTGGTCCCCCTGCCCCAGATACCGCTCACCATCACGATCCGCGGCACCTTCCAGGCGGAGGATGGCCTGCTGTATGACGCCACATTCCGGTTTGCCGTACAGGATCCGCCCGAGGAGGGCTGATCTTACGCCCATTTTCAACCGCCAGCCCTGGCGAGGTGTGCCGGGACTGGCAGTTGGTGCTGTCTTATGGCAGGCTGCCGGGGAAAAACACGGGTCGTTGCGCGGATTCTGCGGTGAGATCCAACTGGTAGGCGTCTCATACAACCCCAAGTCCAGGAAGCACACCTGCGTGATGCAGACGAATACCATCCAATAGAGACGTTTCAAGGGCGGCGAGGAGATCTCGCCGCCCTTTTGTGGACAAAACGTATGGCCGATCCATCAGACGCTGTGTCGGCCTTTCGGACTCTGTAGTGAAGGAAAGTGCGCAACCTGCGTTTTGTATGCGTGGAGGGGAACTGGATAGCGGTAGATGGATTGTCCCGGGAGAGCAGAGATAAGCTGCTCGGCCATTCAGAAAGGATCCCTATGATTTTTACTATCACGGTAAACCAAAAGCATCGGCTGTAAAACTGCAGAATACTTAACGCTGACGCCGATATTTGCATTGATAGGAAAGCGCAAAATCATCGAAATATTGCATTAGCTGCCTTTCCGTTGTTTGGTACTCGTTGTCCCCCAAGATATAATCGTTAAGGACTTCGCGTGCTCGGCACAACTCTCTTCGCCAAGGCCCAGAGGTGAGTTCGATTGTTTTGGTGAGAAGCTCCAGACCGCGCCAAAGGGCCTGAAACATCTGATCCTCCTGGCCCTTGTTCTTCCAGTAGCATGCTCTGCTGACCTCACTTCCAATGTTACCCATCTGTCCGCAAAAAGGAAGTTCTGCCCAACGCCCCCCCAAAATGAGCGATCTATGTTGTATCAGTCCTTGATCCATTCTGCCACGACCTTTCGAATCCTGTCTCGCAATACTGGATCACTTATGCTTCTACTTCCTGAACTTCTTTTAAAAATATAGCCTCGCACGAGGCGCACTTTTTTATTTATAAAACTAACAAATTAGATGAGCATGATAATATTCGTAACTGCAGGAGCAGTTCACAGCTCTGCTAATCAAGCTGCAACACCATCTCATCAATCACACCGTCATCTATTTTCCATTTTGACATTATATTCAGCTGCAAGCGTGTTAGCTTGTATCGTCTTTCATATTTTTTGGTCAAGAGATCTTTATCTGCCTTAATTGCCTCCAGCTGGTCAATCATAGCAGGTACCGTGTATCTTTTCCGGTCTTTCATTCTGAATGTAGAAGTTTCATTAAATAGGACAGAGTGAAGAATTGAGGCAACAAACCAGATAAGCCCTTTTCCATGCATAGCCTCTTCAGTTGTTACGCCAATTTTATCCATACCAAGGTGGCTCTTGAGTGCCATAAACGTTTTTTCTACACAGTCGCGTTTTGCATACGCATCCATACATTCTTGGGCGGTCATCTCATCCCGCGTAACTATAATCATTATTCCGGCCTTCTGATAGAGCCTGTTGACCTCATCTTCGACATCTGAGAAGCCGTTAATATAGAAGGTGGGAATCTCAGTTATGGTTGTACCTTTACCTCTGCCACGTTTCTTTTTCTCCACCACCTTAGGTTCGCCTGGCGTCATGTCCAGTTTGAAATACTTAGGAACCCATTTCAATTCTTCCTCAGTGAATACTTTTCCTTCAGAAGATTTGATAAATTCTTCCATCTCGCTTCTCTCTGTAGCAAGCTGCGTTGTAACTTTGCTGCGATTTGCGCGATACCTGTCTGCACTCCATATGATCTGTGCGCAACAAGTAGGACCTCCAGCATAGAGGGTACATTTCTCGGTTATTCCATATTTTTCATCGTCATCATCGGTCTGTAATTCATTTTTGTATGTTTTGATTGTATCGATAACCTTGTCTGCCATTTCGTCATATAATCCAAAATTAGACCTAAGCATCATAATGTACGATATCCCGTTTTTATCCATGTTCTTTAAGTTCTTCTCGGAAATATAGCCACGATCACAAATCAAGCACAGCACAACATCCTTATTGCACAGCTTTTTTATTCTGCTAATGAATTTGATCATTTCTTGCGCTTGGGCTATATCAGTTACTGACCCAGGTGAGTGTAAATATGTGAAGGGGAGACCATCGGATTGCCTAACAACGTAATCCGTATTAACCTGCTTTAAACTGGGGTCATCTTTAGCATGGCCCTTTTGCACTATAAATACGCCTTCCGCTTGACTGTTAACATTAGTTGAATCATAGCATAAATATACGTATCCATCCCCAATGTTTGAGGCTGCCCACTTATCTTTGAACAATTTAATTTTAGATATTGTTAATCTGCCCTTCAAGAATTTTCCGATCTCTGTATCATCAACAATACTCTCAGAGAACAACATGTGATCCCTTGCCCAAGCAGGGTAATGCTGCATCACAGCGCTTTCCCTAGACATCATGTAAGCAGTGCAATCAAGTACCAACTTTGCGTTTTCTTCACCGAAAGAATCAATCAGGATCTTGTCTAGCCCGATCTCTTCTGCAGCCTTGCATATCCAACAATGTAATCCAACAGATAAACCATCGGCAAATTCCGGTGGATCAGACTTTGTTAACTTTCCAATCATTGCTCGATAAGTATCATTGCCATAGAACAGCTTAATGCTGGGGTCATCAGGAATTTTTAGAACACCAACACAAATGCTATCATGGTCTGTATACCCTCTTCCTCCTCTTTCCCTTTTTTGGCTTGGGGAAACATACTTGTTTGATGTATTGACATATACGTATTTTTTATTTCGGATAAAAGATCCAGTTGGCATGACATATAAATTATCAGGCGATCTGACTATTTTTCCCATTCATCTGCACCTCCCTGCGAGGCTATATTATCACCTCGCGGGGCTCGAGTCAATACCTGATTTAAAGTTTCAGAAAGTTCAAAATCTCATCCAATCGGGGGTTTTTCACCGGATTCCAGGTGCAAGAAGCTGCATGCGAGGTTATATTATACTCAACGTCGAAAACATTTGCATGGTATAAACTGGCAATAATTTCACCTGGGCAAGAACTTCGAAAACCGAG
>CANRFN010000151.1 GCA_947629915.1 uncultured Oscillospiraceae bacterium | reverse complement strand
AGTGGGCGGCACAGATGGCTGCCTAATTTTACCAAATCTTTTTAACGCGATAGGCGAATCGCATGCACTTCTAGGAAGATTTTCCATTTCACAATTGGCGCCTTGTGGCTCGTTGTGGCTGTTGTCAACGGGATCACCGTCAAGGAATTTGTCGGGCCGGTGTACTGGCCGGCAGTTCTTCCGGTGGTGGCGGCGGTGTTCTTCTTCGCCTGGGGGATCTACCTCACGGTGAAAGAGCGCCGCGATGCGAATGAGGGAGGCGCCGGCGTGTAGCCTCCCGCCTGTCTGTGCAGAGGTGAATCCCCTCCTGCCGGACCATCTTGTCCTGAGGAGAGAGATCCGTGATCACAATCGAACCGCGAGACAATCGCAGATTTGAAGTTTTGGACGCCGGCAGCAGCATCGGCATGGTTTCCGCCTCGGTGAATCCCTTTCACGCCTGCCATGCCTACCTGGACCTGGAGCTCACCGCCTATGACCCCGCTTGGGCATCGGAACTGTTTGCCATGCTCCGAGCGGAACTGGGCCTCCCGCTGCAGGCCATGCTGGACTCCCGGGAGACGGAGAAGATCCGCTTCGTCACGGCCGGCGGCTTCCAGAGGCGGCGTCGCTGTTTCGAGATGGTGGTGGGGGAGAAAGACCTGGTGATGCCCGTCCAGGAGAACATCCCCATCCGGGAGACCAAGGCGGGGGAGGAGGCCTATCAGGAGTGCTGTGCCCTTCTGTATGGTCACTACGCCAGAACCCACATGGCCATCAGTCCCCTCACGGCAGACCGCCCCACCTTCGACCAGGCTCTTCCTGAGCACGCTCTGTACTACGCGGCGAACGGCGCCGTGGAGCACTGCGCCTTCGTGGAGGAGAGCGAGATCGCGTATGTGGGCATGCTGGGGATGGAGACATTCCACGTCTTTGCAGAGGCGCTGCTGGCCAGGATGCTGGGACGGTACAAGAGTATCTCGTTTGAGGCGGACAGCACGGATCCCGCCGCCATGGAGCTGCGGGAGTTCTTCCACCACGCAGACAGGGATTCCTTCGACACCTTCATCCTAGACGGGTAAAAGTATTGAGTGTAAATTTTGCATTGTCCATCATCTATTTTTTAAAATAGACACGATAGACCCCAGGCGGGCGCCGGCGGATGCCGGTAGCCTGCCTGGGGTTTCCTGTATTGGATGACGCACCGAGCCTGGCCTCGACGGCCTCGCGTATATTCCCGTTCACGATGCCCGCCAAGAGCGCTTTGTTCTTGAATTTGTGCCACCAGATGGCATATACCTCTTGATTGATTCACAATTTGGTGTATCATGCAAAGCGGATGCAAATATATGGCACGGAGGTGAAGATTGTGCTACTAAATTTTTCCTGCTACAACTTTAAATCCTTCCGCAATGGCTTTCCATTCAACATGGTCCCTGAGGCACGAATGAGGGAACTGGAGTACAGCATCCTCACCGAGACCGTTGCCGGAAAGACAGAGCGGGGCCTTTCGGCATCGGTACTCTACGGTCCCAACGCGGCGGGCAAGACATCTGTTGTCCGTGCGATGTCCTGCATGAGGCAGATCGTATTGCGTGGAAATGTGCGGGACGCCTCAGGGGATTGCAGCGGGCTTTTCCTGGTGCCGTTCGCATTCCGGGAGGACTCCGCTCCGGTCCGGTTTGATGCAACCTTTACCTCGGGCGGCATGAAGTTCCGCTATGCCTTGGCGGTCTGGGTTGGGGCTTTTCTTGAGAGAGGCGCGGAGCGGTACATAGACCGGGAGCAGCTGTATGTCAACGACATGCTCGTCTTCGATAGATCAAAGGACGCCGTTAATACACTGAAGCTGGATGGAATCGCAGACGATCTGAACGTGGGCTATGCTCGGAAGGACACGGAGAAGACCCGGATGGCGATGAGCGCAAATGTCACTGCAGACAGCCTGCTCCTTGTCTCGGATTTCAACGCCTTCTGCAGCAAGAAGCTGGTCCGGGAGATCCTTCGGTGGTTCGAGGAGAAGCTCATCATCGTGAACGCCTCAGACAGAATGCGATCCTATCCGGCCGTACCGATCGAAGACGGCCAGATGAATGCCTTCCTCAATCGGATCGCCCAAGAGGCAGGCATTGTGGGCAGCGACTTTGCCTACACAAAAGACCCGGAGACGCATGCGCCAAAACTCGTATCGGTGTTTCCAGAGGTAGGCGGTATACGCCATGGCTTGGATGCGGACAGGATCGAATCTGCGGGGATCATGCGGCTCTTTTCCATCATGCCCGCCATCATCACCGCGCTGCAGAAAGGCGCTGTACTGGTCTTGGATGAGTTGGATGCCTCTTTGCATCCGATGATCGTCACGAATCTCATTACGATCTTTCACAACACTGAGGTCAACCGGAAAGGTGCGCAGATCATCTTCAATACCCACAACCCGATCTACCTGAATCACAACCTTCTCCGGCGCGATGAGATCAAATTTGTGGAGCGGGATCGGGAGAGCAAATCAAGCCTTCTTTATGCCCTCTCCGATTTCAGGGCAAACGGCGATGTGAGCGTGCGAAAGACCAGCGACTACCTCCGCAACTACTTCGCCGGCCGGTACGGCGCCATTGAGGACATAGACTTCACAGACATCATTGCCGATCTCCTGGAGAGCGGTCAGCGGCAAGAGTCCTGAGAGATTCCAGGGCAAAGAAGCGCTGGAGATATAGAGAGACGAGAATGGCCACAGCCCCAAAAGGGCTGTGGCCATGCACTTTGGTGGTGTCTTGGCGTATCTAGTCCCGGCTGGTTGTCTCCTCAGGACACAGGCCTAACGACTTGCAGATCCACAGCAGATTCAAAGCCGGATCGCATCGCCTGTATACGGATGTGCTTTCGCAAAAGCGATGGCTTCTCTGCTGATCTCTTCCGGGTCCATTGCGTCATAGTGCTCTCTCTGCCATTCGGTGTAGTCATCGAAGTGCTCTGTGTCGAGAGCGGAAAGGATGGTTTCTGCCTCCATTCGAGATGCTCCTCACAGGGGCTTCCTTATGTATGCGCCATTCAGCGGGCCCACTCCCGGCTGCGTCCCACGGCCTTGTTCCACCCGGAGAGGAGCTTCTGCCGCTGGGCCTCCTCCATGGCGGGGGTGAAGACGGTGTCGCACTTCCAGAGGCCGGTGAGGGCCTCCTGGTTGGGCCACACCCCGGCGGCCAGACCGGCCAGGTACGCGGCGCCCAGTGCGGTGGTCTCCCGGATGGCGGGGCGGTGGACCTCACGGCCGATGATGTCCGCCTGGAACTGCATCAGGAAGTGATCCCGGCTGGCCCCGCCGTCTGCCTTCAGGGCCCGGAGCGGCAGACCGGTGTCCGCCTCCATGGCCCGGACCAGGTCCGCCACCTGATATGCGATAGACTCCTGGGCCGCCCGGATGATGTGCTCCCGCCGGGTGCCCCGGGTGATGCCCAGAATGGCGCCCCGGGCGTACATGTCCCAATAGGGGGCGCCGAGGCCGGTGAAGGCGGGCACCAGATAGATGCCGCCGTTGTCCGGCACCTTCTGGGCGTAATACTCCGCGTCCCGGCTCTCGTTGAAGAAGCGCATCTCATCCCGGAGCCACTGGATCACGGCGCCGCCCACGAAGACAGAGCCCTCCAGGGCGTACTGCACCTTGCCGTTGAGGCCCACTGCGATGGTGGTGATGAGGCCGTTCTTGCTCTCGCACGGGGTGTCCCCGGTGTTCATGAGCAGGAAGCAGCCGGTGCCATAGGTGTTCTTGGCATCGCCCGGGGCAAAGCAGGTCTGTCCGAAGAGGGCCGCCTGCTGGTCTCCCGCGATGCCGCAGATGGGCACCTTGCTGCCGAGGATGTCGGTGTAGCCGTAGACCTCGCTGGAGGAGCACACCTTAGGCAGCATCTCCCGGGGAATGTCCAGGGCCTGGAGCAGGGTGTCGTCCCAGTCCAGGGTGCGGATGTCGAAGAGCATGGTCCGGGAGGCGTTGGTGACATCGGTTACATGGGCGGCGCCGCCGGTGAGCTTCCACACCAGCCAGCTGTCCACCGTGCCGAAGAGAATCTCTCCTCTGCGGGCCCGCTCTCTGGCGCCCTCAACGTGGTCCAGCAGCCACTTGATCTTGGTGCCGGAGAAGTACGCGTCTGGCACGAGGCCGGTGGTCTGCTTGATGTGGTCTCCCAGGCCGTCTGCCAGCAGCTGGTCCACGATCCCCGCGGTCCGGCGGCACTGCCAGACGATGGCGTTGGCGATGGGCCGGCCGGTGGCCTTGTCCCACAGGATCGTGGTCTCCCGCTGGTTCGTGATGCCGATGCCCGCGATATCCGCCGGATTCACCCCGGACTGGGCGATCACCTCCATCATCACGGCGTACTGGGAGGACCAGATCTCCATGGCATCGTGCTCCACCCAGCCCTCCTGAGGATAGAACTGGGTGAACTCCTTCTGGCGGACGCCCAGGATGTTCTGCTCGCTGTCAAAGAGAATGGCCCGGGAGCTGGTGGTGCCCTGGTCCAGGGCGAGAATGCACTTTTCCATCCGTGTAACCCCTTTCGTCTATCGTGTGCAGTGCAGCTATCTCTGCTGCATGCTGCGGGTGGTCTGGATATCGGCGCCGGTGCCGGCCACATCCGCCAGCACGACCTGCCCCAGGGACACCGGGGCGGTGAGGGAGACGCCGTTCAGGGCCTCCATCACCGCGGGGATGGAGGCCTTGGGCACCGGCTTGCTGGTCTTCACCGGGCAGCGGGGATAGAGGCCGCCGCGGCACCGCACCGTGGACGTGATGGTCCGGGTGGGGGCTGTGAGCTCCGCCTTGCCGTACGCGATGCCCCGGGGGCAGCCGAAGCCGGAGACGGCGTAATCGTGTTCCTCATCCACCTGCAGGTGGCAGCCCTTGGGGCAGACGATACAGATGAGGTCTTTCATTGGGCGGACACCTCCTCCACGGATACGGACACAGACTGGGCCTGTGCCCGCTCTAAGAGCACTTTGGGCAGGGGAATCCGCTCCATCTCACCGGGGGCCAGCCGCTCCCGTGGGAAGGAGGCGATCTGGGCCTCTCCCGCCTTTAGAATGATCTTGCAGGGGCCAAACACCTGAGACACCCGGAAGGACAGGGTGCAGGTCTTGTCCATCTCCGCCGGCCGCACCGCCTGGGGCAGCACATACGATACCCCGGGGCCGGGCTGTACGGGAAGCACGGGGCCCTCCCCATCGGCAGATTCCCAACCCTGAGACTGGACATAGTGGGCGGCTGCAGCCCCGGCCCGCAGGCTCTCCTCTGTCACGAAATCCACCAGGTCGTGGACGTGGGCCACGTTGCCGCAGGCGAACACGCCGGAGAGGGAGATGCTCTCCATGTTCTCCGCCACCCGGGGGCCGTTGGTGCGGGGGTCCATCTCCGCCCCCGCCTGACGGGAGAGCTCGTTCTCCGGGATGAGGCCCACAGAGAGGAGCAGGGTGTCGCAATCAAAGACCATCTCGGTGCCGGGGATGGGGTTCCTGCGGCCGTCCACCTGGGAGACCACCACCTGCTCCACCCGGTCCTTGCCCCGGATCTCGGTAACCGTATGGGAGAGATAGAGGGGGATGTTGTAGTCCTGGAGGCACTGGACGATGTTCCGGGTGAGGCCGCCGGAGTACGGCATCAGCTCCACGCAGGCCAACACCTTGGCGCCCTCCAGGGTGAGGCGGCGGGCCATGATGAGGCCGATGTCGCCGCTGCCCAGGATCACGATCCGCTCCCCGGGGAGCCAGCCCTCCATGTTCACATACCGCTGGGCCGCGCCGGCGGTGAAGACCCCCGCCGGCCGGGTGCCCGGGATGGAGATGGCGCCGCGGGTGCGCTCCCGGCAGCCCATGGCCAGGATCACAGACCGGGCCTCCTCGATGCAGTACCCCTTGTCCCGGCTCACCATGTGCACCTCCCGGCGGCCGGGCGCTCCCTTGAGGTCCAGCACCATGGTGTCCATGCGCACCTCCACGCCGGTCTCCCGGAGTTTCTCCGCAAACCGGGCGGCGTACTCCGGGCCGGTGAGCTCCTCTTTGAAGTAGTGGAGGCCGAAGCCGTTGTGGATGCACTGATTCAGAATGCCGCCCAGCTCCACGTCCCGCTCGGCCAGCAGGATCTTTCGGAGACCCTGCTCCCAGGCGGCGCTGGCGGCGGCGAGGCCCGCGGGGCCGCCGCCGATCACGATGCAATCATACATGGGCCGCACCTCCTTTTGTCTCCCGGCGCAGCAGCCAGCTGCCGGCCTGGTCTTGGAGCACCTCGCCCAGGGGGATGCCCAGCTCCCGGTGGAGCAGCTCTGCCACCCGGGGCCCGCAGAACCCGCCCTGGCATCTTCCCATGCCGGCGTTGGTCCGCCGCTTCACCCCGTCCAGAGAGCGGGGCGGGATGGGGCCGTGGAGGGCGTCTAAGATCTCTCCCTCTGTAACCGTCTCACAGCGGCAGATCACCTTGCCGTACGCGGGGTTGCCCTGCACCAGGGCTGCCCGATCCTCCGGGGGCAGTTCCTTGAACCGGACCCGGTGTCGGGCACAGATAAAGTTCTCCTTGGGCTGGAGAGCGAGGCCGTCCTGCTGCAGCAGCTCCACGGCGTACTCCCCGATGGCGGTGGCTGCGGTGAGGCCCGGAGACGCGGTGCCGGCGAGGTCCAGGAAGCCCCGGACATCGTCTGCCCACTGGAGAATGAAGTCCTCCCCGGACTTGGCCCGCACCCCGGCGAAGTTCCGGATGTTGGCCCGGAAATCGATGGAGGGCACGGAGCGCCTGGCGCAGGACTGCACGTAGGCGAGGCCTGCTGCGGTGACGGATGTGTCATGGGGACCGGTGGCACGGGCGTCCGGGCCCACGATGAGATTGCCGTGGACAGTGGGGGCCACCAAGACTCCCTTGCCCGCTGCGCTGGGGACCTGGAAGATCACATGGGACACCCGGTCCCCCTCGCTCTTGTCCAGCAGCCAGTACTGGCCGCTGCTGGGGGCGATGTCAAAGGCGTGGGGGGCTGCCATGTCGTGGACCGCGGCCGCGTCTGTGCCGGCGGCGTTGATCACATACTTGGCCTGGAAGTCCCCCTGATTGGTCTGGACCGTCCAGCCGTTCTCGGTCTGCTGCATGCCCTGGACTGCGGTCTCCAGGTGCAGTTCCACACCGTTGCGCACCGCCGTCTCCGCCAGGGCGAGACAGAGCTCCCAGGGGCTGCAGATGGCGGCGGTGGGAGCATAGAGGGCGCCGCAGACCTCCGGGGCCAGGTTGGGCTCCATGGCCTTGGCCTCCTCTCCGGAGAGCAGCTGTACCCCGGGCACCCCGTTGGCGATGCCCCGGCGATAGAGCTCCTGGATCTTGGGGAGGTCCTCCTCTGAGAGGGCCAGCACCAGAGAGCCAACCTGCTCTCTCGGCACATCCAGGGCGGAGCAGAGTTCCGCGGCTAGGGCGGCGCCCCGGACGTTGAGTTTGGCCATCAGGGTGCCGGGACGGGGGTCGTAACCGGCGTGGAGGATGGCGCTGTTGGCCTTGGTGGTGCCCATGGCCACATCGTTTTCCCGCTCCAATACCGCGGTCTTCAGCTGGTATTTGGAGAGCTGGAAGGCGGTTGCGGCGCCCACAACGCCGCAGCCGATGATCAGGACATCGTACATGGGGGAATGTTTGCCTCCTTTGGCTGGATGGGGACTACATGGACCAGACGGCCTGGTTGGTGGAGGACACCGCCAAAGCGCCGGCGCTCAGTGCCCGGGTGACGTCCTCCTTGTCTGTGATGAGGCCGCCTGCGATGATGGGCTTGCGGGTGGCGGCGGTGAGGCGCTGGATCATCTTGGGCATCAGGCCGGGGAGCACCTCGATGATGTCCGAGGCGTCCTGGGCCAGGTGGCGCTCGATGCTGGTGAGGGCCATGGAGTCCAGCAGAAAGACTCTTCGGACGCTGAGCAGACCCAGCTCCTTGGCCCGGCGGGTGAGGGAGTCCCGGGTGGAGATGATGCCGTCCGCCTGGGTGTGTCTCGCGATGTAGTCTGCGGCGATCTCCCGCCCGGCCAGGCCCTCCACCAGGTCCACATGGACAAAGACCCGCTTTCCCGCGGCCCGGACCCGGGAGACGGTCTCCTCCACGGTGAGCACATCGCTGGACAGGAGAAAGACCACGGACACGTTGCTCTCCAGGGCGGAGGCCAGACCCCGTCCGTCCTTCACGCTTGCGATCACGGGCCCCTCTTCCAGTAGTTCCATCAGTTGTTTGCGTTCCATCATTGCCTTCCTTTCCCGCTGACGCGGCGCAATAAAAATGCGCAAAGCGACTCCTAAACGTCGCTTTGCGCTTCTCCAAAATCTCAGCACTCTGCTGTTTCTGATGATAACAGACGGGCAGCAGGAATGCAAGGGGGCAGGACACCAAATTTTCTGGAAAAACAAACAGAGAAAGCGGCGTTGCTGCCGGCGGCGGGATCATTGGAACCGGACCGCACCCCGGCGGGGATGTACGGGGGGAAGGAAATGCTATCCAGATTGTATAACGAGATGGGGGAGGCTGTCAAGGAGGAATGGAGCGGACCTGGCGTATTGTGCCCGAAGAAGGGGCATCCTATCACGGGTCCGGGGAAGTGGCTGCGGCCAATTGCACGGTAGATTTTTAACTGGCGGGAAAGAAAAGTTCCCGTGGCTTAACGAGCGCTCAATAGACTTTGGCGGCGCAAGCGGCTATACTGTTCCCAGCATCGATGCAAACCTTTCCGAGGAGATGGTATGCGTGCAGACAGTGGGAGACGTGATCCGGAAATATCGGAAGAGTAAGGGCCTCACCCAGGAGGAGATGGCAGATCGCCTCGGGGTGACCGCCCCGGCGGTGAACAAGTGGGAGAAGAACAGCAGTCTGCCGGACGTGGCCTTGCTGGCTCCCATCGCCCGGCTGCTGGGCATCACTACGGATGAGCTCCTGTGCTTCCACGGGAATCTCTCAGACAACGAGATCAACCAGTACCTCGCCCAGCTGCAGGAAGACCTGGAGCACCGGGACTTCCACACGGTGTTCCTGTCCGCGCAGGAGAAGGTCCGGGAGTACCCCAACGCGGAGGGCCTGATCTGGCAGGCGGCGTCCATCCTGGACGGAGCGCGGCTGCTGTTGGATCTCCCCAACCAGGACGCCTACGACAACGTCCTGTATGGCTGGTACGAGCGGTGCCTGGAATCGGCGGACGAGGGCATTCGAAACCAGGCGGCGGATGCGCTGTTCCACGCCTATGTCCGGAAGGGAGACTACGAGAAGGCGGCCCAGTACCTGTCGCATTTCTCCCGGGAGAACCCGGAGCGGAAGCGAAAGCAGGCCCTGGTGGACGGCAAGACCGGGCATCGGGAGGCGGCGTTCCGGTCCTTGGAGGAGCTGCTGTACACCGGGTACTTGCACACCCAGAACGTCCTGAACGACCTCCGGATCCTGTACATGGAGGACGGGGACCGCGCCATGGTGCACAAACTGGTGGATCTGTCCGGTGCGGTCGCCGCCGCCTTTGAGATGGGCCGATACCAGGCAGTCTGTCCCGGGCTGGATGCGGCCACCTGGGAGAAGGACCCGGTCTGGACAATGGGGCTCGTGGAGGAGTTGCTGGACAGCGCAGACACCATCGGGGACTTTGTGAGATCGCCGCTCTATCGGCACATGAACTTGCGGCCGGCGGATCCATCGTTTGCGGAGGCCGCCCGGCAGACCCTGCTGCAGTCCTTGGAGGACGAAGCCTTCGCCTACATGCAAAGTGATCCAAACTGGGATCTGCTGAAAAGCGGCGCTTCCTGGCAAAACGCGGCCTCTCCCGGGCGGAATCCAACGAATTAGGGCCGGTTGTGGTATTTTCCGGAAGTTCTGTTGCAATCTCAGGCGGGATGGTGTATGGTATGGCAGCCCGGGGAGACCCCGGCGGCGGTTAAAAAACGCCCAATTGGAACGGGCTGGACGAAAATACCAGATCCCGGCACCTTGCCAGGGGCGGAATTCTGTGGTACACTCCTCAGCGCGGGGATTCATTGCCGAGACCGGTACAGGATTCCCCGCCGGCACACAACTGCATATCGCTTCAGAGTGACGGAGACGAGCGAGCTTGCCCATATGGGCTGGCCTGCCCGTCTCTTTTTTCCTGCCCGGAGACAGAGCAGCGCCCCGGACGGGGTCCGGGGCGCTGCGGGAGGGTTGGTTTCGGGTTTGCTTCTTCTCCCCAGCCGGGGCGAAGGGGATCAGGATTCGTACTCCCGGTTCAGGTGCCGGATCACCACAGATGGGATGAGGGCGCCAACAAAGCTCACCACCATGAGGACTGGTGGGTAGCGCAGGAGCACCGCCAGCCCGAGACCGGCGATGTTTACCCCCAGGTCTACCCACATCCAGTGGTTCAGCACCCTGGCAGACGCCAGAAATTCCAGGTCGTCCCGGTTGTAGTAGCCAAGGGCGTAGCCCTGGGCCATGAAGTTTACGGTGGCAAGCAGCGAGACCGCCCAGTAGATGCTCAGCGCGAACATGCTCATCAGGTTGTCTCCGGCAAAGCGGGTCACATAGGGGAGCAGGGAGAAGAAAAACAGCATCAGGATCGTATGCCAAGCCACCCGGGTGGTGATCCGCTTGGCCCTGTGCCACTGGTTGTGGAGGATGATCCACATGGCGCCGATCCAGAAGAAGGAGACCCCATAGGCAAAGAAGCTCTCCCGGAGCGCCCACAGGGCCGCCGGGGTGGGTTGCAGCGGCAGGCGCAGATCCATCACCAGGATCGTGATCACGATGGCGAGCACGGCGTCCGTAAACGCCACCAACCGGTCTTTTCCCATCTGATGGGCACCTCCTTCCTGAAGTCTTTCTCTCCTTGGACATCCTCTCTCCATCTTGCAGTGCCGGGGGATGCAACGGGCCGGCCGCAGTCATTGCGGCTGCGGCCGGCCCGTCTAAATTGGAAGGGGATGAGGAATCGCAAAATGATGTGCGGCGGGAGGACTTACTTCTTCTCGCCCCAGCCGGGGGCGAAGATGGTCTTATCCACGGCAAAGATGATCACCATGGACACGCCGCCGGTGACAACGGTGGTGACGATGTTGAACAGGAAGTCAGGCACGCCGAAGTGGCCGGCCAGAGGATTCCACAGGCAGGTGAACAGGTTCATCACCAGGAACACCGCGACGGTGGCGATGCCGTGCATGGCGATCTGGGGCCCCACGGGGCCGTGGCTGCGGAAGGTGATGTTGCGCTGCAGGGGGAAGTTGACGCACTCGCCGAAGACGATGGCGGTGAGGTTGGCCAGGGTGAAGGCCAGGCCGCTGGAGAGCAGGTAGCTGCCGTCCGCCGCGGTCTCCAGGGCGTTGCCGATGATGGACAGCTTGAAGTTCACCCCGAACAGGTTCACGGGGATGCCGGGGAACAGCCACTCCACATCGCCCACCAGGTTGTGGTAGAAGGTGGGGAGGAACTGAAGCATCAGGTACTTCAGGAAAGTGACCACGTAGCTGAAGATGATGAACAGTCCGCCCTCGCGGATCCACTCCTTCAGACTGGTCTTCTTCTTCTCAGTCTTCTCGGTCGTCTTGTCTGCCATGAATGGTTCCTCCTTATTCCATGGAATTGGCCTTCTTCTGCACCTTGCGCTGGCGGAAGAACCCGCCGATCACGCCGCCGGCGCCCTTGAAGAAGTGGCCGTTGCAGATGGTGAGAATGCTGTGGCACATCTCCTGGGAGCACATGCCGCCGGCCATCTTGCCGATGGCCCGGAAGGGCATGTTGTAGATGAAGGTGATGT
>CANRFN010000150.1 GCA_947629915.1 uncultured Oscillospiraceae bacterium | reverse complement strand
TTGGCTGGTGACGGTCTGGGAAGATAGGTAGTGCCAACACAAGAGGTCTGATCGAAAGGTCAGGCCTCTTTTGTTTTTTAAAGTAGAAATATCTGGTCCTATAAGAATTCGTGAATGTGTACTCGCGATTCAAATATTATTGTCCTTCAGTTCAACTCTGCGCTGCAAGTTAAATGAAATTGGACTGTGATGGAGTCGTTTTGAACTTGAATAGCCGGTCCCTTTGGAGTAAAATGAAGAAAGAAGGAGGACAGAACCATGGCAGTTTATAAAGCATTGGACATTGCGAAATGGTTCATTTGGAGAAATGACATTTCGTTTAACACGCAAGGAGGGGAAAAGATGACCCTCTTAAAGCTTTTGAAACTTTTGTAATATGCGGAGGGATGCTCTCTTGCCCTGGGCAATGGCAGTCTCTTTACAGAGGATATTGTGGCTTGGGCACACGGGCCTGTTGTTCTTGAGGTCTATAGGTTTTACTCAGATCCGTATGATTTGGCCTTCTCTGAACAGAACGAGGATGATATGGCGTCAGTCAAGAAAATTTCTGAAAATAAATATGATCAAAAGATCCTCGAAAATGTCTATGAAGTATTTGGCCAATATTCTGCTTGGAAGTTACGAAACATGACACATGAGGAAGATCCTTGGATTGAAGCAACGGATGGAGGCTACCATCTTGACGGAATAATTAGCAGGGTCACCATGAAAAGCTATTTTATGGAGAACTATGCCACAGATTAGGAATAACAGAACTGGGTCAAAGGCGAACATTACTGAGCTAAGTGTAGTCTCATTACGAGTCCGATAGTAAAGAAAACTTGCTCTGATGATGCTTGGCTAGAAAAGGACTCAGAAAAAACGGTAGTACAAAATAAAAGAGACTTGATCGTACGATCAGGTCTCTTTTGCTTTATCCGATTTCCAACTTAGACCGTCAGAAAAGACACACAAAAGCACCCAGCGCAGCTAGCGCCGGGTGCTTAGCAGGCATTCCCGAGTTATTCCTGCAGCGCCGCCAGGACTGCGCCCCGGATCACATCGTCATGGATCTTCTCCGGGTCTGTCTCCATGAGATCGGCCATCAGCCTGCCGATGGAATTCTCTCCCTGATAGGTGCAGTTGCCGTAGATGGTGACGAGACTGCCCGGCAGTACCTCGTAGCTGTCCTGCTCCATCATGGCAAAGAGGTGTTTGCCCTCCCCGTCCCCGAGGAGGTCCTCCTGGGTGAGGATCACGGCGTAGAACTTCGGCAGGCCGGAGTCATCCCCGCTGGCATACAGGGATTCCCTCAGGATGGCGTCTGTGTAAGGACGGATCTGCCGGGGCGTGAGGCCCTTGTCCGGCTGGAGAAACAGAATGCAGTACGCTGTACCGCTGTCATCCTGGGCAGAGGCCAGAAGCCTGGCGCAGTTCCCCCGCAGATCCGGCGCATAGTACCGGGTGTCCAGTCCGGTGAGTTCCAGGTCTGGCACCTCCATCAGAACCCGGAGAATGTGCTGCAGGACGTGGCTATCCCTCTGGAGGACTGTCCGCATGCAGTCCGGGTTCAGAAGGCACTGGGGTGCCGCTGTAGATGTGTTCTGACTCATGGCATTCCCCATGCCGATCAGAGGACCTTGTCTGCCCACGCTTTCAGCATGGCGGCGGTCTGGCTGCCGTTGAGCATTCCGCCGTCCAGGATTTTGGCGGATGCGGAGACGGATCTTGCGAGATCGGCAGCGGTCTTGCCCAGGCCGCTGCCGCCGGAGGTAGCGAAGAGGATGATCCGCTTGCCGGAGAAATTGTACTGCTCCAGGAAGCTGGAGACGATCCGGGGGGCCGTATACCACCAGATGGGGAAGCCCAGGAGTATGGTATCGTATGCCTGGATGTTGGCATCCCGATCTGCCAGAGCCGGACGGCTGCTCTTGTCCGTCATCTCCTGGGTGCTGCGGGATTGCTTGTCTATCCAGTTCAGGTCCGCCTTTGTGTACGGGACGGCCGGCTTGATCTCATAGCAGTCTGCCCCGATTGCCTGCGCCAGTTCCCTTGCCACCCGGGCCGTAGTACCGCTGGCGCTGAAGTACGCCACCAATGTCTTGCCCATGTTCAAATGCTTCTCCTTTCAGCCCGCTGCGGGCATGTATCATGTGGATACCGTTATTTGGGAGTCCATGGGCCTATGATACCGCGGGCGGGGGAGGGCGTCAAGAGGGGGAGGAGAAATTGCGCAGCGCGGGCGTGAGCTGAGGCAAAGGAAATCTACCAGGGTGCTCAGACTTTGGTGGGCCGCGGCGGGATTGCGCCATTTGCAAATGCAAGCGAAGTCTATGCCTGTCAATCTGAAGAACAACCAATGCGGTGGATACCGGCTTTTCGCTGCATTTGAAAAGCGTGCAGGTAGAGCTCGGGAACATTGACGCAGTTTTCGTGGGCAAAGACAACGCCGATCTGCTGCAATACGTTGAAAATTCCGCGGGGTGTGCGGTCTGGCAGGGACGGTTTTTGCGTATCGTCCCAGAGGTCCATGTCGATGTTGTCTATGAACGAGTCTTTGTCCATCAGCATGGTAAGACCACGGAACGCAGGTTTCAACTGCGCAAGCCAAGGATACTCCTTCAGGAGCTCAGCGAGTCGGTCCTCAGAGACAGATGGGATTGCCGCCCGAATCATGGCGGGCAGGATCAGCTGAGAACCGGTTAGGGAGGCAAGGGCGTCTTCGTGCTCCAGCATCATTCCCGCCGCTACAGCGAAGCACTTGAGGAAGGAGCGGGGATACATCCTCCCTTTGGCGTCCTGCAGATGGCTTGGAATCCAGTCGAAGGTGAATCCTTTTCTAGGGGAGTCCCCCATATACTTACCGACCAGGCGAGACGCGAACGCTTCCAAGACAGGGAGCTTCTCTGCAGGGGAGTATCCGGGCAAAACGTCTTTTCCTTGCATCAGACCCGGGATGCCGCTCAGATAGCGGAGGACAGCCTCGCTGCCGGAATGTGCGAGCTTCTGGATCAGCAACTGGTACAAGTCTGCTTCGTTCCACTCCAGGTACTTGACGTAGCCCACCATCCTGTGGGCAAGATCAAAGTCCAGCAGGCGGGACTCGTAGAGGTCGTTTCGCAGGAAGATCTTGCAGCGCAAACGCTGCCAATGGCGATAGTGCTTGTGCCAGAAGGACAAAAGCGCCCGTATGAAAGGGAACAGATCCTCATATGCGCTTGTGAGACGATCCAGATCGTCATACGCGATGATGGCCCAGCGCTCCTGCTCGAAAAGATATTGATTAAATTCGCGCAATACGATGTCCGCCCGTTCCAGATTCTCCAGGACAAAGTGGATCCAACGGGAGGGGAACTTTAGGTTTTCCAAGGGAAGGAATACAGCGGCATCGGACGCTCCAAATGCGGCGTTCATGATCTCGATGAATCTGAGACCATCCTCGGGCAGCGTAGATAAGACGATCAGCAGGCTGCCAATCCAGTACGCTCTGGCCTGCTTATCGGTGGCATACTGGTCCAGGAGATCGGGAGCGGGGAATTGGCTGGAGCGTGAATATCCCTCGAGGACAGTGCTGTTATCGGCATCCGGTGCGTCCAATGGACGATCTTTCTCAAAAATCCTTCGGAAGCCATCCTTGGTTTGCATGGTGCGAAACACGCTCGTCTTGCCAGCACCCCGGCCGCCCAGGACGAGAAAATGGTATGGATCCCGGAGATAGGCATGGTGGTCCGATACAAAGAACGCGGCGAAATCCGCTGTCTCAGGATCCGCTACGGAAAGGTTGGAAATGGTCTCAAGGATCCTTTTCCGTTCTGCGATTGTCATTTGAACCATTATGTCGTTCACCTCCTGAATCAATGGTCATGGAGCCTGTCCCAGAATCACAAATCAGCCGGATTAGACGAAATGAGCGAAGCGCCTCCTCCGAGCTGGTACGCAAGGTCTCTATGCTCTCTGCTGGGAGTTCGGACGCCCCCTGGAGCAGCACCGATAAGTTGCCGCCAACATCCCGCAGGACGGTGGCCTCGCGCAGCAGCGGATAGTGCGCCCACTGTTTCACTGCTTCTTTTGTGCAGAGATGCGCTCGCGGAAGCTGTCTTACGATCCCTTCCCGTCCTGAGCATGTGGTTCTCCGTGGAGTATATAGCTGGATTGTAGCATATGGATATATGGTTGTAAAGGACGAATTTTGCGCAATTGACCGGACTGTCAAAGTGAAGAGGGAAAATGTAATGCAAATCGATGCAAATCAGAATGGAATACGGAACTTTGAATGAAATTGTAATACAAAATTCCTTGGCGTACGAGGCGGCAGCCTACCGGGCACTTCGGAACCTCCCAGGGGAAAGACCGGGAGGCGCAACGCAGTACCGCCATGGGTAGAAAAGGACACCGGAGCGCGATGGCACTCCGGTGTCCTTCCATGTCTGTATCTGTTTGCGTTCGATAACCTGTTACTCACTCCTGGGCCAGTTTGGGGTTCAGGATGATTCGGGTGGTGAACTCCCCATCCTTGCTCTGGAACAGGGCACTGCCGTGGTATTTCTTGGCGATGGCATTTACACTGCTCAATCCCACGCCGTGTCCATCGGAGGGCTCTTGGGGCACAAAGGTGGTCCAGGAGGACGGATCCCCGCTGTCCTTCAGATTGGCGGCATTGCGGATGCGGAGGAGGATCATGGAATGGGCGGTGCGCAGGTCCACAGACAAGGTCCGCCGGTTCTCCGGCAGCTTTTTCAGGGCCTCCAGGGCGTTTTCCAGGCAGTTGCCCAGAAGCACGGTCATGTCGGTGGGCTCCACGCCGGTGTCCCCCTCCAGGGAGACCGCGTAGTCCACAGTTACGTCCATGTCCCTGGCCTGGGAGAGGTAGTACTCCAGAACCCCGTCCACCATCGGATCTCCGCTGAACTTCAGGTCGTCCAGGTAGGCCACCTCGGAGCCGTACTGCTTCAGATATGCGGTGATCTCGTCCCGCTTGCCCTGGGCGTTCAGGGCGCCGATGGTGTTCATGTGGTGCCGGAGGTCATGGCGGAGCCGCCGGGCGTTCTCCATCTCCCGGCTGATCTTTTCGAACTGGATCTTCTGGATCTGCAGGGCGCGGCGCTGTTGCTCGTCCCGCTTGCGGCGGAGGGACTCCCGGAAGAGCAGCCAGTACAGGAGAAACTGCTCCAGCATGAGAAGTAGTTCCAGCCCCAGCACCGCGGGATAGTACTCCAGTGCGAGATCGATATTGTATGCGTACATCATGGCTATGATGAAGATCAAGGTGGTGAGAATGGCTACGGTGAACTCCCGGCGCATCTCCGCGGGCTCCATCTCCTGGAGAAAGTCCGTCAGGGGAAGGAGTACGAACTTCCACATGAGGGGCAGCGTCACTACGGCGTAGACGACATACAGGATGGTGGTGAAGTAGCCATAGGGCACATCGGAGCTCAGATTGAACCCCACTTTTGTCGGCTGCAGGATCAGGGTGGCGTTCACCATCCAGAACTGGACCACGGCGTAGAAGAGGACCACAAAGAAGACCAGTAACTTCTTGATGGCCGGCTCCTGGATGATGACAAAGGCGCCCATCAGCATTGCTATGGCCGTTACCAGCATGATGATGTCGCCAGCCATGCCGGTATTGGGCAGTACCTCAAGCAAGAGTGGAAAGAGCAGCGCCAATGCGCCAACGATAGCTGTAACGGCGATCAGTATGGCCTTTTTGGAGAAGCGAAGACTGTCCTGATGGAAACACAGAAAGACCATGATGCCGCATGGCAGCAGCTGGGTGAAAAAACCAACGGCATTGCAGAGATAGTCGATGATCATGGCTCTAGATCCCTGCGGGAGAGCCGATCCAGCAGATAGTCCTGATAGGTGGCGCAGATGGACCCCCGTTTCCGCACGGCCAGATAGAGCTCCTGTCCGTTTGCCATGATGCAGCTCTCGGTGCGCATCTCCACCACATGATCCATGTTCACGATGAGGCCCCGGTTGATCTTCAAAAAGTTCCGGCCCAGCTTCTGCTCCAGCTCATAGAGGGAGGTCCACACCTTGAAGACGGTGCCGTCCTTCAGGGAGACCTCCACCGCGTGGCTGGCGCTGGAGAGAAAGCACACCTGGCTGAGAGGTACGTTCTGGGTGTTCCGGCCCACGTTTAAGGAGATGGCGGCCTGGAGGTTGGGGTGCAGGGCGCGGAGCCGCCGCATGGCCTCCGTCACACCCTGTTCCGTGATGGGCTTTACCAGATAGTGCAGGGCCGCCAGGGAGAAGGCCTCTAGGGCGCGGTCCTTGCTGCTGGTGATGAACACGAGGCTGCTTCGGGGAGAGATGTTTTGCAGGGCCCTGCCGATCTGCATGCCGTCCTCGTTGGGCATATAGATGTCTAGAAAAATGATTTCAAAGGGAGAAGGCTGCTTTGCCGCTTTGATCAGAGAAGCGCCGTCTGAGAAACACTCGATACTGGCGTCCTTCTCCACAGTTTGTACGGTCTGAAGGATCTGCTCCTGATCGTACCGGTCGTCGTCACATATAGCAATCCGCACTGAGTGCACCTCCATAGTAGAGAGTTTGGGTAGGGCAGCACGAGGATACACAGAGGTGTGTGGCCTGAAAATGTGCATGCGAGAATAGAACCATTTTGCGCCTGATGGGTACCGGGTCTCGGGAAGCAGGGCGCCTGTACTGGTCGAGAGCTGTCTGCAAAGCTGGGAACGGAGACAAACCGATGGGGAGACCTGGGTGGGAACAGCATGTGAGCCGTCCCGGTGCCCTGCAAAATCAAAGAATTCACAGCATTATACCATAAAAGCGCTTTACCTGAGCAGAGTTTTCCGCACTGTTCCTGACGTTCGAGAAGTAAAAGAGACGATAAGGAAGTTTTTGCAGGCCTGTCCCCTAGGACCGCCCATTTTTCTGGGTGTCCATCCAGAACTCCGGCACCCGGTGGGCCCTCCGGTACTCGCTGGGGGTCTGCCCCTGGAACTGCTTGAAGACCCGGCCGAAGTAGCTCTGGGTGGGGAAGTGCACATAGGTGGCGATGGCGGGGAGGGACTGCTCAGAGTATACCAGCAGCTCGGCGGCCCGCTCCACCCGCACCTGGTTGATGTAGGTCTGGATGGTGGTCCCCATCTCTTTGCGGAAGAGCCGGGACAGGTAGTCCGGGCTGATCCCCAGGGGATTGGCGATGTCCTCCACATAGATCTTCTCCCGGTAGTGCTTGCGGATGTAGTCCCGGCACTTTACCGTGTAGCTGGAGCCGGTCTTCTTCTGCCGCAGGGCCTGGATTTGGCTGCAGAAGTCCTGGATGCAGCGGTTGCGGTAGTACAGGATCTCCCGCCGGGCCTGGGCGGCTGTGCTCTTGCGGATGTAGTACCCGCTGATGCGGTATGCGTCTTCCGGCAGGACGCCCCCGGAGATCGCCGCTCTTGCCACCAGGGTGATGGCCACGGCGGAGAGAATGCGGAAGTGCTGCAGATCCTCCGCGGCAAACCGGCCGGAGTCCCCATCCATGTTCTCCGCAATCCGGATGGCCTCCTCTGCACTGCCAGCCTGGACTGCCTTCAGCAGCTGCTGCTCCTCGTGGTATGTGTGCCGATAGAGACCCTCGTCTGCATAGGCCTCATTGTCCCGCAGCATGTCCTGCAGATCCCGCTGAATGGCCTGTTCCGGTGCCACTTCCGCCGGCCGGGGAGAGAACAGCTCCTCCTCCGGGAGGTCGACCCCGCAGAAGAGGGAGACCGCCAATACCACGGTGTCCTTGATCTGCCGGAGGGTGAACGTGCGGAGAGCGCGGGGTTCCGAGACATCGATGTGGTGGGATTTGTAGAAGCGGGCCTGTTGGGCGGGGTTCAGCTGGCTGTTGCACAGGGGGCCCAGATACAGCCTGCCGCCTTTGTAGGCCAGGGCCAGGTAGTGCGCGTGAAAGGGGTCCTGATACAGGTAGAAGCTGCCGTTGGAAGAGAGCCCCTCTCGAAGCTGGTCCCGGAGGGCGCTGTCCTGTACCAGCGGGCTGTCTACCGGGCTGTCCAAATAGGGGGTGAGATCGCCGTGCCCTGTCTCATAAACCACATCTGTCCGCACCATGGCGGCAAAGCGGTGCATCAGCTCCCGCGGCATATAGCATCTCCTCCCCGGGGAATATAATACTCCCGGTGCAGAAAAAGTGCAAGATGCGCGGAATCCCGATAGAGTGATTCTTAAGCAGGTGC
The DNA here is from genome assembly GCA_947629915.1 of uncultured Oscillospiraceae bacterium. GTDB lineage: Bacteria > Bacillota > Clostridia > Oscillospirales > Oscillospiraceae > Enterenecus. The sequence goes on along the minus strand of CANRFN010000150.1, from coordinate 3,600 downwards.
AATGATTTCCCGGGAAAATAGACGGGGCAGGGCCGATGGAACCGTCCGGCTGGAGCCTGTCCAAAGAAGATTGCCTGTTCTCACATCTTTGTGCGGAATTAGGACAAAATAACCGGAATCTAGATAGAAGTGCGGCGCGTCTGCCGGTACAATAGAGACAGCTCGGGGGAATCCCGAAGAGGCGAGAGAACACAGAACAGAGAGGAGTCAGACCATGGAACGAAAACCCATTCTGGATATCAAGATCGAGGCCAACGGTCCCGCCGTACACCTGAAGGGGGAGAACGCCGAGGTGGACATGATCCCCTTCCAGGGCTCAGTCTGCAGCGAACTCTTCACCGGCATCGTAGAGCCATGCGGGGTGGACACCCAGGTGGTGAACGCCGTGTACGTGCGCCACATGTCCGCACGGTACATGCTCACCGGCCGAGACAGGGCGGGGCAGCCCTGCCACATCTACGTAGAGAACAACGGCTGGACGGACGACCGCACCAAGACCATGCCCTTCCACACGGTGCCCACCTTCTACACGGATTCCGAAGTGCTGGCGCCATACCTGCACAGTACCCGCTTCGAGGGAGAGGGCGTTGTCCTGGAGGACGGCCTGCACATCTATTTCTACGAGATCGGAGGAGCCGGCAATGCATGAGAGATTCTTTGGAGTAGGGGAGCCGCTGATCCAACGGCAGCGGGATCAGGGCATCGATGCCCCGGCCTATCTGGACCTGGTGAAGGGCCTGGGCTGCAACGCATACCGGGCTTGGATGCACCTTACGGAGCTGCTGGTGGACCCCAACACCCCCAACGGGGCCGAGGTGGCCATGCACCGCAGGCTCTTGGACCGGGCCAAGGAGCTGGACATCGAAGTCACCGGCATGAGCCACGAGTGGTTCTTGCCCGAGGGCTGCCAGCAGAAGACCGGCCACGCCATGCCCCCGAGAGACCTCACCCCGGGCAGCCTCTATATGCAGACCCTGGAGATGCTGGAGCAGTCCTGGTACACCATGGTTTCTCTCTTCCCCCAGGTGGACATCTGGGAGGTGGGCAACGAGTGGAACCTGAACGCCTTCCTCCACCCGGACGGCTTTCTGGACGGCGACATGTCCCATCCCTTCACCGCCGATGAGAAGGCGGACATCGCCGTGGACATGATGTACTTCGCCGCCCGGGGGGTGCGGAGGGCGAACCCCAACGCCAAGGTGGCAAGCTTTTCCCCGGCCCTGTCCACCCCGGGCCTGGGCGGCGACATGCCGGACTTTCTCCCGGTGATGTACGGGGTGGCCTGGACCCTGGACAAGATCTATGCCCGGATCAAGAGCGGGAACTTCTGGTCTGCCAATCCGGACGACTACTTCGATCTCCTGGCCTGGCACCCCTATGTCTTCTCCAACCGGGACGTCTCGGACGCGGACCTGTTTCTGGATGTGGACGAGCCGGACCAGCTCTGGAAGAGCTATAACGATGCCGCCTATAAGGTGATGAAGAAGTACGGAGATGGACACAAGCAGGTGCTGCTCACCGAGTCTGGCTTCACAGACTGCGGCAACCCGGCGTGGGAGCAGCGGTATGCGGGATACAACCAGAAAATGCTGGAGATCGCATCGGAGCTACCCTATGTTCGAACCCTCCACAACTTCCGGCTTCTCAACGAGAACGCCATGCTCCGCCGGGGCGGCATCGAGCAGAACCAGATCGGCGGGCTCACCGAGGTGTACTTCGGCCTCTTCACAGACCCGGAGGAGGGCTGCCAGCCCAGGGCCCGGGCCAAGGCCATCCAGGCGGTTACCGGCAGCACGGCAGACCTGGCGGCCATCGGGAGACGGCTCGCCGGTGGAGGGGCCGGGAAGGGAAGCGAAGGACGATGAGACCGGCAAAGCTCTTTCAAGATGGAATGGTGCTGCAGCGGGAGAAACCGGTGCGCATCTGGGGAACCGCCTGCCCCGGGGAGCGGGTGGAGGCCCGGATCCAGGGGAGATGCGCCTCCGGAGCAGCAGATGAGGCGGGGCGCTGGGAGCTGGTCCTTCCGCCCCTGACGGCCTCCCGGGAGGAGACGCTGGTGCTCTCCGCCCCCGGGGGAGAGATTGTCCTGCGGGATGTGGCCGTGGGGGAGGTCTGGGCCGCGTGCGGTCAGTCCAACATGGAGTTTCCCCTGGGCTATGAGAAGCACCGGGACACCGCCCTGGAGGGCATTGCAGATCCCGCCCTGATCCGCTTCTATGACGTCCCCAAGGTTGCGTTCCCGGGACAGCAGGCTGCCTTTGATTACGCAGCCGTGGGATTCTGGAGAAAGGCCACTCCGGAGGATGCGCCCTGGTACAGCGCCATCGGTTTCTATTTCGCCAAGGAACTGCAGCAGACGTTGGAGGTGCCGGTGGGGATCGTGGGCTGCAACTGGGGCGGCACCCGCAGCGCCGTCTGGATGCCGGCGGCGTCTGTACAGGAGACCTGTCCCCTGTGGATGGAGAACTTTCGCCGGGAGGCAGAGGGGATCAACCTGGACGCCTTCCTGCGGGAGCAGCGGCACAATCCCGCCAACGACCATGGCAGGATCCTGAACCCCGGCAACGATGCCATGCTGCCCGTAACCGTTACCATGGAGGACTTCCAGCGCATCACCGGGGTGGGCGAGGCGGAACTGCTGGCCAGCGTCCATGTGCTTACGCCGGAGAAGATCCCCGGCAGCCTGTACACCCACATGGTGCAGAAGCTGGCCCCGTATACCCTCCGCGGTATCCTCTGGTATCAGGGGGAGAGCGATGATGAGGTCCCCGGGGCCCAGGCCTGCTATGGCGCCATGCTGCAGATCCTGATCCGGGACTGGCGCCGGCTCTGGGGAGAGGCGGACCTGCCCTTTCTGGTGATGGAGCTGGCCAACTTCCGGCAGTGGATCTGCTTTGAGAACCACGGCTTTACCGCCATCCGGCGGGGACAGCGGGAGGCGGCGGCAAAGACAGAGCGCGTCTGGCTGTGTGCCAATACAGATGCCGGGGAGGAGCGGGACATCCACCCCAAGGACAAGCGGGTTCCGGCCCACCGCCTGGCGCTTTTGGCCCGGGGACACATCTACGGAGAACCGCTTCTCTGCGATGCCCCGGAGGCCGTCTCCGCGTGGGCGGACGGCAACAGGATCAAGGTCCTCTTCCGCCACGCCGGAGATGGACTTCAGATCCGGGCGCCCGCCGGCCTCTCCGCCCTGAAGGTGTTCGTTGGAGAGACCTCCGTGCCATACCACGATGCGGTGGCGGGGGATCTCCTCGTCCTCACCATTCCGGAGTCCGCCTCCGGCCCATTCCGGGTGGAATACGGCCAGGAGACCTGGTTTGTGGGAGGGCTCCATAACAGCGCCGGCCTTCCCGCATTCCCCTTTGCCCTTGCGATGTGAGGCCTGCGGGATCTCTCCCAGACCGCCGCATGCCGAACAACAGAACAAAACCATCCACGCGCCTGCAACATGGTGCGATGGAATCCACACAACAAAGCCGGTCTATCCACCGGCACTGTATCTGAGACAGGAGGCAGACAAAATGGAACGCAAATATCCCCACCTCTCCGCGCCCATCACCCTGGGGCGCACCACCTTCCGCAACCGCATGTTCTCCG
>CANRFN010000149.1 GCA_947629915.1 uncultured Oscillospiraceae bacterium | reverse complement strand
CAAGGACGAAGTGGTCATGGTCATCCCCACCGTCGACCTGAAGGTGGACGTGTCCATGGGCGCCAAGGTGAACTTCACCACCCAGCCCAAGCTGATCCAGATGTTCGACAAGGCCACCGGCAACAACCTGATCTGGTACGACAAGGCCTCCGCCGACGCCTGCGCCCCCGTCTGCAAGTCCTACAAGTTCTGATATTCTTCACCCCTTGACATGAGTCACCCCGCCTTGCGAGTACAGGGCGGGGTGATTTTATGCCCGCAAGGCCAAAACAGCCGCTGCCGGTCTCCATGCCGGCAGCGGCTGTTTGTCTATTGGGGTTTTTTGGGGGTTCAGGTCACTTCCAGCAGCTCCGCGCTGCGGGTGAGCACCAGGTAGTCGTCCGGGAGAATGGGCGGGTTGCTGCTCTTGAGATCCGAGAGCACCACGATGTCCTGGGCCAGGTTCTGGATCTGCTCCTGGACGGTGGGGTCCTCGGAGAACATGTCGTAGCGGTCCACAAAGACCAGCTCCGCCTGGACCTTCTCGCACACGGCGGCCAGGTCCACGCCCCGGACGTAGTCGTAATAGGAGTAGGTCACGTAGGGCAGCCCCTGCTCCCCGGCCTGGGCGATCAGCTTGGCGAGGTAGGTCTTGCCGCTGGTGCCCTCGGTGAAGCTGTAGAAGCCGGGCTCGCAGTGGATCTCCACCCTGGGATCCGTTCCAAATTCGATCATGAATACTCCTCCCGCTCCCGGGCCCGCACGTCCTCGAAGTAGTACAGCAGGTCGCTCATATCGGTGAAGGTCTCCCCCTCTACGGAGACCTGGATGCCGCAGCAGTTGGTGCAGTCCTCGATCCCGGTGTCTGGGTCCATGAGCACGTTGCCCTCTTCGCACACCGCCACGATGGCGCTCCGAGACTGCTTTCCAGCCTCCCGGAGGTCTATGAGCTGGTCCGGCATGTGATTCACCACGATGGCGGCCTTGCAGCCAGTGCTCAGGGCGCTCACCGGCAGGGTAAAGCCGAAGCGGTCCCGGAAGCTGTGGTCGTCCAGCAGTTCGGCCCGCTCGATGAGATCCACCAGTTTTTGATCTTTGTCGTCTAAAGAGACCCTCTGCCCGGAGAGCATAGAGAAGGCCATTTCCACGTCTGATACCACTGGAAGTGTCTCCGGATCCGCAAAAAAGATGTGCAGCACCGTCTATCCCCCGTTTTCGTTCTCATCGCCGGTCCCGTGGCGCCTCTTGTCTCCTCTTCTCTGCTCCCAGGCGCGGGACCCTGCGACTGTCTATCGCGCATATCTCCAGTACTTTAGCACAGGAGCGCCTTCCTTGCAAGAGTGAAACTGCGGGTTACAGCCGCAAATCCTGCAAGATCATCCTTTTTTCGCCGAGATCCGCCGGACAGATCGTCTCGTCCCACAGCCAGCGCCCACAGAACGCGCAAGGCCCCGGCGCCATACGGCGCCGGGGCTTTGCAATAATTAGGAGTATCCAGACTCACTTGCCGCTGAAGAGGGCGATCAGCTGGGGTATATAGCCCTTCAGGCCGAAGTAGGTCATGATCAGCACGAAGACGTAGCTCACCGTCATGCAGATGCGGAGCGCGGTGGGCTTCTTGTAGCCCTCATTCACATCGTTCCGCCAGATCAGCAGGAGGATAAAGAGACCGCCCACCGGCGTGGCGATGGAGGTGGCCACGTTGGCCATCAGGATGAGCTGGGTGGGAGAGCCACCGTAGCTGTAGCAGATCACCATGGCGAAAGCCAGGCAGATCAGGCAGCCGATGCGGACAAACTTGGTCTCCAGGCCCGTATCCCGGTCCAGGCCAGCGCCCAGAAGCACCATGCCTCGCTGGGTATTGGCCAGCAGCGAGGAGAACCCGGCCCCTACCAGCGCCAGGCCCATGATGTATCGCGCCGCATTGCCCATGATGGGCACCAGCATCTCCGCCAGCTGCGCCGGCGCCTTGATGGAGAGCCCCTGGGGATGGAGGACGATGGCGCCCACCAGGATGATGGCACCGGAGATCAGCACCACGCTGATCACATGCACCAGCGCGTCCGTGAACATGACCCCGTTGAAGAGGTCTTCCTTGTTCCACTTCTTCTCCTTGCCGAGATAGGTGTTGTAGATGCCGGCGGTGATGGCGGCATTGGTAGAGATAAAGGCCAGCGCGGTGGCAAGGCTCCCCTCCGGCACCTGGAAAGTGAACATGCCCTTGGCCAGCTCCCCGGGATCGGGGCCGCCCACGCCGATCAGGGTGATGTAGAAGGAGAGAATCATCACGATGATGCAGGCGGTGATCAGCTTTTCCACCTTGGAGTACACGTTCTTGGCGAAATAGCAGTACAGCACAATGGCGATGAGGATCACGGAGCCGATCTTCCAGTCCATGTTGAAGATCAGGTTCATGCCGGCGCCAGCCCCGGAGATATTGCCCATGGTGAAGAAGAGACAGGCCAGAAACACGGCGATGCCCACCACGCCGGCGGCCACCGGGCCGTAATACTTGCGGATGGCATGGATGGAAGGAAGGCCCGTCACAATGGCCAGACGGTTTGTCACCATCATAAAGGTGATGCCCATGAAAATGATGGGGATCACAAGCCAGATCAGGCTATAGCCGTAGTTGGCACCCAGCATGGATGCCGTGGTTACCGCGCCGGGGCCGATTACAATCCCGGTGGCGATGAGGCCTGGTCCGATGCGCTTTACCAGGTCTTTCAGCGGCAGCCGCTTCACATCTTCGCCGAACGCTGCCCCTGTGGTTGTTTTCTCGCTCAAGGGAATTCCCCTTTCTTCCAATATCGCCTGCGGTGCTGCCGCGCAGCACCGCAGGCGTCCGGTTGTCTCTTACTTGTACTGCTCCATGTCCACCTTGGGCAGCTGGCTGCGCTCCAGGCCCAGGGCGACCCAGTCCTTCTCCTCCTGGTTCAGAGGCAGAACGGGCTTGCGCATGAGGGCGTTGGAGAAGATGCCCCGCTGATAGAGGGCCTCCTTCAGCCGGGCGTGGGCCTCACCGGAGGGCTGGCCGCCGCCGTAGATGGCCTGGGAGATGTGGTAGATGCGGTCGGACCAATCCTGGGCCTCTTTCAGGGTGTGCTGGTCCGGGTGGGCAAAGACCTCGCGGGCCGGGCAGATCAGCTCGGGCACGCAGCCGGCAAAGCCGATGAGGGCGCCGTCCATGCCGGGGAACCAGGACACGCACAGGGTCTCGTCATGGCAGGTGATGAGGGAGATGTCCGGGCACTCCTGGCGGAGCAGGCGGACATCGTGCTCATAGATGGAGGTGACGCGGGTGCCCATCTTGATGCACTTCACATGCTCGATCTCCTTGCACATCTTGATGAGAGTCTCCACCGGATAGAAGGCCTTGGAGGTGGCCGGGTACAGGTGGATGATGATGTCGATGTCGGCGCCCTCAGCCACGTCCTTGATGTACTCGAAGGGGGCGTTGGGGTTCATGCCGAAGCGCAGCCACATGTGGGGCGGCATCAGCAGGATGCCGTCTGCGCCGGCCTCCTTGGCCTCGCGGGCCATCTCGATGGACTCCTGGGTGTTCTCGCAGTTCACGCCGGAGATGATGGTCATCACATCGCCGCACTCTTCCGCGCAGATCTCGGTGACGCGCTTGCGCTCTGCCCGGGTCAGGCCGGTGATCTCGCCGGTGTGGCCGTTGCAGACCAGGCCTTCGATGCCCTTGCCGTAGAAGCTCTTGATCCAGCGGAGATATACCCGGAACTCCTGCTCGTTGATGCTGTAATCCTCATTCAGGGGGACGGACACTGCGGGGAAAATGGTCTTGAACGTCTTTACCTTTGCCATGATTGAGCACTCCTTTTATCGTATGAAGAGATGGTCCGCTTTCCGCGGGAGAGGGATTCCAGAAGGCATTGGCCACCTGCTTTCCCGGAATCTCTGCAATCGTTTGCTGTCGACGGGACTGTTATAGCACCGGGGTGCCAGGGCTGTCAATGGGTTTGGCCGGGTCTGCAACGCTTTGCAGGTCCTCTGCAAAATGTTGCACATTTTGTTGGAATCGGCAAATTCACCCCACTTGTTTTGTGCATTTTGCACACACTCTTTCAAAACTCCCACGCAGCGCAATTTTCCGAAAAATAGCAGTTGCAATGGAGCCGGTCCTGTGCTATCCTTCTGTTTATACAAACGTTTGCGGTCTGGAGGAGACACCATGGCAACCCTGAAAGATGTGGCGCGGCTGGCCTGCGTCGATGTGAGCACGGTATCCCGCGCCCTGAACAACACCTCATACGTCCACCCGGACACAAAGGCCCGGATCTATGCCGCGGCCAAGGAGCTGGGATATCACCCCAACGTCATGGCCCAGGCCCTCAGACAGGGAAAGCGGCACACCGTTGGGGTCGTGGTCCCCCGGCTGCACCTTGCCATCTTTTCGGAGATCCTCCAAGGGATCGAGGCAGAGGGGCGCCGCCTGGGATACGCCACCCTGGTCTGCGTCACCGAGGACGACCCCGCCACGGAGCGGGAGTGCCTGGCGCGGCTGCGCAGCGGGTTTGCAGACGGGATCATCATCGCCGCCACCGGCCGCAACGGCCGGGTACTCCGGGACATCGAGGCCAGCGGCATCCCCATCGTACAGCTGGTGCGGAAACAGGAGCCCCGGATCAGCAGCGTCACCCTGGACTACGTCTCCTGCGGCCACGATGCGGTGCACTTTCTGTATCAAAAGGGCTGCCGGCACATCGGCCTCATCAGCGGCTCCCTGCATCTCGCCCCGTACAAGGAGCGGAAGGACGGGTACTGCTCTGCCCTGCGTGAGCTGGGTCTGGAGGAGAACTGCGGGGAGTGCAGCCTCCCGGTGAACAGCTTTGAGTACGGTTTCGACTGCACCGAGCAGCTGCTGCGGAACAATCCCTCTCTGGACGCCATCATCGCAGCCGTGGACATCCAGGGCCTGGGTGCCATCCGCGCCTGTACCGAGCACCACATCCGCATTCCGGACCAGATGCGGGTCATCAGCCTCACCGGCCACGCGGTTGGGGGCATGCTGGAGACTTCCATGACCTCTATGGAGATGCCGGCCCACGAGATGGGCGGCAAGGCCATGCGGATGCTGGTGGAGCTCATCGAGACGCCCCAGGGGCAAAAACAGGGTCTGCAGCACCTGGTGCTGTCTGCCACCCTCACCGAGCGGGAGAGCACCTGAGCCGACATCTCAGCCCTGCATCAAAAAACACCGCCGTCCGGCAGCGCTTTGCTGCCGGACGGCGGTGTTTGATTGTATTGTCCGCTATGGTCTGGTGCCTCAGCCCTGCACCTCAGCCATGGTGGGCATGGCGGGGATGGCCCCGTGGCGGCTGGTGGTGATGCTGGCGGCCTTGTTAGCGAGGGCCACCACCCGCTCCAGCTCGGGGATGGTGAGGTCCTGGAGGCTGTTCAACTGAGACAGCTGAGACAAGACGGCTCCGAAGAAGGTGTCTCCGGCGCCGTTGGTGTCTCCCACCTTGCAGGGGACGCCAGCCACATGGCCGGTCTTGCCCTGGAAGCGGTAGAAGGCGCCGTCCGGGCCCATGGTGACCAGCACCAGGGAGATGCCCTGGGCGGCCAGGATGGCGGTGCCCTCTTCCAGATCAGTGGTTCCGGTGAGCAGCGGCAGCTCCTCATCGGACACCTTGAGCACATCTGCCAGGGGGAGGGCCTCCTTCATCCGGGCGATGGCGGTGGCCTCATCCGGCCACAGGCTGGCCCGGTAGTTGGGGTCGTAAGAGACGGTGGCACCCAGCTCTCTGGCCTTCTTGGCGGCATAGAGGGTGGCGGTGCGGGCGGGATCTGCGGTGAGGCTCACGCTGCCGAAGTGGAGGTACTTGGTGTTCTGAAGCATGTCCAGGGGGATCTCCTCCGAGGTGAGTGAGACGTCCGCGCTGGGGTCCCGATAGAAGCTGAAGTGGCGCTCGCCTGTGGGGTCCAGAGACACCACGGCCAGGGTGGTGTGCTGCACCGGGTCTACACACATGGCGGAGACGTCCACATTGTTGTCCTGCAGGCACTTGCGGAGCTGATCCCCGAAGCTGTCCCGGCCCACCTTGCCCACGAAGGCGGTCTTGGCGCCCAGACGGGCCGCCGCCACCGCCAGGTTGGCCGGGGCGCCGCCGGGGTTCGCCGCAAACTGGGGAATCCCCTGTTCGTTCACGCCGTTCTGGGTGAGGTCGATGAGAACCTCGCCTACTGCTGTGATATCCATCATTACAATCCTCTCCTTTATTTGTGCTTGGGCATGTACTGCTGGACCTTCTGCAGGACTTCCTCCAGGGATCCGGACACATATCCATCCAGGGTGGACATGACGCCCACCCGCTCCTTGTTCACCAGGACCAGCAGATGCCTGCTCTGGAGAACCTCTACGATATCTTCATAGAACAGGGTGATCTCCTGGCCCCGGCTCTCCACCTCCAGGAACCGCTCGTAGAAGCGGACTTCCCGGTCCAGGTCCGAGGCGTTTTCTCCGCCCATGGCCTTCCAGGCCCGGCGGATCTTCACCCAGGGCAGGTAGAGCGCCACCCATGCGCACATGAGCGCCACCACAATGCCCTCGATCAGCACGTACATTGGGGGTCCGTCCATGTAGATGGTGGCAACCGCCAGGATCAGCCAGAGGCCGATGAGACCCAGCATGGACTTGCGGGCTGTGGGGCCGTAGCTCTTCTTGGACACGGCCTTCATGCCCTCTTTAAACAGGTCCTTGTTGAGGGTGTAGCGGTTCACCGCAATGGGCGAAATAGAAGTTGTCACAGGTCATTCCTCCTCAAGGGGGTCCGGGATGGGGCGCTGCTCCGGGAATTGGGCGAAGATCTGTTCCTCGATGCGGAAGGCCTCGTTCAAGCTGTTATACAGAAAGAAGACGGACACAAAGAGGATGTACCAGATGCCCAGCACCGGCACCAGAAAGGCGGAGTACGGGACCAGCAGCGCGAACACGATCCAGTATACCGCCTGAAGGGCCGCTGTGCCAAGTACCTGTTTCGGATATTTGATAAAAAAGTAGAGGGTATTTTTCAATTCCAGGAAGGCCTTCTGGGTGAAGAGCACTCTCTGGGGCCACCAGACGGAGAAGATGGCGCAGAATATCACCACCGCCGCCACCAGGAGAACCGCCGAGAAGATGGTGAGGGTGAAGCCGTACTGGACGATCATGTCCAAGACGAACACCATGGCCCCGATAAAGAGGCCCTCAATGGCCCCCGGCAGCAGCGCCGAGCGCCAGTTCTGCTTGATGGAGCGCTTGAAACAGATCCACCAGTGGTCCTCCACATCCCGCTCCCGGCGGAGGAGGAAGTCGTACATGGCGGCGATGCCCTGCCCGGCGATCATGCCGCCGATCAGGGAGAAGGGGACCAGCAGGAGAATGCTGGTGGACAGCACGGCATAGCCGATCCCAACGCCCAAGGGCACAAAGGACAGCAGCGCCGGCAGGTTGATGAGGTAGTACTCCTTAAAGTCCCGCCCCAGAAGCTGCTTGTACCGGTTGAACCCGGTTCGCTTTACATTGGGAGGGAGTTTCTCATCGTCAGAAGGAAAGAACAGTCCCACAGTCTCTCACCTCACTCCTCGGTCTCGTAATCCGCATAGTGAATGCCGTCTAAAAAGTCCTCCAGGACGGCCTCCGGATCCCCGGTGTAGCTGTCCCGGCAGATGAGCTCCACGCAGATGCCCCAGTCCTTCCAGGCCGCAAAGGCCGCGGCGCCGTGGCTGTACGGGTTGCTCTCCTTGCCCTGGAGGAGGGGCAGGATGTCGAAAGACTGGCCGGCAAAGGTCTTGGTAACCTGCTCGCCCACGGTGTAGTTCTCCGCCTCCTGCCTCAGCCAGCCGTCCACGGTGTTTTTGGCCTCGGTCTCGCTCTTGTACCGCTGGACCGCCATGTAGATCTGGGCGTCAAAGACCTGGGCCTCTTCCTCGTCTTCGTTGGTGATGGTCTCGCTCTCGCCGGCAGACCAGGTGGCGTAGTACAGGCCGGTGAAGTCCATGGTGTCCTTGTTCTCAAAGAGGGTGAAGCCGTCCACCGGCTCCACGCCCATCTCCGCGATCCGAAGCCAGTCCTCCTCCCAGCCCAGTTCCTCGTTGGTTGGGGGCGTCACGGTCCGGCAGCCTGTGAGGAGCAGCAGAAGGATCAGCACCAGGGGGATTGCCCGTCTCATACGAACTTCGCCCCCTCCATGAGAACCGCCCAGAGGGCATCGCAGGCCTCCAAGTCCGCGTTGTGCTTCACGCCGTCCACAAAGGCCCGGCGGCCCACGTAGTAGTCTTTCAAGAGATCCTGGTTCACGCCGGAGGCCTCAAGCCCCGCCTCGCTCACATGGAACTCTCCCAGGTCCAGGCCGGCCAGCACCGGGCAGTCTGTCCACTTGGCCACGCAGCCCGTGATGTCGGTGTCCCCGTCCTCCGGGCGGCTGCCGTCCGGTTTGGCCAGGATCTCATAGCCCAGCTGGAAGTACTCCGGCTCCTGCACCAGGAAGAAGTAGCTCTCGCCATCGTTGATGTCCGCGATCATCTTCACGTTGTCCGCGTAGTTCATCTCGTTGGGCTGGAGGTTGCCGTCCTCATCCCGGGGGCCGGTGGGATACTGCCGGACCTCCACATACACCTTGCCATCTCCGTTGCCGTCCACGCCGAGGGTACCCAGCTGCTCGGACAGAGCGTTCACCGTGTCATCCGGCAGGGAGTACTGCCCCACAATGGCCACAATATAGTCCGGCCTCGTCTTGCCGATGCCCAGCACATCCCAGATGATGCTGGCCAGGACCCCCACCACAATGGCGCAAATCGCCACGATGCCCCAGTTGTAGTACCACCAGTTGATGAACTTCTCCTTGGGGGTGCGCTCCCGGGGCGGCGGATCCGGCTTCACGTCCCGGTATTTCCACTTCAGATACTCGCTGGCCACATGATCGACTTCCTTTCAAAGATCTCCGGTGCAGCCAGTTCAAACCCGCGTAGTACCGCCTTTGGCATAGCGCACCGGCAGACACACCAGGGCGGGCTTTTTCGCAGCGTCCTTCTCCAGGACCATCTGCACGCACTGTTCTGCCATCTCCTCCACCGGCTGCACAATGGTGGAGCAGAAGTAGTCCATGTCTCCAAACTGACGGATGCCGTCAAAACCGATCACCTGGACGTCCTCGGGCACCCGGACCTTCATCTCTTTCAGCGTGCCCACGATCTGGTACGCCAGAGAGTCCGTGACGCAGAAGATGCCGTCGAAGTCCAGCTTCCCGCCGTGATAGTGCTCCTGGAGGAACTTCTCAAACTCCGCGTAGGGGGTGTAGTCGTCCACGATCTTCATGGTATAGGGGACGCCCAGCCCTTCGCAGCCGTTCACGAAGCCGTCCTTCCGCTTGTTCGGCTCGTTGGTGAGGGAGGAGCCGATGCGGAGGAACGCCAGGTTCCTGCACCCGTTCTCCACCAGCATCTCCGCCGCCAGCCTGCCGCCGCCGTAGTTATCGCAGGAGACGCAGGGGATCCGGGCGCCGAAGTAGCGGTCTATGGAGATGAGGGGCACCTTCTCGGGGGCCTGTAACTTAGGATTATAAGACAGACAGATGATGCCGTCAACCTTCTGTTGCTCCGCCAGGAAGACGGATTCCTGCTCCATCTCGGGGTCTGAGTCTGTCTCGCCCAAGAGCATCTTGTACCCCCGGCGTGCCAGCTCTCGATAGATATAGTGTACCAGCGTGGCGAAGAACGGATTCACCAGGTTGGGGACGATCACCTGGATGATATAGGTCTGGCTGCTCTTCAGACCTTTTGCGTAGTTGTTCACCCGGTAGTTCAGCTTCTTCACCGCTGCCTCTACCTTTTCCTTGTAGGGTTCTCCCACAGGAATGCCGTTCACCACTTTAGATACCGTACCCAGCGCAACGCCGGCCTCCCGGGCCACGTCCTTCATTGTTGGATTGCCATTTCCTGTCTGCATCGTACCGCCTCCAATACAATCTAGTGGGCTTGCTGTGAGCATGATACACCATTTCACGGGATTTGTAAAGGGGGTTTCATGAAATTTTGTGAAACGGTTTTCAGCGGCAATTTCCACAAATGTTGGAAACTGTCCGTCAAAGTGCATAAAATGTCCGGTCTGTTTTTGGGCAGATCGTAAAAATTCCGGATTTCATGAACTTTCTGCAAAAAAGTGCTTGACGTTCATCGGCTTAAGTGCTATTCTCGTTTCACTCAAGGAAATAACGTTTCACGTAAGCATCCCCCCGTTCTCCCGGCACAGGTTGGTGACCCGGCCGGGCTCGGAGCGGGGCCGGACAGGAGAGAATGCTTCCCTCTCCTGGAGACCTACCAATCGAGATCAAATCAAGGAGGGAGTCCCTAGCGTGAGCAAAAAAGCTTCTGCCGCCAACTCGGCGGTCGTTGCCCCAGCAAGAACTGTCCAAGGGAAATCCGTTGGTCAGCGTATGCGGGACAACTGGCAGCTCTATCTGATGCTGCTGATCCCAGTTGTCATCACCATCATCTACAAGTACATCCCCATGTACGGCATCCAGATCGCCTTCCGGGATTACAACGCCAGTGACGGATTCTTCGGTAGCCCGTGGGTGGGCTGGGAATGGTTCGAGCGGTTCTTCACCGCCATCAACTTCAAGCGGATGCTGGTCAACACCGTCCTGCTGAGCCTGTTCAGCCTGCTCTGGAGTTTCCCCGTTCCCATCATCCTCTCTCTCGCCATCAACCAGCTGCGGTTCAAGAAGTTCCGCAGAGTGGTGCAGACCGTTCTCTATGCACCGCACTTCATCTCCATCATGGTTGTCTGCGGTATGCTTCGCATTTTCCTGAGCCCGTACGGCGGTCTCGTGAACATGCTGATCGGCAAGCAGATCGACTTCATGACCCAGGCCGAGGCCTTCCGGACCATCTACATCGCCTCCGGAATCTGGCAGGACGCCGGCTGGGGCTGTATCATCTACCTGGCCACGCTGTCCGCCGTGGATCCCGGCCTCTATGAAGCCGCCCGTATCGATGGCGCCTCCATGTTCCAGCGGATCCTCAACATCGACCTTCCCGAGCTGATCCCCACCATCGTCCTCCAGCTCATCATGAGCGCCGGCGGCATCATGAGCGTTGGCTTCGAAAAGGTCTTCCTGCTCCAGACCAACCAGAACAAGGCCACTTCTGACGTCATCGCCGTGTACGTGTACGAACAGGGCATTACCAACCAGAAGTACTCCCTCTCCACGGCAGTAGGCCTGTTCAACACCGTCATCAACATCATCCTGCTGGTCATCGTGAATAGAATCGCGAAGAAGGCCGCAGACGTCAGCTTCGTGTAAGAGGAGGTTGCGAATCATGAAAACAAAAAGTGCCGGCCTCTCCGACCGCGTCAGTGATATCATCCTGGTAGCGATTTGCGTGGTAATCCTCTTCATCGTTGCATACCCGCTGTACTACTTGATGATCGCATCTATCTCGGACCCCTACGATGTCATCAACGGCAAGACCTTCCTGCTGCCCAGCCAGATCACCATTGACGGCTACATCTCCGTGTTCCAGAGCGATGAGCTGTTCAACGGCTTTGTGAACTCCGTGAAGTACACGGTGATCGGCACCCTGTTCTCCGTCACCATGGTGTATCTCGTGGCCTTCCCCCTGAGCCGTCCTGAGCTCCCCGGCCGCAAGATCGTCTCCATCTTCTTCATCATCACCATGTACTTCGGTGGCGGCCTGATCCCCACCTACCTGGTGGTTAAGGACACCGGCCTCATTAATCACAATCATTGCGATTTCCGCCCATATGTGTCATGTATGTACAGGCATGTCGTGTACAGACTGAGCATTAGATGCT
>CANRFN010000148.1 GCA_947629915.1 uncultured Oscillospiraceae bacterium | reverse complement strand
ATCGAGATGTTCGGACGAGATTTCAATTTTGAGAACAGGCACTTGAAGATGTCCTCGTTGATGTTTAGAAAAACGTAATTGTAAAATGGAACAGCCCAAGAATGCGAGAGGTTGTATTCAGTCCACGGGTCGAGTTGAAACTTCGTTGCGAGCATAGGGCCAGGACCGCCAGAAGAGAATTTGTGCTCAACGTACATAGGATAATCCCCCTTCGTTTTCACACCCTATTGTACTACTATCTGGTTAGAAAAGCAAGTAAATTCGTCGTTTTTCCAGGAAAAGTTCTGATAAAAGTTCGGAATTTCTCGTTTCAAGATCATCATCCCGTTAGTCCGAAAGCTGGCCGAACAAGCTCGCTATTGACCACCTTGGGCGGTGTGGTGCCCGCAACCATCACCCCTTTTGATGCAGAGGAGAGGATCAACGCCGATGCCCTTCGCACCCTGATGACATGGAACCAGTCCCAGGGGGCAGACAGTTTTGACCGAGGACGAGACCAAGAAATTGGGTGGGTCCAGGAAAAAGACAAAGTTTCAGCTGTCCAACAGCTGGAGGCTCTTCCGCTGAACAGCCAAATAAGAGAAAGCGCCTATCAAGATCGGGCAGGTTCGATCTGATGGGCGAAGTATCCTGATTTTAATACAAGACATGGATAGATTAGCCTTTTGCCTCAGAAAATGCGGTCTGGGTCAAAGACAAGGTCCAAGTCGATCTCCAGGTTGTCCAGAACAGAAACTGGAACTTTCACGGGCCCAATATAGACAGTACAATTCTTAAATACCCCGTCTTCCAGGAGCCACACAGTGAGTCTCTTTTTTTCGGGGTCCAGCAGCCAGTATTCCCGTACTCCAGCTGCTTCGTAGAGATCCATTTTCTCTGATTTGTCATAGCCTGCTGTGCTAGGGGACACTACTTCTACAACCAGGTCTGGGGCACCCATACATCCGTGTTCTGTGATTTTGGATCTGTCACAAATGATGGAGTAATCGGGTAGAACCGTGTATTTGGTTTCAGTGGGAGAATCGTCTGGAGAGGCAAACAGCGACACATTATACGGGCCTTGACGGCCAAGACAGTATTTACCCCGCAAATAGACACGGAACTGAGTCGCGAGTTCCTCAAGGACAGCCTGATGAAAGTCAGACGGCGATGGCATCATGCGAAGCTCGCCATCTATCAATTCGTAACGAGGTGCGTCATCCGGCATGGAAAGAAGGTCTGCTAATGTGTATTTTCTATCTTCAGTAGGTACTCCCATATTGCAATCTTCCTTTGCGACTTAAAACATGACTTGGGTCAGACTGTGTGCTTAACTATAGCCGAAAGGAGCACAAATGTCAACAAATCGCCCTGCACGCCATAGACTTTGAGAGCATTGCAATGTTCCGGTGAGCCTATGCGGACCTTGGACCTGGCATTCTCCCTGTGCCGCTATTACGGCCGCGAGGTCTCTGGCGGCAGGAACTCACGGAGCCCAACGCGTGGGAGGAGAGCTCCGGCACCGCCCTCATCCTCTCCGGCATGGCATCGGCTTTCGGATGGGGCTTCTGGACCGGGAGAGATACGGCCCGGCCTTTCGCCGGGGGCTGGAGGGCCTGCTGCGGCACTGCATCAACCCCGATTTCTCCACCGAGGGGAGCTGCCCTGGGTGTCTCTGCCCCGGGGAGGGCGAGAAGAAGGGCACCATTCGGGCCTACATCACAGAAAAGCAGCCCCAACACGATGAACACCACTCCTTCGGCGCCTAATACTGGCGTTGGTGGAGGCCCATGGGAACAGAATTCAAGAAGTACAATTCCAGACAGGAGGAGCCTCTATGACCGACACCAAAAAGAGAACCACCCTGGGCGGTGTGGTGCCCGCTACCATCACCCCTTTTGATGCAGAGGAGAGGATCAACGCCGATGCCCTTCGCACCCTGATGACATGGAACCAGTCCCAGGGGGCAGATAGCTTTTTCATCGGCGGGAGCTCCGCAGAGTGCTTCCTGCTGTCTCCGGAGGAGCGGAAAGAGGTGTTTGCCATCGCGGCGGAGAGGCGGCAGGAGGTGTACCTCATCGCCCACGTAGGTGCCATATCCACCCGGGAGGCGGAGGACTACGCCCGCTGTGCCGCCCGTCTCGGCTATGACACCATCGCCGCCACCCCTCCCTTCTACTACGGCTTCGGCAGCCGTGAATTCTGTGCGTACTACCGGGATATCGCAGATGCCACTGGGATGCCGGTGATAATCTACAACTTCCCCGGCAACACGGGAAAACACCTGGATCTGGCCAACTCGGAGATCATAAAGCTGCTGCGGGACGGCACGATCCTGGGCGTAAAGCACACCAACCAGGAGGTCTATGAGCTGGAGAGGATCAAGCACATCAATCATCCTGATGAATGGCTACGATGAGACCATGGCGGCGGGGCTGGCTTTGGGTGCAGACGGCTCCATCGGCAGCACCTTCAATTTCATGTACCCCCACTACAAGAAGCTCTACGATGCCTTCCGGGCACGCCGCCTGGAGGAAGCTTTGGCGTTGCAGATCAAGGCCAACAACATCATGAGTGCCCTCTGCGCCGTGGGGCTGATCCCGGCGATCAAGTACGTGCTCACAGCCATGGGGATCCCTGCGGGACTGCCCAGGCGGCCGTTTACGCCGCTGTCTGAGGAGCAGAAGCGGTGGATAGACCAGGTGCTGGAGGAGAACCTGGTGCAGTAGGGCAAAAGACAAGATGTGGGAGGAACAGATCGCTCAGCAGACAGAAAAACGCACCGTCTCCTGGACAGAAAGACGGTGCGCTGTGCGCGGTTCAGATGCGGTCCTTTGGCTCGGCCTGCCCGAGACGGTGGCCTCAGGTTCCTGCGGTGCATCAGATCATGCTCTTGCCGGTTGGACGGTGCACAGTTGTCTGGATCCTTGATTTGCGAGCTCTACGGCAGGATCCTGCTCAGCCCGGAGGCCGCTGACCCTGCCATAGAGTTCACACTGCTGAGAGACCGGCAGCTGTCTTTGCGCTCAGGGTGCGGCGCCAAAATGCCAGCTGGAATGCCGCTTAGGAAGCATGGAAGGCCTCCAAGTACTCTGCCTCGGTGATCTCAATCTCCTCCCCCTGGGCATCGACCCTGGTGTACTTCCGGGCGAGCTCGACCTTCATGACCTCCGGGTTGTTGTTGGCGGACGCGATTTCCTCCATGGCGGACTCGAGGGAGGAGAACCGATCGGCGCTGCGGCGGACGGTGGACACCATATACCAGACCCGGTACCCGCTGGAGACGGAGACGGAGCCCGCGGCAGCCTTTGCCTCAGCATTGTAGATGGCTTCGGCTGCCTCGGCGTTCAGCACCCCGGTGGTCTTGTCCTGCGCATCCATGGCGGCGCGGATCGCATCCTGGTTCTTGCGGATCAGGTCGTAGACACCGAGAGCGGTCCGGTAGTCGATGTCATTCCCCGAGACCCGCTGGATGAGCTCCTGGAGGAACGGGCAGTTCAGCTTGCGGAGGTCATCGCGGTTCAGGATCAGGTCTGCGACAAATCCGCCGCTCGAGTTGGAGGCGTAGATTGCCTCGGGGAGGTCTAAGTACATGTACGATATGCTATCATCCTGCCAGGAGGTGATCCCCATGACGAAAGTGCCAGACAGCCAGCGCAGAGCGGCGGCGAAGTGGGACAGCGCCAATCTGGACCGGATCGGCGTAGCTTTGCCAAAGGGAACGAGAGAACGGTAATTTCAATCCGCCCCTCTTACGAAGGGAAGTGCGCAATGCCAAAGGCGATCAGCAACAGGGCGAAGACATTTCAATCCACCCCTCTTACGAGGGGAAGTATGAGCACATCGAGCTCGTGGATATGGAGATGCAGCTATTTCAATCCGCCCCTCTTACGAGGGGAAGTGCTTGATGGTCGTGCGCTCCATAAGATAGGTGTAGGATTTCAATCCACCCCTCTTACGAGGGGGTGTGCTCCACTGACGTACAACAATGGACTCGTAGTGGAATTTCAATCCACCCCTCTTACGAGGGGAAGTGCGACAAACATCGACAAAAAAGAATGCCGTCACAATGCATCCCATGATGCGAAAGACACATAGAAGGAACTACTTCGCTTGAAAGGCCGCGGGCAGCCTGCCTTTCATTGCGCATTTCGTCTGATAACCTCCCGGGGTTTTCGGCACAGCTTCAGGTTATCAAACCCCAGAATCCCTATATAGCCATTTATTATGCTGCTATTTGATATGACGTCATTACGAACTTGCTTGAATAATTAGTGGTTTTGGGAAGTGTGTTCACCTTCTCTCTTCGCTCAGAAAGACACATTGCCTCAGCACAAAGCTGGCTTCAGCGGCACCGTCAGACATGGGCTTCCCACCTTGTACTCTGGACACACAGTGAAAAGTCCCTGTTCCCCGTGCAACGGAACTCCATTTGTGTCCGGGTGGAATTAGACAGCGTCACAGCGGCCCGTCATGCCAAGCTTGTGGGAGACAACGGCCAAATTCCGCAAAGTCAGCACACCGTTCCGCCAGTCCCTTGTGTCCGAATCATGCACACGATCATGGAAGATCTCTCCCATGATCGTATGATGATTCTCGGCCCACTCTGTGTCGATACAGCACAGGCCAAAGAGCCGCCGGCAGAATACGTAGTGGTTTATTTGAGAGATCGGGAGCAAGTCGTCCTGATCACTCACGGATCTCCACCGTTACGCTGTCGGGGATGGCAGCCGTGTCCAGGGTGATCTCGTAGTCGTCATAGCTGCTGGCAACTGCAACACCGGGCTTGCGGGAGACATGCAGTGCCTCGAACAATTTGTGGGCCTGCGTGTTGCCCCATTTGCTGTTGTGCTTGAAGATAACCAGCTTGCGGGAGCACATGTTGCCGCGGCCTGCGGAGTGGTTGTGCTCGAACATGTTCATCAGCGCATCCCACAGCAGCTCCAGATCGGCATCGCTGAAGCCGGAGTTGTACTTCCCGGCATACTTCTCCGCAAGGCCGGCGGACACGTATCCGTCCAGGCGATACAGTGCGTACGGGATGATGTGCTTGTGGCCCATGGTGCCGGATCCGCTCTTGCCCTCGTTATCCTCGTCCTTGGTGTGGACGCAGCGCGTGATGGTGACGGTCTGGATGGAGATCGGGTCGATGCTGTTGGCAAAGCCCATCTGTACGGGACCCCGAATCTGAGAGGCGCCTGCGTTCGAGTAGGTGGTCATCACTGCACCAAAGGTGCGGACATCGTAATACATAGCGCAGGCGGCTTCCTTCAGTACCTTGCTGGCTTCAGCGGGATTCTTCTTGCGCAGAGCTTCCAGTTCCCTCTTGAAGCCGTCCTGTGTTGTACCCTCCGGAACGATGTCTGCTGCTACGGCAGCATCCAGATCGGCCTGGTTCAAGGATCTGCCGCTGGAAATGTACAGGCCATAGCCGGTCTCTCCGCCTTTCATGTCGGCGATGTAATCCCGCACTCCGCGCTTTGCGCAGACATCGGTCATGAATCCGTGGCCGGTCTCGGGATTGATTCTCGGCATGTTATCGGAATCGGGGTCACCGTTGGGGTTGCCGTTCCGAACCTCAATGAGCAATGAGAACTCGTGCCTGTTCTGAATGGGAGCCATTTTTAATCCTCACTTTCCGCACCGTCATCGGTGCTTTCGTCATCTTTCCCGGCGAACAATACCTGCCTCTGATGGTAGTAGCCCAGGTCAAACGCCCCCTGGTCTACCATGTCCAGGCGCTTCGGGTACTCTCCCGGGAGCAGCCACTTGATATCCCGAACGAGTCTCGCATAGTATTGGCACTCATCCTTGGGGAGATAGATGGACAAGATTCTTGCCAGTTGCGGGTATACCGCAGCCGGGGTAGTCATTGCAGCGGCAAACATCGGGTGAATTGGAGCCTCTTCCCACGGCTTCTTCTCTCGCCCAACGTTCTGTGCCGCCTCGTAAACCGCAAACAGGCGGCCGAGAACGTAGCCGGGGGTCGTGTTGTTCTCAAGCAAGCTCACGGCGAAACACTCCTTTCTTTTATCGCTGTCCGGCAAGGTCTGCAGAAAATACGCCTTGATGAGGGATGTCCTATGCCACCACATAGGGCCCTTGGATTTGTCTGCCTTCTTCTTGGCTTTAGCCCTGCCCTTAGCTTTCGTCTTTCTGGTATTGCCGGAATCAATATCTTCCTCTTTTGTCTTGGGGTGTGTTACTTGAAGGCGCCGATGTGTGAGGGAGAGCATCTGTACTGGATAGGGAGCTCCAAACAGGACACTCTCAAAGTACCCCTGGATAACCGGTTCCGGCAATGCCTTGATTACATCTTGTGCACTTACTATATCATCACGCGTCATGGCGCAGAAAGCGCGAAACGGTGTTAACTTTCTTTCATCTATGTTGCCGGTCAGCTCTAATCTGTCATAGTGGGAGACTACGTTTTTCAGGAGTACGCCAAATGTGTCATGCCAGAAAAAGCGCACACTGATGCGCCCCTCGTTAGGCGTCAGACCCATCACATAGAACTTGCAGTCCGGCTCGATGTTGTTCACAGGCTTTCCCTTTGATAAGGAGGACAGCATCAAGGCAACATCCTCATCCTTCCATTTGGACGACTTGCTTGTCACACCCGCACATCTGCCAGCAAGTTCCGCGTAGTCCTCGTTGGCATTGTCCGGCCACCAGACAATTGTGAGCGTTTTGCCCAATGTCTGAAAGTAGTTCTGGTGGGTGAGCAGGTAGGTAATAGCCTGTGCGTATGCGTACGCGGCATGGCGGCATACGGGAGCGTTCAGGTTCTGATCGTATCCAAAGGTACTAACAGAGTCGAAGTTGAAATTGGACAGTCCTGCCCCATTTCCGTTAGCACCATATAAGGCCTTGATCATCGGGTGTTTTCTCGCAATGGGACCGATTTTTCCAGTCACAAGACAACGTGCCTCCACGCACACATCGTCCAGCTTCTGATAAAACCCATCCCATGCCGCCATGAATTCCGGGATCTCATTAAGACGTTGTCCGTTTAGACTGAAGACAAATCTATCATTGGTCAGGGCAGTTCGGGGGAGCGCGGAAACTTGCCTTGCATCAATGCGCTCCCCAGCCTTGAGCCGGTCAAAATACAGAAGCAATGCCTCAACCGCAGGATGCTTTACGCCGTCCAGGATCTCGTGGTGCAGCTGCCACGCAGCCTCAACAGATTGGGCTATACGCTTATCGGTACCAGATTCCCTCTTGGACATGCCGAGAACGAACGCGGATATACCGGATAGAAAGTCGGCTCGAACTGCGTTGGTAGATGTGTCTCCCCAACTCGGAAGCGGTATTTCCTGAGGCTTCCCTTTCCCCTTCCCTTGATCGATTCGAAGGTTTGCGATCTGTTCGAGCGTTCCGTCCGGTTTGAGATAGATCTCGCCCCCAACAGACGTGATCTCCCATCCATCATGAGGAACCTTACCTTGCTCTGCAAGGGTCTCATAGAGAGCAACCAGGGATTGCATGATCACGGCAAGTCACCCCTCTTTGGAACCTCGATTAGCCCATCATCCATAATTGGGCGGAAGAAGAGCGGCTTTGGCTGCTCCTTGGAATAGTCAAAATCCCAGAGCATCCAACTCAGATCCCGCATGTCCTTCAACTCTTCCGGGCATTCCGGCACAAACCTGGCGATTTCGAACTGAGCAGGAAACTCCCGGCACCCGAAGTACGGCCTGTGATAGCACTTCCCTCGATTGAGACGCTTGGAAATAATATCGTTGATCGCGTACGTTGTGTGACCGCACCTCTGCTCATCCACATCCACATATGCTTGGATATAGTAGTCTACATCGTGCAGAATAGAGGCAGCCCTTTGCGTGCGCTGTTCATTTGTGTCGCAGACGCTAAGAGTCCTGCTCTTTTTGATGTCGTTAAACAGCACATCGCCGCTCATGATGGTCTTCAGTTCATTGCGCCGGATATTCATAAACTGAATCGGCTTGCGAACCCAAATCCTCTGGATATGCCAGGTAACCCCCGGATGCCAGTAGATGGCCTCCATAACGCCCCGTGCGGCCGATGGGGTCATTACATCGTAACTCACACGCTCTACCTTCATCTCAGGGCGCGTGAAGCAGGCATAATCGCCCCAACAATGAACCATGAAAGGCATTTGTCTCACTCCCTTCTCTTGTATACTCGTGTCAGCAGTCCCTACATTGTGCCAGGCGAAAACATTTCTAGATGAATATCTCAGGACTCTTTTTACCAATACACCCGATATACAATACTCAAATACCCCGTGCAACAGACGGAGTCATACTCTCATACCGACACGCCCGCTCAAAACGCGGGCCATATACATCGCAGATAGACCTTCATTTTCCGCATCCCTTTCCTTGTACTCTTACGAACAGGCTCTCGCCTGCGTTGCTCTTCAGATCTAACCCAGTCTCCATCGAATACAGGCTCTCATTCACGAGAATACCTGCGTTGTCCTCAAAACTCTCGATATCGCCTGTGTCGATATACTTATTAAATTCAGATTGCGTTACAGACACTGCATATTGCCCAAGTTTTCTGTATAAAAATCGAGTGCTACTTGCATAAGTGGCATTTTCTTTAGATTGTTCTTCATTCTTATGAGCTAATAAATCAAAGATCTGCTTTGATTCATCGTTCAGAATGTACACCGTCCGCGTTTCATCCGAGATGAAATGAAATCGTTGCGCAACTGCAGCAAACGGAAGGCACCCTGAGTACCCCGTTGTCCTATAGGATCCCGGGTCGGTGAAGCTACAGACAACACCGTCTCTGTCCATGTTCTCCTCACCGTAGAGTCTGTGACGGTCCTCGAAATACGCCTTGACCGCATCCAGACTGTCCAGTTCCTCATAATGGTCTCTGACGTATTGAAATGCGCTGATGTTTTGCGAGATAGACAGCGGCGTCACCCCAGTCCGCCGGAATATATACACAAGGCTGCTTTCGGCTGGTTCCCTCCCCTCACGATTGCACCGCCCTGCAGCCTGCAAAATGGAATCCAGTCCTGAAACCTCTCGCATGACACATGGGAAGTCGACATCAACCCCGGCCTCGATCAGAGAGGTTGATACGAGCCGGACGGTGTGCCCATCGAGCAGTTTGCTTCGGATCTCTTGCAGAACCTGACGCCTGTGCGCCGGGTACATCAGCGTTGAGAGGTGGTACCGCCCCTCTTCTGGCAGCAGGTCATAGATGTCTTTGGCTGCCTGCCTGGTGTTCACAATACAGAGGACTTGCTTCCGTTCCGCCATCATCCCCGCGAGTTCCTCAGTCGTCTTCTCATCAGGAATCACTTGCAGCTTGGTGCGCCGCAGTGTCTCATACAGGCTGTCTCGGTCCGGCTGGAGCTCTTCCATCGGGATCGTAAGCTTTGCATCCAGCGAAGGACGGGTAGCCGTACAGAGAACCGCCGTTACCTTGTAGTTCTTCACAAGCTCCTCAATGCCGCGTACACAAGGGATCAGGTGCTCTACCGGCAGCATCTGCGCCTCATCGAAGATCACAACAGAGTTTGCGATGTTGTGGATGCGGCGGAGCTTGGAAGACCGGTTCCCGTACAGCGACTCGAAGAACTGAACCGCTGTGGTGACGACCACAGGTGCATCCCAGTTCTCGGCGGCGAGCTGCTCCATCCGAAGCTCTTCATCGGATTCCCCTTCATAGCCTTCGTAGGACGCGTGGTGTTCCAGCACATTATTCGCGCCAAGGATTTTCCGGAAGACATCCGCATTCTGCTCAATGATCGATGTGTAGGGAATCACGTAGATGATCCGCCGCTTCCCGGTGGCCATTGCATGTTCGAGGGCAAATCCCATAGATGCAGTCGTCTTACCGCCGCCTGTTGGAACCGTGAGGGAGTAGAGCCCGGTTGGCACTTCGCGACCTTTGTCCAGGCAGTTCTGCAAGATCTTGGTGCGCTTCGCATTCAGATCCGATTCGGCTTCCTGATCCAGCCACGGCTTGATGTACGCGTGAAACCGAGACAGAAGGACTTCGATCCCGTCATAATGGTGCACTCGCGCAGTCCCAAGCATAAATGCCTCGGTGTCCAGGAAATCCGCATCGACCAGGCAGGAATACAGCATTCTGATGTGAAACGCATCGCGGAACGCCTCAGGACCGTCAAAGTGTAATTCTAAGGGATTCTCAACCTGCGGAAGCTCAACGACTTGCCTGTCGTACTTTGGCTTCAACTGCATTCTCCCGCAAAATGTTCTATCATGTGGAGTAGATGCGACTCTACTTCCATAGTCCTGCAGCCCACAGTGATGGCCCGCGACACACATTGCACCGAAAGGATCGCCATGCTCATAGAGCAGCTTTGCGCCCGCTGTTGCGTGGTCTACCTTGCGCCCACCGTACAGAATGCGGCGTTGGCCGTCCTGCGCTGTCTTACCGGCATCGTGCAGCAAACCCGCTCGCTCGCCTTCCGCTTCCCGGTCAAACTGCGCTGCAAAACCAGCGGCCAGGTGCGCTACATTCTGGCAGTGCTCTTGATAGGTCTGGGTTCTCGTCCCGTCATCAGATATGTGCGCCACATATATACCGATCACCTCGCTCTCTTTTCGCTGTGCCCGATCATGGGAACCCATGGCACCGCCCAAAGGCCTTCCTCTGCCAGTCTCCACAATACTTTGAAATGGTATGAGGTAAAGTTGCCATCAAAGCTGGAAAATCCCCGTTGGCCTCAAAAGGCAGAGGTAAAGATACCTGTCCACTAAGCTATCTACGGTGCACGCCATCCGGCAACGATATCCCCCAAATTGGAAAACCAACGCAGCCCTCTGTTTGGGGCATCAGGTAGGCAATCAGCAGTGACTATAAGTGAATTTCATAGTGTGGAATCTCATATGCAGACCGCAGACCTGCCGTGAAGGACATTCGCTCCAACGGCGAGTCTGCACAGTGGACAGCTGGCAGCTTGATCAGGCGCTCAGGGTGGTGCCCATCTTTTCCGTAGCGCATGATACTACATTCGCACGAGTATGTCAACAGTTCTTTTTCAAATTCTAGATTCCTTCTTTTACCAAAATCGGCATTTGCTTGCCAACACCGATTGGAAATGAGTGGATTTTCCTTAAAAACAGTAGACTATCCTTGATTTCCGATGTTATCATTTGTTCCGTTTAAAATCACTTATAATAGCCATTACTTCGCTCTTTTCGAATATTTGACGCCATTTAGTTTCAAAGCAGTGCAACTATTAGCACGATAGCGAACCAATCCCAAAGATGAAAACGGGGCCATAAAGTTCTAAATCCGGGTCATTGCGGTGTTTTCCGCCGGAGAAAGAATTTAAAATTGTTGTTGGAAATCTGAGAAAACAATCAGATATGTATCCATGATGCAGTTCAAAGCAGCCGCTATCACGCGTCAGAAGGCGGTGTGGGCAAGAGCGGCGCAATTTCCGAGGTCTATAGGAGAAAACGGTTGTTGAAGCAGTAGACGGTGTTTGAAATTAACAATATTTTTGGGAGACGATAAGCTCCAGCATTCAAAACGTACTTAAAATCATTGGAAGCAGCAATAATCAGGAACTTTTTTGGCAAAGTAATCTACCGGCAGGGTGGGCTGTGCTTGGTGATGACAGTCCGGATCATCTCTGATAAGCCAGGGCGGTGACTCGTCATATACCTGGTCCAGGCAGATGACGTTGCAAGAAGAACAGTACATCGATGAGTTCGGTGTCCGGCCTGTCTCCGTAACGCGTTTTTGAAGGTCCAGGGCAGGGGCTGGCAATAGCATGCCCAAAGTTCATATTTATGTGCCTTTGGTGGCCATCATTTTGCAAGTTTTGCGATTGGTGCCGTCATTTTTCGTATCCGGCCCCCTCTCAGACAGCAAAAACGAGGGTAAATGACAGCCAATCCAGAATTGGAATAGGACCGAGCAGACAGACTGCGTGACTGCTGGAACATGGGCGTACCGGTAGGAAAGCGGGTTTTGGCCGGGCGCATCTGAGGAGGAGGAGAAGACTGCAGAGGCTTCCCAGGATACAAAAAGAGCGCCTGATCCAGGTCCGTTCTGAATCAGGCACTTTGCGCTGCTTGCGTGTGATGCCGTTATAAGCCATTTTTCAAAAACAGCAAAAATGGCTTAGTTAAACCGCAGAGCGGCGAATGGTCTTCCAACAAAGCCTGGATATGCCAACGGTGTAGCGTCGGATCTGGCAGGCGCTTTCCATTGCACCTCTATAGAGAGCTTGTATCTGCAGTGGCTTCCTAATTCCTGCATCCAGACGGGCTAGACAGCTAGAAAGACAAGTAAAACCGGGTCCACCCCTTATTGGGATCTTGTCCAAAGTTCGTGACCCAAATTTTTCCATCAAGATAATGAACATAAAAGAGGGTGGAGTGCACGTAGC
>CANRFN010000147.1 GCA_947629915.1 uncultured Oscillospiraceae bacterium | reverse complement strand
TCTGGAAAATCGCGATTTCGGCAGGTCTATCGAACTTTTTAAGCTAGGCCATATCCTCTATGCAGACGAGCCAGGATAAAATATGAATGTGGTCCTTGTCTGAGTTTAGCTCACAAAGAGTAATATCGTGTTCCTGAAAGAACAACCGCGTATATCAGCGTTTCTTTAAGATCACCAACAATAACACTGTGTCTGTATTTTGTGACCAATACCAAATGATATTGCAATAGAAAACAGCTATGGCTGTTTACGTAGTACCCGTTACTTGTTTTCTTCGTATGTGTTTCCCTCCAATCTTATTTTTTGTGGTTTTACCCGGAAAAGTATCTTTTATCAGAAGGTAAGCCGTTTTGCCTGTTGATAATTTGCGAGAAAAGGCGTATAATACAGTATGTATCAGGAAGGAGGTGGAGACATGTCTTACTACGTTTATAACCAGCAAATCGACGTGAAATCCCCACTGCGAAATTATTGCCTGCAGCAGACCCAGTATGCAAACAATATGTACAACGCTACCCTGTTCCGCACCAGGCAGGTTATGACAGCAGTTAAGAAAGATCCTAGTCAATGGTCTGAAAACGAGAAGGAAATCATGGATGAAATTCGGAATACTCTTCCGAACATGGATCCTAAATACAAGATGCCGACAGCAGACGACTTCTTCCTTAACTACAGTTTTATCAACGAGCTCATGCTGTATAGCCGGAATCCTGATTACATTGCAACAGGGTTCCCTAGACAAGCAGCACAGCAGGCAATCAAGGAAGTAGTCCGTACCATGAAAGGCTTTTACGCTTCTCAACGGGAATACAAAAAAGAACCTGGAAAGTTCAATGGTCGTCCTAAACTGCCGCACTATCTAAAAAAGGGCGGTGAACACACTGCAACCTTCACAAACCAGGACTGTGTAATCTACAAGAATGATGATGGCACCAGCTATGCCAAACTGCCCAAGACCAATTTGCGTTGTGAACTTGGAACATTGCCGGAAGGTCTGAAGCTGAAGCAGGTGACTATTAAGCCCTATCACAACATCTTTATCATGTCTTTCACCTTCGACTCTGCCAGCGATATCGTTGCTCCTGTTTCTGAAAAGCCGGAACGGATCTGCGCCATTGATATTGGCGTTGAAAACATCGTAACTATGACAAACAATGTCGGGGCTGGTCCTCTCATTGTTAAGGGCGGTGTAATCAAGAGCCAAAATCAGCTGTACAACAAGAAGATGGCGAAGATCAAGAGCGAACAGACCAAGGGCACAAACAAGAAGTTTGTACCGACTCCAGAGTCGGACAAGCTCTGCATCAAACGGAAGAACCAAATGACGGACTTCATGCGGAAGACCGGAAAGCTGGTCGTTACGACCTGCCAGGAGCATCAGATCGATACTCTTGTGATTGGTCACAATGATGGCTGGAAGCAGGAAGCCAACACCGGGAAGAAGAACAACCAGGAATTTGTACAGATCCCGTTTGATCAGCTGATCCATACCATTACATATCTGGCGGAACGCCAGGGGATCCGCGTCATTGAGCGGGAGGAGAGCTATACCTCCAAAGCCTCTTTCCTAGACGGAGATCCTATCCCGACCTATGGTGATAAGGATATTCCCAAGTTCTCCGGTAAGCGCGGTCCTACGATGTACCATGGGCACAAAAAGACGCTGAAGAAGGATGGAAGCGGAAGCTCTGAGTACCGTGGTCTGTACAAAACCAAGAATGGTACCATCATCAATTCCGATGTAAACGGCAGCGCCAACATTGGACGGAAGGCTTTTCCTGAACTGTTCACCGTAGAGAGTGTGAAACTGACCGATCCAACCATCGTTCGGCATCCAGACTATGAGAACCGCAAGATCTTGAATGCCATACAACTTGCCTCCCCCAGAGAGCCTAGCATGGCTGTTGCCAAGCGCTCCGCCAGGAGAGCTCAAAAGTGCAAGTAATCCTTTTAGGATAGAGCTTTGTGAATAGCTCTGAATCCCAAGTGACGGCTTAAGAAGCACCGTCTGAAAGGACGGTGCCCTTCTGTCCGTCAGGCGGGGTAATTCACGATCTTGGCCCGGTAGATGTCCGCGATGTCCCGGAGATAGCCCCGGTTGGACTCGTCTGCCGCCACTTTCACCATCAGGATCTCCCGCATCAGGCTGTTCTGGGCGTCCAGGACGAAGACGGTGCGGACTTCTTCCAGCTTCTCCGTCTGCTTAATCATCATCTGCTGCAGGCTCTCCTCATCGCCGCTGGTGGTGATGGTGATGCGGGTGATGGAGGGCACATTGGTCTCGCTGGCGGTGATGGACTCGATGTTGAAGCCCCTCTGGGTGAAGAGGGAGGCGATCCGCGCCAGCACGCCCTCGTGGTACTCCACGATGGCGGACAAATAGTATCGCTGCATGGTCTCTTCCTCCTCAGTTCAGCATGATGTCGTCTATGGTGCCGCCCGCCGGGATCATGGGCAGCACTTTCTCTTCCCGGTCTATGACACACTCGATCCACACGGGGCCGGTCTGTTTCAGGGCGTCCTCCATGGCGGTGCGCACCTCATCCAGGGTCTCGCAGTGATAGCCCCTCGCGCCGAAGCCCTCGGCCACCTTCACGTAGTTGGTCTTTCGCTCCGGCTCGGTGCTGGAGAAGTGGGAGTGGTAGAAGACGGTCTGCCACTGCCGGACCATGCCCAGAACCGCGTTGTTGAAGATCACCGTGATCACGGGGACGTTGTAGCTCACGGCGGTGCAGGCCTCGTTCATATTCATGTGGAAGGAGCCGTCTCCGGTGATGTGGATTACCGGGCGGTCGTCCGCGATGCCGATCTTGGCCCCGATGGCGGCGCCGTATCCGTAGCCCATGGTGCCGAGGCCGCCGCTGGTGAGGAAATGGCCGGGCTGCACTCTCCGGAGGTACTGGGCCGCCCACATCTGGTGCTGGCCCACGTCCGTGACGTAGTACGCGTCCTCCCCGGCCATGTCGCAGAGAAGGCGGATCACCTGGTGGGGCTTTAGCTTGGTGTTGTCGTCCTGGGGCACGTAGTCCTCCGCCTGCCAGGTGCGGATCTGCTGCATCCACTCGCTGTGGTCTGCCTCCTGGATCAGGGGCAGCAGCTGTTGGAGGACATCCTTCGCGTCTCCGGTGATGCTCTGGGCCACTTTCACGTTCTTGTTGATCTCGCTGGCATCGATGTCGATGTGGATGATCTTGGCCTGGGCGGCGAACTTCTTGGGGTTCAGGGCCACGCGGTCGCTGAAACGGGTGCCGATGGCCAGCACCACGTCCGCCTCGTTGGCCGCCAGGTTTGCCGTGACGCACCCGTGCATACCGAGAAGGCCCAGGTCGTGCCTCTCGCCGTACCCCAGGATACCGGCGGCCATGATGGTGTGGGTGGCGGGGATGTCTGCCTTTTCAATCAGTGCCCGGAGCTCCTCCCCGGCGTTGGAGAGGCGCACGCCGCCGCCGAAGTAGATGAGGGGGCGGCGGGCCCGGTTGATCACCTCGGCCACCTCCGCAAGGCCCGGGTATGTCCGGGACTGGTACACGGGATGAACCGGCGGCTGAGGGGTAAACTCGATCTTCTGGGCGGTGATGTTCTTGGGGATGTCCACCAGCACGGGGCCCTTTCTGCCCTCCTGGGCGATGGCAAAGGCCCTCCGCAGGGTGGTGGCCAGGTCCTCGATGCGCCGCACCACGGAATTGTGCTTCGTTACGGACATGGTGATGCCGCCGATGAACACCTCCTGGAAGCTGTCCTTGCCGATCTGGTCCGTGTTCACGTTGCCGGTGATGGCCACCATGGGCACGCTGTCCATGTACGCGGTGGCAAGGCCGGTGACGATGTTGGTGGAGCCCGGCCCGCTGGTGGCGATCACCACGCCGGTGCGGCCGGTGGCCCTGGCGTAGCCGTCTGCCGCGTGGGAGGCGCCCTGCTCATGGGCGGTCATGATATGGCGGATTTTGTCCTGGTATTCGTATAGGGCATCGTAGATGTTCAGGACGGCACCGCCGGGGTATCCGAACACCGTGTCCGCTCCCTGCTCAATGAGCACCTCCGCCACAATCTGGGCACCTGTTAGCAGCATAGGGTTTTCCCTCCAAAGATATCTGTCTCGGCCGGGACGGGCCGGCCGTGTGAAAGCCCATTATAACCGATGGGGGAGATCTGTCAAGGAGAAAAGATACAGGATCGGGGCGAAAAATGGGGATTTCCTTATGAAATTCGGCCTTTTTGGCACATCATGGGGGTTGTGGCCTGCACCGATTGGAACCCGTTGCAATTTTTCGACCCCTTTCCCGCCGCATTCTTATGCATTCCGCCCTTGACAGCCCGTCTCCCCATTGGCTACAATACCTCCCAACGAGACATCCAGTCCAATAAGGAGGAAGCACGGTGGACCACACCGGAAGTGAAAACAAAATGGGCATCATGCCCATCAACAAACTGCTGATCAATATGGCTGTCCCCATGATCCTGTCCATGCTGGTGCAGGCTCTGTACAATGTGGTGGACAGCGTCTTCGTGGCCAAGCTGAGCCAGGACGCCCTGAATGCCGTGTCCCTGGCCTTCCCAGTCCAGAACCTGATGATCTCTGTGGCCATCGGCACCGGCGTGGGCATCAATACCCTGGTGGCCCGGTCCCTGGGGGAGAAGAACCAGAAGCGGGCGGATGACGCGGCGGTAAACGGCCTGTTCCTGGCGTTTCTGAGCTGCCTGGTCTTCACGGTGCTGGGCCTCACCTGTTCCCGCCTGTACTACGCCATCCAGACCGATATTGCGGGCATCGTGGACTACGGCCAGGACTACCTCACCATCTGCTGCGGGATGAGCTTCGGCATCTTCACCGGCGTCACCCTGGACCGGATTCTCCAGGCCACCGGCCGCACCTTCCTCACCATGATCACGCAGCTGGTGGGGGCCATCACCAACATCATCCTGGACCCCATCATGATCTTCGGTCTCTTCGGCTTCCCCCGCATGGAGGTGGCCGGCGCCGCCCTGGCCACGGTGATGGGACAGATCCTGGCAGCCTGCCTCTCCGTGTACTTCAGCGCCAAGAAGAACCCGGACGTGCACATCTCCTTCAAGCACTTCCGCCCGGACGGGGGCGTCATCAAAAACATCTACGATGTGGGCGTGCCTTCCATCATCATGTCCTCCATCGGCTCGGTGATGGTTTTCGGCGTGAACCAGATCCTGATCTCCTTCACCGACACGGCCACCGCGGTGTTCGGCGTGTACTTCAAGCTCCAGTCCTTCATCTTCATGCCGGTGTTCGGCCTGAACAACGGCATGGTGCCCATCGTCTCCTATAACTACGGCGCCAAGAAGCCGGACCGGATCATGGGCGCCATCCGCTTGAGCGTACTCTACGCCGTGATCTTCATGATCGTGGGATTTCTCATCTTTCAGATCTTCCCGGACAAGCTCCTGTCTCTCTTCACCGCGGAGAATGAGACTGCCGTGGACCCGGTAACCGGCATCCCGGAGCTCATCACCATGGGCATCCCAGCCCTCAGGATCATCTCCCTCAGCTTCCTGGTGGCGGGCTTCAGCGTGGTTTCCTCGGCCACTTTCCAGGCCCTGGCCCACGGCGTGCTCAGCCTGGTGGTCTCCCTGGTGCGCCAGCTGGTGGTGCTGCTGCCGGTGGCCTTCGTGCTGTCCAAGGTGGGCGGCCTGGACGCCATCTGGTACGCCTGGCCCATTGCGGAGGTGTTCTCCGTGGCCCTCTGTGTGTTCTTCATGCTGCGCCTCTACCGGAGAGAGATCAAGCCCATGTTTGCCGAGGACAAGGCGGGGAAGAAGCTGCTGTAACGCCCTGGAGACAAAAGAGACAAGAAAAGACGGCGTGTACCGGTGCGCAAGGGCGCTGGCACACGCCGCCTCTGATTTCTGCTTGATCTCCTTACCTGCCTGCCCCGGAGAGGAGCGCCTCCACGGCGTGCCGCTTTTCATAGAGGACGCAGCCGCCGATGTGGTCGTCCGCCAGGATGTCCCCCGCCCGCAGGGCGGTGAACAGCGGGGACTGGAGGGCCTGCCGCAATGATGTGTCCCGCACGTTGACGTCTGAGTACGGGGAGAATGGACAGGGCTCCGCGCCGCCGTGGGAGTTGATGTGGAAGAAACCTCTTCCCGCAGCGATACAGCCGCCGGAGCTCTTCTCGTCCCCGGGGAAGGACAGGAACACCATCTCCTGGTATGCCTCCCGGAGCCGATTGATGCCCTCTCTCAGGAGGGTGCGCTCCGCCTCACTGGGGGCCAGATCCTGGCTCTCCTCAGTTACCGGCACGAACTCCACATACACCACCAGTTTGCAGCCCCGCGCCGCCAGGGTGTCCAGGAAGGCCTGGGAGGTTACCTCCTGCACATTCCGGGTGGTGACCGTGATGGAGACGCCATACAGCAGGCCTCTCTCCTGCAGGGCGTCCATGTTGGCAATGAGCTTGTCGTAAACGCCCTTGCCCCGGCGCTCATCCGTCTCCTCTTTGCCGCCCTCGATGCTGAGCACCGGAATCAGGTTGCGGCACTTGTCCAGGAGGGTGAAGTACGCATCGTCCATGTAGGTGCCGTTGGTGAAGATGGGGAAGATGATATTGGGCATCTTCCCAGCGGCCTCAATGATGTCCCGCCGCAGCATGGGCTCCCCGCCGGCCAGAAGGATGTAGCTCACGCCCAGCTCCTCCGCCTCTTGGAAGATGGCAAGCCACTCCCGGTCTGTGAGTTGGCACACCGGCGCGGCGTCCACGGTAGCGTGGTTGCATCTTGAGTAGCAGCCGGCACAGTGGAGGTTGCAGCTGCTGGTGATGCTGGCGATGAGAAAGGGAGGGACGTGTTCTCCCGTTTTCTCCGCCTCTGCCCGGCGCTTGGACGCCAGCTTACTGGCGGCGGCAAACCGAACCATGAAGGCGCTCTCCCGGGGATCACGCAAAGTGGCTTTCAATGAGGCCGCCACCACTTTCTCCACGCCCCTTGTGACGTACGCTTGCAGGTCTGCTGGCTCGTTCATGCCGCATTCTCCTCCGCTCTTCGCTGGATTTTGCAGGCTTTCTAACACTGAAATGTGAACTCCCTGTTACCAGATTGGTATGATTGTACGATAATCACTGGCGGGCGATTGAAAATGCAAGAAGAGACGACGTGTTCCAACGCGCAGGGCGCTGGAACACGCCGTCTCTCTTGTGGACCTGTGTGTCTCATGAGCGGCATGGCTTCAGGCGGCCATTCCCAACTGGGCCATGGCGGCGGTGTCCTGCAGGAGGACCTCCCGGCCCCGGCGGACCCAGCCGCGGACCCGCTGGGGGGAGACGCCGTAGCTGTCTGTCACCTCCCGGATCTCCTCGCCCTGGTACCGCCGGCAGATCACCTCCAGACCCCTCTGGGGAGCGCCCTTGTACCGGTCCCGGCACTGCTCCAGAACGTCTGCGATCTCCGCCACCTCGGCACGCTCCTCCGGCCCCAGACCGGGGTCTGGGCGCTGGAGAAGCGGCTGGTATGCGGGATCCCCCTCCTGGGGGAGGGGCTGCTCGCATGTGAGCCAGCGGGACTGGTGCTCGCTGTAGTCCATGAGGGCGTGCTTTACCGCGATGTAGGCCAGAGACGCAAAGCGGCCCCGCTCCGGCTGGTACCGGATGGCGGCCCTGCAGAGCGCCTCACAGCCCTCCTGGTAGAAGTCCTCATAGGTCTGCAGCGGGAGGTTAGAGACCTTGATCTCCCTGCGGATCACCCGATCCACCAGATTCAGGTTGGCCTCCGCCAGCTGCTGCTGTTCCTTTGACATGATTGCCACATGAATTCCCCCTTTGCTTGGCAGCACCCCGATGGGCGCTGCCCCTACAGGCGCACTTCGCGCTTGTCCCGCGGCTGCAGACCGGATGCCGGTGGGCGTCTTGCGGCGGCTGCGCAGAGAAAGGGGGTTCCCTGTGAGGCACCTCGAGACAGCGGGACGGGAAGAACAAGGTGGGCGAGAGACGGCTTGCAAGGCGGTGTCTCTCACTGGCGTACAGCGGCTTCTCAATTGCTGATAAGAAGTCCAAAAAACAACAGGATAAAAGTGAATTCTGCGATGCCAAAAGGGGCCTGTACTGCGCTGCTTTGCCCATGTTTTGGGATTTCTTCGGTGAATACCTCCCTTACTCGGTATTTCAGAACTCCGCTTGGCCACATTCTCTGCCGCACGCACAGTGCGACAGGTTACTAAAATTGATTTCCGGACAAAGGCAATTATAAAGCAATGAGCCGTCCTTGTCCAGTGCTATTTTCACAATATTCCCAGATTTTCCGGTATGGGTAGGAAGAATGCCACAGAGAAAAGGGCGAGGGCTGATCTGGCACCCCATTCAACCACAAGACATATCCCTCTCACCGGATTTCTGGTATCCTTGAGACAGCTGTGGTCTACGACTGCCGGAGAGAGGATCGGGCATATGGAAGACACCATGCAGGACTACCGCAGAGCGCATGTGGAACCTGCCGGACAAGGGGGGAACTGGAGAGCCGCCGGGAGGAGATCTACATCGATGACATCGTCCAGAAGGACCACATCCAGCGGGAACTGCTGGCCAGCCTGGAGGGCTTCCACACCGTCTTTGACGGCGGTACCGGCTGCGGGCGGTTCTCCATCCTCCTGGCCCAGCGCGGCCTCCAGGTGACCCATTTTGACATCTCCCAGCCCATGATAGACAAGGCCAGGGAACTGGCGGCGCGGGCCGGGTGTTGGGGCGGATCGCCTTTGTGCGGGGCGCCCTGGAAGATCTCAGCGCCTACCCAGACCGCGCCTTCGACCTCGTCCTCTCCTTGGATGCCCCCATCTCATACACCTACCCCAACCAGGAGCGGGTGATCGGGGAACTGGTCCGGATCGCCAGGAAGCGGATCCTCATCAGTGTCTCCAGCCGGCTGGGGTACCTGCCCTATCTGGCCAATCCAGTGCAGAAGAACCAGTTCATCCTGGATGAGGCGTCCGAGGACCCCTTTGTGCAGTGGCTGGTCTCGGAGCGGGAGAACCAGATCCGGAATTTCCGCTTTTCCAAGGCCGGCCCGGAGAAGCTACTGCGGAACGGCCTTATGGGCGGGGCAGAGGAGATCGCGGAGTACGAGGCGGGCGGTGCGCCCTGGTGCATCGTATACATATTCCTCCCGGATGAGCTGGAGGGGCTACACCGAAAGTACGGGGTGCGGGATGTAAAGCTGGCGGGGCCGGGGGCCTGCGCCAGGACGATTCCCCGCGAGATCCTGGTGCAGATCATGGGGGATCCCCAGCAGCGGGCGGAGTTTCTGGACTTCTGCTACACCTTTGATTGCAACCCCTACGTATGCGGCATGGGGAAGGACAACCTGCTGGCCCGGGGAGAACTGCAGGGCTGATCCCTGGCTGGAAAAAGGACAGCCGATAGAAGGACCTCCCGCCGGCCTTCAGGCCGGCGGGAGCAAACCAGACGGGAAACACTTCAGATTCCAGCGGTTTTGGAACGATCCTGGACAATCCGCCGCCTGTGGCGGAGGAGATCCAGAAGGCGCCGATGCGGTTGGTGTGGGATACCTGTACCGGAAGAGGTGCGGACGCAAAAACAGCGCCCTGGCGGCAGGCCGGGGCGCTGGATGGATGTGGATTGTTTGCAGTTCTGGTGGCATCTTCTCTGGATGGTGCGAGGCAGAACGGAATGCGGATTCCAGAGAAAGACTTCGGTACCATAAATGGATTGTCTGAGCATGCCGGAGGAACTGCTGATGTGCTTTATGTGCAGTTTGGGATCAGTACCAGTCCTTCGGGTCTGGATTCTCCTTGACGTAGTCCAGTACATTCTGCGCATATTCTTCGCTTTCGAGATCGAATACTTTGATGATGAGATCCTTGATTTCCTGGTCTGAATGACCGGCGAACAGCAGAACAAGAGCAGCGGATTTCAGCTTGAGTGATCTCTCATCCAATGCTACTGGCGTATACCGTGTCACCAATTCTGCCATCATAAGCCTTTCCACCTCCTCTTCATGGTCTCTCAGGTAGTGCCCTTCCGTAAGACGCTTTGTAAGTGTCATTTTACCAAACGGTGCTGCAAAAATCAAACGCA
Source organism: uncultured Oscillospiraceae bacterium (assembly GCA_947629915.1). Taxonomy (GTDB): domain Bacteria; phylum Bacillota; class Clostridia; order Oscillospirales; family Oscillospiraceae; genus Enterenecus. The sequence continues at coordinate 2,378 of CANRFN010000147.1, read as the reverse complement.
ACTTCAAAACTGCGATCAGAAAGATTGAACTTGCAGCATGCTCCGCAACTACAGTACAGCTTCTGGGCGTGGCTTTCCCAGCAAGGGGCACTGGACTGGCTGCATATCGCTCCAGACGGACCACGCCGGATGTGTTGAAACATACCGGGCGGCTGATCTGCCTCTCCAATGAGCTCAATCCCAGCAGGAAGGCGCCACTGAGCGGTGAATGTGGTCATCGATGTGTGAGGCCCTTCAGACGAATGCGTGGCAGAGAACTGGCGGGCGAGGTACAGATCGGAAAAGGGCCCTTATGTGTGCGGCATAGGGAAGGACAATCTGCTGGCCAGGGAAAATTGCAAAAACTGTGAATTAAAATATTTAATCCACAACTTCTTCTTGACTGCATTCCTCCTCTGGAGTACAATGAAACTGCAATCCAAAATGACGGATTGCGGTGATACTATGATGCTGAAATTCGTAGTACAAAATTACCGATCATTTTGGGACTGTACTACACTCTCCATGCGGCCCGCCTGGAGTTCGCCCATTCTCTCGTACGGCATCCGGACCGAGACCACCCGGAACGGTATCTGCAGGGCGCTTCCCGCGGCGGTGTTGTATGGCCCAAACGCCTCCGGCAAGTCCAGCCTCATCGAGACCATGGACACCATGCGGACCATTGTGCTCCGGGGGCACATCCGGGACGAGGGGGAGCCGGACCCGTACAACCCCGCCGCTACCAGGCTGTCTCTCATCCTCTTTGCCTGGGGAGCGCCGCAGCCGGTGCACATGGGCGTTGCCTTCACCCACCAGGGGATGTGCATCGAGTACGCCTTCACCATGGACCTGGGGGCCTTCCAGCAGAGGGACTACCCGCGGCGGATCCTCTCTGAGACCCTTTCCGTGGACGGAGAGCAGATCTTCTCCCGGGGAGAGACCCTCTCCCTGGATGGCATCCGCTCTATCCGCTCCCTTCTGAATGACCCAAATCTGCGGTCTAGCGGGGTGCAGAAGTACGCGGAGAACAGCATCCTCCCCACGGAGCTCTTTCTTCCCCACGGCTTCCAGTGCCTCTGCAGTGCCAAACTGGCGGAGATGATCCGGGCGTGGTTTGCGGAGCGCTGGATGGTGTACCACAGGGTGGGGGAGACCCGGGAACTGCGGCGGTTTATGCCCGCCAGAGAGGACTGGCACACCCTGCTGAGGGTGCAGCGGAAGGCATTGCAGGCATTCGGGGGCATCCACAACGAGGTGAAGCTCTGGAGACGGGTGGGGAACGGAGAGATCATCCCCTGCTCTTCCGTTGGAACGGGAGACGACGTCCCTGCAGAGCAGTTTGAATCCGCCGGCACCATGCGGTTTCTCCAGGTGTTTTCCGCTGTATTGCGTGCCCTGCAGACCGGGTCTGTGCTGGCCTTGGACGATTTCGATGCCTCCCTCCATCCCTTGGCGGTGGTGAATCTCATCCGCGTCTTCCACAACGATGACATCAACATCCATGGGGCGCAGCTCATTTTCAACACCCACAACCCACTGTACCTCCGCGAAGATGTGTTCCGCCAGGATGAGATCCATTTTGTGGACCGGGATGAGGAGACCCATGCCAGCACGCTCTATGCGCTCTCTGATTTCGTTGAGGATCAGGCGCATGATCCCGGCGGATGGGGAGCCTACGCCATGCCCTATCTCCATGGGCGGTATGGAGCGGTCCGGGACGTGGACTTCTCGGACCTGCTGGAGAAGCTGCTCCGCGCCCAGAATGCAGAGAAGAACAATGCCTGACGATAAGAAGACGAACCCCGCGCCGGCCGGCGCGGGGTTCGTTACACATCTCTTCAGATATCCAGCGCCGCGTGGTAGCCCCAGTACACCGCGTTGGTGATGGTGGACACCTTGGCGGCGTCCCCGATCACCCGGACAAAGGGGGCACAGTCCAGCAGCTCAGACACCACATCGGTGCGGGAGCGCTGGCCCAAGGCGCAGATCACGGACTTGCCGGGGATCAGGACCTCTTTGCCCTCGCCGTTCTCGCAGATCACGCCGTCCTCGGTTACCCGCAGGGCCTTGTGGCTGGTGTACACCTCGGCGTACTTTGCGATCTCCGCCAGCAGCAGCGGGCGGTGGCGCACATTGGCGTCCGGGGCAAGGGCGTCCCGCATCTCCACGAGGCGCACCTTCTTGCCCTCCTGTCCCAGGTGAATGGCGCACTCGCAGCCGGCGAGGCCTCCGCCCAGCACCACCACATCGTCCCCCACCTGGTCCTTCTGGAGGTAGTAGTTGTTCACCACAACCACGTTGTCCCCGTTGAGTCCAGGGATGGGCGGCACCAGAGGAGCGCTGCCCACGGCGATGATGAGGGCATCTGGGGCCTCTTGCTCGGCATATTCCTTGGTAAC
>CANRFN010000146.1 GCA_947629915.1 uncultured Oscillospiraceae bacterium | reverse complement strand
GGGCATCGGGGGTACCCCCTGGGGGGTCTCGGGTGGCTAGTGTCGGTTCCAATCAACAAATTTGTCGAATATCACCGATCCTTTTTCTCTTCCATCAGATTTCACCTCGCCACTTTTCCCTGCCCTACCACTCGCTCGGGCCCAGGTGTTCTATCTCGTATTCCAGGAAAGTCTGCGTCACCTCCGGCGAGATGCCGTATGTCTCAGAGACGCAGCGGACGGCATCATCCTCTGCCATACGGTGCCCTACCGCAAAATGAAGCGCCGCCAGCGCTCTTTGGGTACGAATCGTTGTGTGGCACACTCACATACACTGGTTAAGTGCCTCTCTCACGATTTTGAGCGCCTTTCTATCCTGCATAGTTAAATATTTTAAAACGGATTCTAACACTCTTTCGCCGTTCCAAAATAGGAATCAGGATTCCATCAAATCTCAGTATAGCGCAGCATCACGTTATATACAATTCTTTTTTATTTTAAGCATTTTAATTAACATATATCACGGCGCTGCGGGATGTCCCGCAGCGCCGTGCTTCTTCTCTCTCCCGCCGCTCCTGCAGCAGGATACTCAGTTGTTCTCTTCTGCCCTACTCTTTCGCCGCGCCGGCGGTGACGCCGGACACCAGGAACCCAGACAGGGCGAAATACAGGATCACGATGGGCACCGCGATGAAGATGGAGCCCGCGGCAAACCGGGTGAATTGGGTCTCATCCAGGTGCATCAGCCCCACCGCCACGGTCCAGAGGTTCTTATTCTTGAGCAGGAGGTTGGGGAGGATGAAGTCGCTCCAGGGCCAGGCGAACTGGGTGAGGGCGGTGTACACGATGATGGGTTTGGACAGGGGCAGCGCGATAGACCGGAAGATCCGGAAGTTGCTGGCCCCGTCCAGGCGGGCGGCCTCAAAGACCGATGCGCTGATGGAGTCGAAATAGCCCTTCTGGGTGAGGTACCCCATGGGGGCTCCGGCGGCGTAGATCAGGATCAATGCCCACAGCTGGTTGATCAAATTGAAGTTCACCATCAGCAGGTACACGGCGGTCATGGTCATGAAGCCCGGGAACATGCTCAGCACCAGGGTGGATTTCATCAGCACCTTGCGGGCCTTGAACTGGAACCGGGAGATGGTGTACGCGGTGAGGATCACCAGGGTGGTGCCCAGGACGCTGGAACAGACGGCCACGAAGAGGGTGTTCTTGAGCCAGTTGGGGTAGTCGTACATCACGGTGTCCCCGAAGAGGGTTTTGTACCCGTTCAGGCTGAAGGCCTTGGGAAAGAAGCCGCTGAGGTCGTAGATGGAGCCGGTGGCGGAGAAGGAGGCCAGGATCAGCCACAGCACCGGGAAAAAGAAGATAAAGCAGATCACGATGAGGAGCGCATGGCTCCACAGCCAGTCCATACGTTTTCTCCAGTTCATCGATACGTGTCCTCCTTCCGGTAGGCGTTGGAGCGGACGTACACAGACAGGGACAGCACCGAGGTGATGATGAAGATGATGAGGCTCACCGCAGCACCGATGCTGTAGTAGTTGTTGTCGATGGAGAGGTTATAGAGCCAGTTGATGAGAAGGTCCGTGTCGCTGGCCAGGAAGTACCCGTCCATGTAGAGGCCGCCCCGGAGGAAGTAGAAGATGCCGAAGTTGTTGAAGTTCCCGATGAAGTTGGTGATGAGCACCGGGGTGGTGGAGAACACCACGAAGGGCAGGGTGATCTTCTTGAACTGCTGCCAGGGACTGGCCCCGTCGATGGAAGCCGCCTCGTAGAGGGACTCGTTCATGTTGGAGAGGATGCCGGTGGCCAGCAGCATGGAGGTGGGGATGGAGATCCATGCGTTTACCCCCAGGCCGATGAGTTTGGCCTTGAGACCGGCATCGATGTCCAGAAAGCCCACCGCGCTGCTGCCCGCCTGGGTGATATAGTAGTTGATGGGGCCGCCGTAGGAGAAGAGGAACTTGAAGGCCAGAAGGGTGATGAAGCCCGGCACCGCGTAGGCGATGATGGGGAACATCCGCCAGAACTTCTTGAACTTGAAGCACTTCTTGTTCAGCAGCAGGGCCAGGCCCAGACCGCCGAAGTAGTTCACGGCGGTGGAGGCCAGCGCCCAGATCAGGTTCCAGCCGAGGATCCGGAAGAAGGTCTCCCGGATGCCGGACAGGGACAGCACCCGGCGGAAGCTGTCCAGCCCGGTCCAGTCCACCAGTTTCGGCGGGATGATGTTGCCGCCGTAGTTGGTGAAGGAGATGAGGATCATGAAGAGGATGGGAATGATGTTGAACACCATCACCCCGAGCACCGGCAGCGCCAGGGCCACGATGTAGAACTTCCGGTCCATAAAGTGCCGGACCGCCTCCGGGAAGGGCAGCGCATTGCCCCCGTAGAGGCCCAGCTGCTCCGTCTCCAGGATGTCCCGGAGGTTGGAGCGGTACAGCAACACGATTCCCACGGTGAGCACGATGGCCAGAAGGCCCCGGAGCATCATGATGATGGAGTCATCGCCGGCGGTGCCCAGCCAGGGGTCCGCCTCCACGGTGCCTAAGGTGATGAATCCGGCGAGATCCGTGATGCCTACCACCCCGAGATAGCCCACATAGGCTGCCAGGGCGGCGAGATAGAGCATGCCCTTGATGTACTCCCGGGAGAGGATCTGTCCCAGGCCCATCAGCACCATAGAGGCCTTCACCCGGGGCGAGGGGCACTGGACCGCCCGCAGAATCAGCGGTTTCCCGTTCATCGGTACGCCCCTCCTCAGCCCGCCAGGGTGTGGATCGCATCGTAGATCTGCTGGTCCATGTCCTCCAGGGCGGCCTGGAGGGACGCCTGGTCCGGGTAGCGGGCAGGGTCTCCCTGCTGTACCCGGAAGGGATCCTTCGCCACGTCTCCCATCAGGGTCTGGGAGGGCACCCAGATCTGGTCCACCGCCTTGATGGAGGGCATCAGGTAGATGCGGCCGGCGGCCAGGCTCTGGAACAGGGTGTCCGCGGTGTCTCCGGAGACCTCCGCCACGTCCTTGCGGGTGGGGGCGATCCCCAGCATCTCCGCCCGGGTGCGGACCATGTCAAAAGAGGTGGCGAAGTTCACGAAGGCGATGCTGGCCTCCCGGTACTTGGTGTAGCTGGAGACGGCGTATCCGTTGATGCCGCCCATGCAGATGGTGTCCACCCAGTCCGTCACGGAGGCGCTGTCCTGGGAGAGGTCCCCGTTGGCGGGCATTTTGGAGGGCATCTCGATCATCTTCAGGTTTTCCACGGCCTTGGCGCTAGCCTCTTCCTGGCTCATGCCGTCCTGCACGTAGCGGTTGGTGAGGTTGCCCACGAACAGGGAGTACGTGTCCGGGGTGGAGACGGAGCAGAAGTAGCTGCCGTCTGCGATCTTCTCATAGCGGTTCAGGGTGATGGTGTCATCGATGCAGCCCTCGTTCATGAGCCCGGCAAACTGCCGCAGCGCCATGAGGCCGTTCACGGCGTTCCCCTTGGAGAATCCTACGTCCGCGGCGTCCAGCGTGCCGTCCTTCTCTCCGAAGATGTAGTTGCCGTAGGAGAGCATGAAGGGAGAGGCCAAGTAGAGGTTGTTGAGGGAGGCCATGAAGCCGAACTTGGAGGAGTCCGCCTCGTGGATCTCCTTGGAGAGGGCGTAGAGGTCGCACCAGTTCTCAAAGAAGTCCGGGGTGCCGTTGCCGTCCTTGTCCCACTTGGTCTGCCAGTCTGCCGGCATCTGGTCCTCCCGGTAGAAGAGCATGGGCTCCTGGATGTTCACCGGCACGCCGCAGAGGTAGCTGTTGCCGTCCAGGTTGAGCCGGAAGGCATCCCAGGCCTCCTCCGGGGTGGTGGACCAGCAGTCCAGCTCCTCCGCGTTCAGGGGGAGGATGTGCTTGTCCTCGGCGAACTGCATCAGCTGGTCGTTGGCCTGATAGAGCACGTCCGGGCCGTATCCGTAGGGGCCGTTCATGGCGAGATCTGTGAACTCATCCATGTTGGCGTCCACCGCCACGATCCCCTGGTCTGCAAAGGCCTCGTTGAAGGCGGTGAGCAGTGCGTCCAGATACCCCTCGGCCTTGGCGGTGTCGTTCTCCAGGATGTGCAGGGTGATGGGGGCGTCCGGGGTGCCGCCGGCGGTGCCGTTGTTGTTCCCGCCGGTCTCCCCGCCGTTATCCCCCGCCGGGGTGGCGGCCGGGGCCGGGTTTTGGGTGCCCGCCGGCGGCTGGGTGGTGCCGGCACTGCCCCCGCCGCCTCCGCAGGCGGCCAGGGAGAGCATCAGCAGAAGAGACAGCAGTGCGGCGATGGGGCGCAGGGACTTGGTTTTCAACACAGTGGATCTCCTCCTCTCAGCAGGATGTGGCTCCGGGCTGGAACGGTTCTCCCGTCCGGGCAGGTGTCTCGATCAGTGCGGTTTACAAGCAGCGAGATGTCTCCCCGCTGCAGGATCAGGGTGTCGTCCTGGGCACGGATGTCCAGCGGCCCTTTCCGGGGCAGGCCCGCCAGGGTGTGCAGCAGGTCCCGGCAGTTGGGCACATCGCCCCAATTCATGCATCGGCGGCAGTCCGGGTCATAGCCGCCCATGGTGTAGGTCTCGGTGCCATAGAAGAAGCAGGGCGCCCCGGGAAACAGGCAGAGCAATGTGAGGGCGGCCTCCAGGGCCTCTCTCTCCCCCTTGACCTCGGTGAGAAAGCGGTGGGTGTCGTGGGTGTCCAGCAGGTTCAGCATCATGGCATTCACCGGGTCCGGGTTGCGCATCAGGATCTCGGAGAGCTTCCAGGCCATGGACTGGGCGTCCAGGGTCCCCCAGGCGAAGTAGTCCAGGCAGGCCTTGGTGAGAGCGTAGTTCATGATGCCGTCCAGCTGGTCTCCCCGGAGAGAGGGGCCGGCATCGTGCCAGTTCTCCCCGATGAGCACCGCGTCCGGCCGCTCCCACTTGATGGCCGCCCGGAAGTGCCGCCAGAAGTCCCGGCTCACCTCATCGCAGACGTCCAGCCGCCAGCCATCGATGCCGAACTCCTTGATGTAGTGGGTACCGATGTTGATGAGGTAGGACTGGACGGCCTGGTTGGAGGTGTTCAGCTTGGGCATGTAGCTGCAGCTGGCGAAGACCTCATAGTTCAGGGGCCTCTTCCGGGGCTTTCTGCCGTGGAGGATGAACCAGTCCGCGTAGGGGGACTGGTTCCCCCGGGCCATAAAGTCCCGGAAGGGGGCAAAGTGCTCCGAGACGTGGTTGAACACCCCGTCCAGGATGATGTGCATCCCCCGGGCGTGGACAGACTCCGTGAGCCGCCGCAGGGCATCTCTTCCCCCGAACATGGGGTCCACCTGGTAGTAGTCCACGGTGTCGTACTTGTGGTTGGAGGGGGAGAGAAACACCGGGGTGATGTAGAGGGCGTTGCAGCCCAGGCTCTGGATGTAGTCCAGGTGCTCCGTGATCCCGTCCAGGTCTCCCCCGGCAAAGCTCTTGGAGCGGGGGACCTCCCCCCAGGGCAGGTTGATGTACGAGGTGTCCTTGGGGGTACTGCCCCGGGCAAAGCGGTCTACGAAGATCTGGTAGAAGACGGCGCTCTCCATCCAGGGCACCGGGCGGCGGACGTCCGCCTCGTTGATGTACGCGTACTGAAAGAAGTTGTAATAGGACTTGTCGAAGTCATAGGTGGGGGTGGCGCCGTCTTCGGAGAAATACAGCTTCTCGTGTCCATCGTCCAGGAGGAAGATGTAGGCGAGGCGGGTGTCCTCCAGCTCCAGGGAGACGGTGTACCAGTCGTAGAGCTCCGTCTGGTAGCTGAGGCGCATGGGCTTGTGCATCCGCTCCGTCTGGAACACGTACTTGCACCCGTACAGGACCTCCACAGAGACCAGGTCCCCCCTGGCCGCCCTGAGCCGGAGCTCCAGGGTGTGCTCAGACACAGGGCAGCAGCTGGGGGAGTCCGGCGCGTGGTACAGTGCGTGCCGATTCATCAGCCGGCGCTCACGGTGACGGACATGGTATCGGCGTCCACCGTGAAGACATAGGTGCCTGCCGCGGCCACTACCACGTTGCCGCCGCTGCCCTCCAGCAGAGCACGGGAGGCCTCGTCTGTCACGTTCTCATCCTTCAGGACCAGGCCGGTGTCTGTGCCGTTGTCAAAGACCATGAAGCAGAGCTGGGTGCCGGCGTCCAGGTCCATGGTGATGGTGAAGACGTTGCCATCGCCCTCCACCCGGGTAAGCTCTTTGAGGTCAGACCAGTCGTCCACCCAGCTGCCCTTCACCATGATGCTGGTGCTCTCGCCGGGCTGATACATCTGGGCCTCGTTCACGGGATCGCCGTTGCGGACGATGGTGAGGGTGTCCTGGGCGGGGGCCTCGGGATCGGTGGTGAGGGTGATGGTGTAGTTGCCGTCCATGATGACGTTGATGTTGCTCGTGTCGCTGGTGCCGCCGAGGCCGCCGCCGTTGGCCATCTGGGTCTCATCGATCTCGGTGAAGGCGCCGAAGCCCTTCTGGTCGTCCCAGGCCCAGTCGTGGATGATCTGGAACTGGTCGCCATCGTAGAGGTCCAGGGTGATGGAGACCTCGTTGGTGGCATTGCCGGTGGGCTGCAGGCGGAACTGCTCCCGGTCTGCCGCGACCACAGCGGCGTTGGCCCAGTTGCTGCCGGCCAGGACGCCGCCGGAGGTGCTAGCGCCCACGATGTACCAGGCCCGGGTGTCCTCCGCCACCTTCAGGTTCTTGAAGCTGCCATAGAGGGTGATGTCTCCGGTGAGGGCCAGGGTGGCAAGGTCCTTCCGGCTGCTCTCCAGGAAGGTCGGGGTCTCAAACCAGCCCAGAAACTCGAAGTCCGGCTGGTTCTCAAAGTCTGCATAGGACGCGGCGTCCAGGACCTGCCCCTCATTGCCGGTGGCAGTGCCCAGAACGGTCTCGCCGTTCATGAAGGTAACGGTGTAGGTCACCGCCGGGGCCTCGGTGGGGGCGGGGGTGGGCTCCGGCGTGGGTTCCGGGGTGGCGGCTGGGGTGGAGACGGGCGCCTCTGTGGGGGTGGCATTTCCGCCGCCGCACCCTGCGAGGGTGCAGAAGAGGGCCATCACCAGAAGAACGGCTACGAGAGACTGCTTTTTCATGTGGCTTTTCCTCCTTGTTTTTGTGGTACCTGCGCTGAAATGGTATGGATTCTCGGGATTTTTCGTGGAATCGGAGCCACAGAGGGTCTTGCACTTTCGAAAGATTTCTGATAGAATGTGTGGGACTTCCGGAAGCCCGCGCATCGCTCCGATTCGGGGTTTGATCTGTCTGGCCGGGCAGATCAAGACGGCTAAAAAGTTTTGGCTTAAGCGTTTCAGCCGCTTACTTAAGCGGTTAAGCAGAGAATAGCACTTGGAGAAAGCCCTGTCAATAGGGGAAGCCAAACTTTTTTCAAAAAAAACCAGATTTCCCGCAGGCCCCCGCCTGGAGAACGCACAGCTGGAGATATCGTGGAGGTATGCGCAGTGCCAACGAAAGCTACCATGAAGGACGTGGCCCGGGAGGCAGGGGTCTCCATCGCCACCGTCTCGTACATTCTCAACAACCGCCAGGACCAGAAGATCACCGAGGCCACCCGGAAAAAGGTGCTGCAGATGGCAAACCTTCTGGGCTATACCCCCAACCCCACCGCCAAGAGCCTGGCCATGGGCCGCAAGAACCTCATCGGCATCGTGTACCGCCGCCGGGACGACACCCCCAGCCGCAGCCAGGAGCTCTTCTACTTCCTGGACCTGCTGGTCCGGGGCATTGCCGCCAAGGGAATAGACAGCATTCTCCTCCCCGCCGGGGCCCATGAGACCGCCATGCAGCGGGTGGAGAGCGTGATCACCGTGGACCTGGGCCAGGCGGAGTTCGCCGCCCTCTCAGACAACTGCTACTCCCCCATTCTGGCGGTGGACATGCTGGTGAATCCAGATCTCTTCTTCCGGATCTACTCCGATCTCCCCAGGTGCATGGGCACTCCGGCGCCGGGCACGCTCCTGATCCGGGAGCCCTATGGCAACGAGCCATACAACGACTTTGTCTCCTCTCTCTTTCCGGCAGATCAGGTCCTCTCCCCTGCGGAATGCACCCCCGATCGGCGCGGCAATGCCCCGCTGCTGATCCTGGGGGCGGGACTGGCCCTGTCTATGGGTCCCCTGGACGGCGCTGTAAGCGTCATCGCATCGGATCCCACCGGAAATCTGCTGCCGCCATCGTACCAGGTTCTCTGGAATGACGTGGCAGCCAAGGCAGACCGCACCGTCCAGTACCTCCAGGAGGCCCTGGCCGGACGGTTTGACGCCCCCCACGATGTCCCTGTCTGACGGCCTCGCGCCGAGCTCATACCCCCTCGGCTCTTTCCGTCAGGCTTACCTCCCCAGGAAGGACATGCAAGAAGGCGGCCCCTTCCCCAGGGCCGCCTTTTTGTGCGCAGATGAAATTATTTTCAGTTTAATACGTTGATTTGAAAGTCATCCAGGGTGTCCCAGGCGCCGGCGCCGCTAATGGAGACGCCTGTATCACCGAACCCTCAGATCCACCCAACAGCCAAGCAGGACACTCTGAAACAAGCCCTCCGGACCCACTGTGCTAGGCAGGCCCGGAGGGCTTGTTGCGCGGTTGGGCCTGTTGTGCGAGAAGGTCAGGTAAAAGGATGAAGGGTGAATCAGACGGACAATGAGACAGACCGGGATTTCCGTCAGGTGGAGCGCAGCAGATGGGAAGCTTTGCGGTATTCGGTTGGCGTCACGCCGTACTGCTTTCGGAACACCTTCACGAAGTAGTTTTGGTCCGGATATCCGCAAGCCGCCGCGATGTTCTGGACGGATTCGGAGGTCTCCCGCAGCAGGTGCCCCGCCTTCTGGAGCCGTTCCCTGCTGAGCAGCGCCGTGAAGGTACTCCCGGTGTCCGCTTTCAGAGCGCGGGAGAGGGTGCTCTCAGAGGCGTAGACCTTCTCAGCCACACTCTGTATGGTGAGCTGTTCTCCGCAGTACAGGTGAATGAGGTGCAGGGCACGCTGTGTCAGGATGGAATAGCCGTTTTCTCGTACTTTACGGATTTTTTCGCAAAGCTCCGAGATCATCTGCTCATAAAGGCGGGCGGCCTCCTGGGGTTCCCCGGTGATCTGCCGCATCTTTTGGGCGTACTCAACAGAGATGGAGTCTACAATCACTGCGTCTAAGCCGGATTCCTTGGCCGCAATCCGGATTAGGTTGCGCATAATGGCCATGGCGGTCTCCTGTGTCCAGAGATCAACGGTCATACCTGCCTGCGGGCGGCTATGATGCAGCATTTGGCGGAGGGCATGGACAGCAGCGTCTCTATGTCCTTCAGAGACTTCATGCATCATGGCAGATTCCTGGGCATATCGCTCCTCTACATTCTGCAGCGAATTCCTTTGGTAGGACAGTTCCGGATTCTGCTGTTCTGCTGCCTCTCTGAAATCTGCTGAAGGGGAGACGTCAACAGATGTAAAATGATCCGGCGTGTACCCAGCATATTCGAGCATGGTGTATGCTGCCCGGAGTGCAGCTTCCGGCTCACAGACTCTGAGTCCGCACCACCAGAGTTTGTAGCGCAGGAGGTGTTCACTGCTAAAGCGGATGTATCTGGCAAGTGTCTTCTTGGCTTTCTGTTCCTGCCAGGTTTCCGGGACAAAGGGGCCCATAAGGATAACGATGTCATCAGCCATAACTATGATGGCGTGGGTACCCAGGGGATCATTCAACCTGCAGATGGCCTCTTTCTCCCCGCTACGGAGAATATCCGAGAGGCAAGCTGTTTGATAGCAGGGCTGGAGACGTTCCATGAAAAGTCCCTGATCCTGGAACGCATGAAGCGGGACGGTGCCGCGAGAAGAGAGGAAAATGGGGATCCTCAGGTATGACGTAAATAGGCGGACCGCTTCCCGCAGACGGTTCAGGGAAATGGCATCTTCTGTCTGCTCTCCAGGCGCAGCAGGGGAAACTGGGTGAAAAGGCATATCCATGATGACCTCCTAGACAGATTCCGGTATTTTTCTAAAACTGCCAGTAATATTCTAACACATGCTCCGAAAAAAAGATAGACTGCAGACAGTTCTTCCAAAAAATTCTTAGGTCTTACGAGGAGGAGTGACTGTGTGCTGGGAAGTGGCTCTAAACGATGTACGACAGGTTGGGGACCTGGGGACAGGAACACCGGCCAATAGTGGAGGTGCATGATGGAAGTGGAAAATAACCCATATGATCGCTGGAGAAAATGCTGGGAAGATTATCTTCTGGGCAGCCAGGCAAACCCGAATGGCGTCTTGGAGAGAAAGATTCTTGCGTCCGTTGACCGCATGGCGTCCTTTGACCTGGATTACAGCGGATACATGGATGACAGCGAGTGTACCGTTGCTTCCCCGTTTTTCGGGCTGCAGGCGAGGGCTTTGGCGTATCGGACTGTTGGAAGCCGGTATTACAGGGATCCGAAGATTCTGTCCCTTATCATAAATAGAATGGAGGATTATATCAGAGAGGGATATAACCTGGACAGCGCACCGGATACCACTGAGAACTGGTGGCTGTTCGAGATCGGAAATCCGCTTCGAATTCTGGATATCCTGGTATTACTCTGGGACGATCTGGAGAACCCGGAGGAGATAGCACACCGCTATACGGACATCATCCTCCATTTCAAAGACGCATACCGGGTTTCCTCCCGGGGCAAGGAGGAGAGCGGCGCCAATCTTATGTGGAAATGTCATATTCTGCTTCTCACTGGCATTCTCCGCCGGGAGTGGGAGTGGATAGACTGGGCAAACGAGCACATTCCCACTACGCTCAGATATTCCCACCCCATGCAGAGGCCCATGATAGGACAGGTCTATGATGACGGTTTCTACAAGGACGGCTCCTTTATTCAGCACTACATGTTCAGCTACACAGGTGGTTACGGGAAGCACTATCTGGCAATTCTGAGTGGACTGCTGTACGCCTTCCGTGGACAGGACTGTCTCCAAATTCCGGAAGAGAACATTCAGTTCCTGGCTGAAATGGTAGAGCGGGCGTATCTGCCACTCCTCTATAAAGGGCACTTGATGGATGTCTGCCGTGGCCGGGAGCTAAGTCGCTACTGGTGCGAGGACTGGGGCGCAGGATCCATTGTTCTTCGAGCACTTCTGTACCTCAGCCCTGCGCTTCCAGCAAGGGAACAGGAAGCACTAAACATGAGATTGCGGGAGCAGATCAACACTCCGGGGGTCCTGAATAGGCTTCTGCAGGATACCCATCCCTCAGCAGAATACTTTGCCATGCCCTCCCTGGCGGACAGGCTGCGGGATTTGAACCTGGACGGCCCCGAGGCTCCGCCTCTCACCGGGCACTGGAACTTCGGGGCAATGTGCAAACCTGTCCATAGGACAAAGGCATATTCCCTGGCTATATCCATGTACAGCAAAAACATCGCGTGCTATGAGAGACTCAATCTGGAGAGCACAAAACTCTGGCACATCTCTGACGGTGTGACACATCTCTACACCGGGAACGGTGATGCCTTCTCCGGGAATTACTACGCCACTGCGGATATGCAGCGCCTTCCGGGCACCACTGTAGAGCGCAGTCCGAGCCGGATCCACGATCCCTACTATAACTGGTATCTTCCAGAAGCCAGGAATGTATACGCCTTCGCCGGCGGGACACAACTTGGGGGCGCCGGTGTCGCGGGGATGCGGTACCGTGGGCAGGGCAGTGGGAAGGAGCGTACACTGGAGGTACGCAAGTCCTGGTTTATGTTTGAACGGGAGATCGTCTGTCTGGGCAGCGGCATCTCCTCCCCCACCTCCAATCCCGTGGAGACAATCATTGTGAATGACCGTCTTCTGGAGCCAGGCTCCCGTTTCCATGTCCTGGCCGAAACCGTGAATAACGGACTTCGGGAGATCCCTACGGAACCGGACGGTGCTGAGCAGATCATCCAAGCAGACAGGCTGTTTATCTCGCAAATCTCCGAAAACACGGGGAATTCTGAGACCGTCCGCGGCTGCGGATATCTCTTCCCAGGCGGCGCAGAGCTTCACATCCTTTCTGAGCACCGTCAAGGCACATGGAACAGCATTGAGATCAATCCAAGCCACGTCAGCGAGAACGATTTCCTCACAGTCTGGCTCTCCCACGGAATTCACCCGTACGGCGAGAAATATGCCTATATCATACTTCCATCTCTCACATTCCAGGAGTGGCTGGACGAGGCCAGCCACTCAAAGATTCGGATTGAGGAGAACAGCGAAAACGCGCACGCCGTCACCAATTTCCGGGAGCACCTGACGGGCATCAACTTCTGGGGAGATGCGCCCGGTCCTTTCTGCGGTGTGGAGTGCTCAACGCAGGCATGCCTTCTGATGCAAAAATCTCCGGAAGATGGCACTTTTGAGATCGCCGTATCAGACCCGACAAAGCAGGACGAGCAAATTGTGATCCGGCTCGAGGGAACAGTCTCCGAGGTCCAGACGAAGGACCAGGGGATACGGTTTGTAGGCGGAAAACCCTTTACCATCCATGTGGATACATCCGGGAAGGAGGGGCAAACACAGACATGGAGCGGAAAGATAACGTGACCAACCAAGCAAAATGAAAAGCAATGTATCGGACCAATTTGAAGGAGGAGGAAA
>CANRFN010000145.1 GCA_947629915.1 uncultured Oscillospiraceae bacterium | reverse complement strand
TTCTGCGTGGCAGTTACAACAAAACCAGGGGATTCGTGGATGATCCACAAATCCCCTGGGCTGACTGAATAGATACGTTCGATCACGAAACTCAGACTCGCTTGTACAATGAATACTGGGCCTACATAGAAGATGCTGTAGGCGTAGAGAACATGGAGCGGTTCTTTGTAGATTACCTGGTCTGCAGGCGACGTAGTGATTCCATCTATCAAAACGGAAAAACACAGCACCTTGTGGAATCCCACCTCTATGACTTCTTCAAGAATTACTACACCAAAGAATTGGAAGGTACAGAAAACGAGAAGATCCACACATTGTTCTCCGAGATGAAGTCCTGCGCTCAAATCTATAAGAATTTTTTCTTTCCAGACGACATCAACCTCAGCAACGCCTCATTGATTCAGAAAAAGCTATACTTCATGCTCACCATTTTGGACTCAAAGGGAACAAGATGTCTTCTGCTCTATTTGTTCGATCTCCAGAAACGGGGTGTCATTGATGAAACCACGAGAGACGCCTCCATTGACGCAATTCATTCTTTGCTCTTCCGTTCCAGAATCTGCAACGGAAAAGGGCTCAATAGGCAGTTCGCTGGCAACGTGATCGCAAAACTTCATGACACAGCAGATAGCAGTGTGCCCTTTATGAATCGGTTCTGGGCAGCAATCACCGCTGGTAAGGGAAGCTTTTCTTTCCCCACAGACCTTGAGTTCCGGGATAAGCTGATCACCGCCGACCTCTATGAAACGCTCCGAGGCAAAGGCACGAAATATATGCTGTATATGCTTGAACTTTGTTCTCCTCTCAGCAAAGGACTGCCTGCCTTCGACAACCCAGACCTGACCGTTGAGCACATCATGCCCCAGAACATTTCAAAATGGACTGACTACCTTACCATGGAGTCCCTGGAAAACCGCGACAAACTACTGCACACCCTGGGGAATCTCGCTCTCACTCACTACAACAGTGAGATGTCTAATAAACCTTTCGCCGAGAAAAAAACCGACTACAACGCTGGAAACTTCTACTACACGAGAATGGTTGCTGAATTCGCTAACTGGCAGACTTCGGACATTGAAAAGCGATCAAGGCTGCTTGCAGATGCGGCAATCAAGGCGTGGCCTCTTCCTGCCGAATATCAGCCAAAGCGGAGGGCTACATCGGTTTCTCTCTATACCCTCGGCGATGACTTCTCGCAGTTTACCTTTACCAAACCGGCACTACTGTACATTGGAGACAACGAATTCACTTTGAAAAACTGGTCTGAACTGCCAGTACGTCTCTGTGAGGTGCTGGACAATGAAAACCACGAGATATTCCGTAGCGTTGCGGACCCTAAACAATTGGGCTGCTTTAGTCTTGACCTTGGCGATGGAACTGTTCCAGACAAGCGGTCATTTTACCATGTACTAGATAACCTCTATATTCGCAGAATGTCTGTGGACTGGATCCTTACTAATACAGCAAAGATCACCTCGCGCTTTGATGCGCTAGCTGGCACTGACTACAACAGCACCACGATGTTCACCCTCAAACCGCAGAAATCCAATTGATGTTCACGTTTCTCAGCATGCAAACACCCCGCCGGCAACCCGGAGGGGTGTTTGCATGTGCCAATATCGTTGTTGTATGGGCCCTTGCGCACGGCATCCACCGCTTCCCGCGGCGGCATCCCTATTTCTGCTTGCACGGTTTAACCGGCTTGGCCTCGGGATCGTACTGTCTCCAGATGTCCGCGAAGATCTGGACGGCCGTGTCCCAAAACGCAGGCACTGGGTTGACCCGCTCCAGGAACTCGCCCAGTGCTTCTTTGTAGCTGGGGAACGTGGTGCGGATGGCCGGGCTCGCCATATATTCCGCAATGATTGGCGCGTACTTGCGCTGGTCCTCGAGCATCTGTTTCCGCCGCGCCTCGTGAATTTGCCACGGCAGGTCTCCTTGCCCACTGCTGGTCTTCGCCTTGGCATCCTTCCCCGTGACACGCTCCTCCGCTTTGCCGATGGGCTCCTGGCCCTCCAGGATGCCGGGGAAGTACCGGTGGAGGGCATCGATCACAGCGTCATAGACGGTCTGCACATACCGCAGGTTCTCCACCTGTCTCCAGATCTCATCGATCTGGACGGTGCCGGCGTCTCCCAGATAGACAAAGCACTTCAGCTTCTTGTCCTCCAACAGGAAGGTGGGTACCACAAAGCCGTGGGGCGCATCACAGGGATAGATGTACACCTTCTTCTCATCCCAGGTGGCGGCGGCAAAGGCGGCATCGTAGTCTCCCGCCATGTACCGGATGCCCATGGTCCAGGGGACGTTTTCGTTGCGGATATCTATCCTCACAAAGCCTTTGGAAGTCCGCTCCAGTGTCGCTTCCCACGGCGTGAATAGATCGTTCATAAAGGAATCACCTCTCGTTGGGGGCCTGTGCCCCGCTCTTCTCTGTCTGATCGCGGCCTCGAAAGGCCCCTGTCCTTGGCCATAGAATAGTATCATTTGGGGGGTTCGTCAAGGAGGGGTGGAGCAATTTCTGTCTTGGCCAGCTAAGGAAGTGGCACTTCTCACCTTTCTGGCACAGCTTATGGTTAACTCGCTGACAGCTATCTGTATTTTCGCAAATGATTAGTACATATCGTATAGTACTTGATACATATCCAGTTTCTATTATGGGTGATCAGATGCAATGGCGCACTATCCTTTCTCGGGAAATCCTGTCTTCCGCCTCGTCCGGCAGCTCTCTTTCCCGGGCCTGCAGCTGTTCCACTCCTTCCCGTGTCTGGATCTCGCGTTGACCCGGGTTTTCACCGCCGAAAAAGGTCCTCTTCCAGCCCGGTGTACCTGTGAGGGGTATCGGCTTCACAGGCTTTGTGACAAAAGGGATCTATCTCATCTTGTGCTGTCTCTGAGCGGCAATCCATGGTACCCAAAAGGCGACCGATCTTGGTCCGACCCGGGTCCTTCGTCAGCGATCATGGCCATTACGAGCCTGCTGTCTTCCCCCTCTCCCCTGCCCTGCCGAATCTGTCTCAGCCCATCTGCACAGGCTCGCTCTTTCTGCCCTTTGGACACAGACACCCCGCCGGGGCCCGGCGGGGTGTCCTTCTGCCTGCTCTGTGTGGGATCTCGTTCGTCTGTTGCAGCCTCCCGCTACCGCCCCGCCATGCCGTCTACCATATCGCGCCAGGCTGCGATGTTGCTTTCAAAGTCTATCCCGATCACGCTTGTGCCGCTGAGGTTCACGGGCCTGTATGTGCCCTCCATTGGGATGGTGAATGACCCGATCTGATAGCTCCTCAAATCCAGCAGCGTCATGATCATATTGGCGCAGTCTCCTTCGGTGAGGTCTGTGTAGATCCTGGGGAGGAATGCGCTGGCAAGCCCGCTCACCTCGACAAGCCCCATGTTCTTCACCTGATCCAGGCACTTGTTGATCACGACCCTCTGTCTCCCGGTTCTGGCAAAGTTTGTGCCCACGCTACTGATCCTGGTGTATGCCAGCGCCTGGTTGCCGTTCACATGGACGGTGCCGGCGGAATTCTCGGAGATGGCATCCGCATCCTCCGGTCTGCCCAGAAGCTGATTTTGGAGGGCAATGTAGTCCCGCATCACGGCAATCTCCTCTGCCGTGAGGTCCAGGTCTATGCCGCCCAGGGCATCGATCAGGTCCACCACGATGTAGAAGTTCAGCACCATGCAGCGGTCTACGGGGATCCCAAAGTTGGCCTGCATCGTCTGCTGCAACAGTTCTGCCCCGCCGAAGGCATAGGCGGTGTCCAGGCGGTTGTTTCCCCATCCGGGGATAGAGACATAGATGTCCCGCAGGAAAGAGGTGAAGAGCATCTGCTTTGTCTGCCTGTTGACGCTGATCAGGAGTATCGTATCTGAATTCCCTGCCATGGAGTCCGAGGAGGAGTCCAAACCGATTACAAGGACGTTGAATGCTTCTGATGTGTACTGATCAGAGGCCGCAGATCTGGCCTCCAGGTTCTTCCGGATTGCCTCATCCAGTTCCCAGGCCTCGTCTCTCAGGGTGGGCTCTGCTGCAGGTTGCTCCTGCTCCGGTTCCTGTGTTGGATCCGGGGGCTGCTCCGGGCTTTGTGTCTGTACCTGTTCTGGGTCTTCTGTCTGCTGCTGTTCCGGACTGTCCGTCTGTGTTGGCTCTGGAGTTTCAGTCTGCACCTGTTCCGGGTTCTCCGCCTGTGCCGGTTCTGGACGCTCCGTCTGTACCTGTCCCAGAGCATCCGTCTCCGCCGGGCCTGGAACTGCCGGGGCTGTGGGTGCCGGCATCTCGGCTCCAGGCAAGGTGGGGATGCTCTCCAAGCTTCCCAGCATACTGAAATAGTGGTGGAACACAGCATAGGCTGCCCCCACAACAATCCCCAGCACCAGGAAGATGCAGACCAGCACAATTGGCCACTTCCTTCTGCGCTTTTTCCCTTGTTCGTCTTTTCGGCTGTCCACCGGTACACCCCCATATGATAAAGATGCAGGCCTCGTTTCGCAGAAATTCTGCCCGCACTGCGTGGAGCACATTGCTTCCGGACGGCAAGTCCTTCTGAAGTCCCATCTCCACAGCCATAGAATAGTATCATTTGAGGGGCTCGTCAAGGAGAAGTGGGGCATCTTTGTCCTGGCTATGAGAGTAAAAACATCGGGAGCCAGCAAGGCCTGCCCCCGATGCTATACGGTCGCACTCAGAGCGGCGAAACGCTCACCAAAAACTGGATTGCATAGGACCAAGAGAAGCCCGCTTGATCTGTTTCTCATTTAGGGCCAAGATACACCCACGCCGTGTAATACAGGAGAACCCTGGTCTTGTCAAGAGCCGCGTCGCTGCCAGTTGAAACCAATAGCCCTCGTTCACCAACCTGCCACTGTTCAACCATGCCGGTTCATCTCTCGATAAAGTACAGTGCCTTTTCCAAGCCGCCTGGAAAACGGCGGAATGCCGCTCTCCCATGGTGTTCAGCCGCGCAGGAGTGGTGAGGCTCCTTAGACTGCTCGGTTGTTGTAGAATTCACGGTACTCCGAAGTATCGCAAGCAACCAGAGAGACAAACTCGCCCTTGCCGGCCTGCAGGACTGAGACGTCAGATGCAGCGGGGATGTCTCCCTGCTCCTCCAGATTGTAGAGTGTCAGGCACAGGACATCGGCTGCCATCTCAAAAGCATCCTGCAGGCTGTCTCCCTGGGTATAGCAGCTTTCAAAATCCGGAAAGTGCACGAAGTACTGCGTTCCCTCTTTCGTAAAGACGGCGGGGTAGGTATATTTTGCCACAGAAGAATCTCCTCTTTGCGGCTATCTTAAGTTTTCCGATGTCAGGTTCTGCTTAGGCCATGCAGCCGATTTAACGTTCTTGGTCAAATTATAGTTCGTGCCACCATACATGTCAACTTCAGTTTTAAAGCAAGCAGAATCCTTACGTGAGGCGATTTCTTTTAAATATCTTATTGTTTTTCAAGAAGCAGGGCTCTTCATATTGCTATTGGTGAGAAAATGCGTATAATAGAGCAGGAAGAACAGGAGGTGGTCTGCATGATCTATACGCTGAATGACCTGTGCAGAATCGTTACACCGGTTGCTGAAAAGTACAGGCTAAAGGCTGTCTATGTGTTTGGATCCTATGCTCGCGGTGAGGCACGAGAAGATAGCGATGTTGATCTGCTAGTCGACTGCACTGGATCCGGGATGGTTGGATTTGATTACGGTGGGCTTTACAACGACTTAGAAGAGGCACTGAGCAAATCAATCGATATGGTAACCGTTCGCTCATTGGAACAACCAGTTCGCTATGAGTGTGATCTCAAATTCCGAGAGAACCTAAAACGCGAGAGGAAGGAAATCTATGCAGCTGTGTGATCAGCAGCGGTTTAAAAAGCGGGATGAGGCACTCAGAAAAGCCGCACGGAATGCCGCCTATCTCCGCAAATTGGAAAGCGGACTTGCCCAAGATCCGCCCAAGTTCATGCTGGTAATGGTATTGTAAAAACGATGGACGAGCTGGAGGCAATGGAGATGGATGCATCTCGCCTCAAGCATGGGCAGACCACCTCTGTTGGCCAACAGAGGATAGCTAAGAAGCTGGAAAGGTAGAGATCCTAAACCCTATTTTGCTCGGCGAAGGCCGACAAGATGTACCATCTTGACAAATGGGCAAAGCGGTTCAAGGCGACTACGTGGAGGGAGCTGAAAGCGATGGTGTCGCAGAGCGCGGTGTTTTCCGAGGCGGTACGTACAATCGCTGGTCTCGCCTGCGATGAACAAATCATGGAGCAGTACAGGGCCGCGGAGGAGTACAGGATTCGTGAGCGCAGACAGCAGGAGAAACTGAACGCACTTGAAAGTGAGCTGGCTGATGCCAAAGCACTCATTGCAGATCTGGAGCGTAAGCTCGCCGCGCAATCCCAGTCCCAGCGCTCTGTAGCCGGCTCCTCCACGCTAGGGTGAGGCCCCGCAGGACTGTCAGGCATAGTTTTCCGAAACAGCGCGAATAGGGCTCATCGAAGGTCCTATTGAAGTGTGGTTTTCAGACAAGACTTGCGAGCACTATTGAGTAAGGGGGTAAAACACAGTGTCTCAGTTAGGATGCAGATGCGGCGAACGCATGTCAAAAACGGACTGCCCTTCCCCTTGCAGTCTGGATATTTTCTATGAGGAAGAGGTAGACAGAGCAGTCCTTGAAGATCCATCCATTGCTCTTCACAGCTTTTTAAGCGGTTGGGATGAAAAAAACGACTGTGCGAAGGAGTACAAAGACCGGCCCGAACCTATAGACTACTGGTATTGTCCGGCATGCAAAAGGGTATACGAGGTTCAATACCGTCCTCATGGACGCTGGCTGAGAATCTATAAGCGGGTCCGGAGCGCGGACCCCGGGGACATCAGCGGCTGGAGGAGGATTTACGTTCTGCCCGATATGGAGACGGACCGTGCCACAGAAGAAGACTGGGATATTCTTCTGTCTGATTATCTGCAACAGCACAACTCCGTCCTGTACTATCTGTCTCCGGATGAGAAGATTGTTTCCGCTGTAGACAGGACAACATCGAAGGCGAAATACTCCTATATCCTGGAAGACTCCTGGACGCCAACTTCTGAGGGATAAAAAGAACCTGCTGGGCGCTACCAACACACCAGCGGTTCCATTCTGAAGGATACAGGCATCCTCCAAACAAGCAATTTGACTTATAGTAGAAAGTGCCCATTCTGTGCAACAGCAGATTATCATTAATATATATCAAAAGCGGGAGGGGATGTATCATGCACAGTCGAAGCTATATTGCCATTCCGCCCGGAGCCACAATCGAGGAGCAGCTTGAATACTTCGGAATGAGCCAGAAAGAATTTGCCGTACGCATGGGAATGTCTGAGAAGGATATCAGCAATCTCATCAACGGCGATGTTGATCTCAGTCCGGAAACTGCGATGAAGCTCGAAACCGTGCTGGGCCCCCGTCTGCATTCTGGAGCAACCTGGAGGCCAACTACCGGGTAAAACTGGCCAAGGTCAACGAGGAGAGTGCCACGCTCGATGATATTTAGTTGACAAAATTTCCCTTATTCTAAGAACGGCAACAAGGAGTTGTTGCTTAAGCACATCCGTCAGAACAATGAGGTTGGCACTCCATTCAGAGAGTTCAGCATGTTTTCCGGATCTCAAGCGCAATCAGATTCAAGTGCTGATGAGAGACCTCAGGGAAGAGGGAAAAGTACTCTGCAAAGGCAAGACCAGTGCTTCAAGGTGGTTTACCACCACGTAATCCATCTGATTTCGGATGTGTTCTTACAATCAAGTTGCAACTAACTTTGGACCAACTTTGAACTTCTTTGAACTTCTTTGAACCAACTTGGTACTAACTTGCGACCAGTTTGAGAACAATTTGGGACCAATTTGCAGCCTGCATGCAACTTTTTTGATACTTTTTGGGACTAATTCGAAGTCAACTTGCGACCTGCTTGGTACCAACTTGCGATCTATTTACAACCCAAACAGCAAGTCGGATATCGTAATAAACCTGGCTGCCTGATCAGTCTCCCGCATCGATGCTTCCTCCAGTCAACTTGAAATGGCAGAAGCCGAGCCCGTTTGGGCTCGGCTTCTGCCATTTTGGAAAGGTAGGAGAACCACTCGCGTTTCCGCGGTGTTATCTCTTTGTGGCGACCTTTTTCTTCTTCAGATAGCCGCGGATGATCAGGACCTCGCCCAGGACCGCCAGGGCTGCCAGGGCTGCCACAACACCCTCAATGATGTAGGAGGTGGACTGCCAGGTGGGAATGGCGCCGGGGACGTAGTTCTCAAAGGCGGCGCTGTTCACGGTGGTGTAGAACACGTCCTTAGTGGCCTGCCGCATGGCCTGCAGAGATGTGCCGCTGGTGGTGTCGGTGAGGATGGTGTCATTGCCGGTGGTGCCCAGCATGATATCGGTGCCGCCGCGGATGGCACGGTCACCCAGTGTGAAATCAGGTCAAAAAAGGAAGATACCTATCTGGATACCGCAGGCCACAAAGGGCTCATCCAATATAAGAAAAGCACTTGCATCTGGCCCTGCCTTTGGGTATAATGGGATGCAAAAATGAGGGATGTGTACCAGCAGAAGCAGGACAGAGAAGCGTCAAGAAGCGATGAGTGTGGCGCCATCTCCGAGCCGGAGTTTCGGTGCGTATTTCAAAGGAGGACACCATGCTAAAAATTGTATTTGGTGATATTGCCGGAGCGGTTTATCACCCCCCGACCTATTTCGATAACCAATATGAGGATGAGTGGATCACAGACCCGCTGTCCGTAGAGATGATCCGGGATATCGATAAGTCTGAAGTGGTGAGCGCCAATCTGATCCAGAGCCCGGTGCTTGGCCCGATTCCAGTGAAGGAGATTTCGGGCGGTGTGAAAACACTGATCCTGATGGCGTTTGACACCAGCGGCTGGATCTTTAACGCATCTGCCTGCGGAGACAACTGCGCAAAGTGGATTATGGCAATCGGCAGGAAGAAGGACTTGACAATTAACCTCCACCATGTGATGGATTTCGATGGAGTTGAAGACTTTGAGGCGCTCATGGTAAACACCGGAAAGACAGTCCATAGTTACGAAGAGTATTTAGTAGAGGCTATATCAATTAAGGAGCGCTGACAGGGCAAATGAAGGGACAATATCACATTATTGTGCAGAACAAGAGAATCCACTACGAACTCACGATTCGCAGGAATATCACTCTGATCCGGGGAGACAGCGGCACTGGGAAAACGACTCTCGTCAACATGATCGAACAGGCGTCCAAAAAGGGGGCTAGTTCTGGCATAAGTGTGGTCTGCGATCGGCCGTGCCGAGCACTGCGCGAAGATGACTGGGATATCATCTTGTCTAATACGCACAGGCACATCATCTTCCTGGATGAGGAAGGCCAATTTATAAAATCCAAGGAGTTTGCTGCAGCAGCAAAGGCATCGGACAACTACTTTGTAATCGTCACGCGGGAGGACCTGCCGAACCTGCCTTATTCCGCAGAGGAAATTTATGAGATCCATACATCCGGAAAATATCATGACCTGCGGAGAATGTACCAAGAAATGCATCAAATTTACAGTCCGGAAACACTTTCGGAAATAGTGAATCCGGATGCTGTTGTGACCGAAGATTCTAATTCAGGATATGAGTTTTTCCGAGCGGTATGTGAGGAGCATAACATCAGCTGCCGAAGCGCAGAAGGAAAATCAAATCTGAAGTATACGGTTTCACCTGTTTCAAAGGGGACAGAACAGACTTTGATTGTAGCAGATGGCGCTGCGATTGGCCCCGAAATGAGTATACTGTACCAGATCATGAAAAAGAATCCCAGAGTGAAGTGCTTTCTCCCGGAGTCTTTTGAGTGGCTGATTCTCAAATCTGGGCAGATTGACGGCAATATGCTCTGGGATATTCTGGATCATCCAGAGGATGCGATTGAAAGCCAGGAATACTTCAGCTGGGAGCGTTTCTTTACCGCTCTTTTGGTGGAGTGCACCAAGGACTCATATCTCAGATACAGCAAAGCCAGACTGAACGAAGCATACCTGAGGGGCAGGATGAAACAGGCGATTTTGGACAGTGTGGAAGGTGTGTGCTGGGAACGGGCAGAATGATGAGATATCCTCTTTGGGCAGAAATACCAGCCCAGGATCTGGGCGAGACCAATGATGGCGAGATTCTATATGTGTCCCCAGAGGTTTTGCATTAGTCCCGATATAGCCGGCAACAACCACTCCGATAGGGAGTGCCTCCTGAACGGCGTAATTGGGGACTTTTTTCCCGATGCCGGAGGTTCTGGCCGATCAAGGTTGCTTGCAAACCAGGATACGCGACCAGCTCAGCACCAACTTGCGACCTACTTGGTCCCAACTTGGCACCAAGTTTGCACCGGAATCAGCAAGGACAGATACCGTTCAACAAGCCTAGCTGCCTGATCAGTCTCCCGCATCGATGCTTCCTCCAGTCAACTTGAAATAGCAGAAGCCGAGCCCGTTTGGGCTCGGCTTCTGCCATTTTGGAAAAAGTAGAAGAACCACTCGCGTTTCCGCGGTGTTATCTCTTTGTGGCGGCCTTTTTCTTCTTCAGATAGCCGCGGATGATCAGGACCTCGCCCAGGACCGCCAGAGCTGCCACAACACCTTCAATGATGTAGGATGTAGACTGCCAGGTGGGGATTTGGCCGGGCACGTAGTTCTCAAAGGCGGCGCTATTCACAGTGGTGTAGAACACGTCCTTAGTGGCCTGCCGCATGGCCTGCAGAGATGTGCCGCTGGTGGTGTCGGTGAGGATGGCGTCATTGCCGGTGGTGCCCAGCATGATATCGGTGCCGCCGCGATGGCACGGTCAGCCAGTGAGAAATCAGGTCAAAAAGGAAGATGCGGGAGCGTTTTTTT
This sequence comes from uncultured Oscillospiraceae bacterium, assembly GCA_947629915.1. Taxonomy (GTDB): domain Bacteria; phylum Bacillota; class Clostridia; order Oscillospirales; family Oscillospiraceae; genus Enterenecus. Next base: position 1,782 of record CANRFN010000145.1, on the reverse strand, counting down.
ACCGCTCGCGTCAAGACGCGATGAGTATGACGCCATCTCCGAGCCGGAGTTTCGGTGCGTATTTGAAGGGAGGACACCATGCTGAAAATTGTATTTGGTGATATTACCGGAGCGGTTTATCACCCCCCGTTTGGATACCGCAGGCCACAAAGGACTCATCCAATATGAGAAAAGCGCTTGTATCTGGCCCTGTCTTTGGATATAATGGGATGCGAAAATGAGGGATGTGTACCAGCAGAAGCAGTGTGGAAGGTGTGTGCTGGGACGGGCAGAATGATGAGATATCCTCTTTGGGCAGAAATGCCGGCCCAGGGTCTGGGCGAGACCAATTCAATATCTGTCCCTAGAGGTTTTGCATTAGTCCCGATATAGCCGGCAACAACCACTCCGATAGGGATTGCTCCTGAACGGCGAAAAACCGTCAGCACGGCAGACTTCGAGGCCGACGAGAATGTCGGCGTTGCCATCGAGATGAAGGATCCGGGAACAGATGATCTGGAAAAAGCGGCAGCCAGTGCCCTGGATCAGATAAAAGAGAAACACTACACCCAGGAGCTTCTGAATTGGGGATGTATCAAGATCTTCAAGTACGGGATTGCCTGCAGGTTCCGCTCCGTATCGGCGATCATGGAGATCTATCACCATCAGCCAGGCTCCGGTCAAAACGCAAACCCGTAGGGTTTCTGAAACTTTTGCTTGCATTTCTTGACTGGCTGTAGTAGAATAACGATGGGATAGTTTCTGATGGAGCGCTCTTAACCACGGATCGGCATCGGCGTTTCCTCGCAGCAGCCTGAAAGTCAGAGCCTGCTCAAGATCACGGCTTTCGTTGATTTTGCATTAGAGAGATACGATTTGCCAGAAGGCCAAATGTCATATACAGCGTCCAATCCGATCACGGCACCCTTTCTATATGTATCTTTGTATGGGAGCTGATCGATTTATGAAAGAATTCAATATATTTGGCATCTGCTCCCCCCAAGATCACTACATGGTCGATATATCTAAAAAGTTAGACGAAGTCATCGGCCTCATTAACAAGAGAATATATTTTACCATGAATCGGCCACGTCAGTACGGAAAGACAAACACGCTGTATCAGCTTGAGCAGCGGCTTCAGGGATCCCATTACGTTCTCTCGACAACATTTCAAAGCGCGGCAATGATTTTGCTTCTCCTCCTGCGTTTGTGAAGTTCTTTCTTCGGAATATTCGCAAATGCATGATATTAGCAGGCTGCCCTAAGAATATGATCTCAGCATGGATGGATCTTTCCACCGTTGAAAGCGGAGTAGCTGATTTGAATTTTGAGTTTCTTCGCGATAAAATCGACACACTTTGCGGTGCCTCGGATCACCCAATAGTGCTTTTCGTTGATGAGGCGGATAAAGCAAAGAACAACGAGATATTTTTGAATTTTCTTGCAATGTTGCGGGACAACTATCTGTTATCTCAGCAGCGCAAAGAAAGTGCCTTCCAGAGCGTCATTCTTGCCAGTATAACGGATATCAGAAACCTGAAAGCGAAGATCCGGCCGGAGGAAGAGCACACGGTGAACAGTCCCTGGAACATCGCCGCTGACTTTTCTATGGACATGAGTTTTTCCACGGAAGAGATCGCCGGAATGCTCCAGGAATACGAGGCAGACCATCAGACTGGAATGGATGTATTTGAAATGGCCGCTCTTTTGCGGGAGTACACTTCAGTAAAACTTCGTTAATCTCCCGTTCTATAGAAAATGGCAGTAAACATCGTGTAAACTCCTGGGGAGGTAGACCATACC
>CANRFN010000144.1 GCA_947629915.1 uncultured Oscillospiraceae bacterium | reverse complement strand
ACCAAGTTGAATTGTCGATTAACTGCGCAATCAAATGCTGCTTAACGTCGAGTTTGGACTATCAACAGCACTGCCTCCGTTTCTCTGGACATACAGCGGAGTCCGCCAATTCATCCTGCCGCCGGTGCAGATCGGCACATACCCGGCCCACGGGAAGGACAGGCCGGAGGTGCTCACCCTTCCCCCCGGCGGCATCTGGCTCCGGGATCGGGGGCCCCGCCTGGGCAATCTCCTCCGTGAGGGGGCCGTCTTTCAGTACCGGTACCATGACAATAGAGAGGCCGCCCCGCGAACGGTACAGGTCCAGTTCAAGCGGTGCATCCCGGACTGTACGGAGGAGGTGCCCGTCTGCACGGCCTGCCAGGGGGAATCGCCGCAGGAGTGGGTGGTGAGGGGCATCACGGAGTGGATCTACCGCGAGATCACCTGCATCAAAGGGGATCCGCGGCAGCAATGGCTGCAAAATTCCGAGGGGTTCCCGCTGGAGGAGGACACCCCGGCGTCCGTCACAGCGCGGCTGGACTCCGCCATTCAGTGGCTGGTTTTCGATGCCTCCGTCTGATCCGCCCGTCCCGTCTGCCCCCCATCTGATAGAGAAGGAGTGCATTCCCGTTGAAGCTGTACTGTTCCCAGGCGCTGCAGGAGAAGCTGGGCTGCAAGTGCAGAAAGGGCCCCGTCCCAACGGATCCCCTGGACAGCTGGGCCGCTCACTGCATCACCATCCAGCGCAGAAATGTGGTGGTGGCCGTGCTGCTGCCCTTCCGGTTCTGTGTCCTCATCCCGGGGGTGAAGGGCAGGGATTGGGACAGCCTGGACCCGCAGATTCTCCAGCACATGCAGGGCGCCCTCCGGCACCACGGCATCTCCCAGGCCGTGATAGACCAGTACCTGCCGGAGGACACCGCCTTTGAAAAGTACGGCGCCCCCGATGCCCCATCCCGGGCCAAGGTGGCCTCTGTGGCACGGATGATCCAGGAGAGGCTGGGGGATTTTCCGGACTTGCAGAGCCTGCAGGACCACCTCAACAACACCCATGCCACCGGCGGCGTCAAGGTGGACTACGGCGTCCCATGCCGGGTGCTGAAGCGGACGCTGCATGTGCGGTACAATGAGCCCCTCCCCGCCATGGAGCTGGAGTGCGCCCTGGACCTGGAGCGGTACACGGCCCACAGGACCCTGATCGTCCCGGCAGACGCCACCTTTGCGTCCCTGCACCGCTACCTGCAGACCGCATTCCGCTGGCAGCGCAGACATCTCCACGATTTCACGCTGCCGCCAGCCGCCCATCGGGACGGCCTGTACCACATCGTGGAAGACGTCCCAGATCCCTTTGCCAGCCCGCTGGACGAAAAGCCCGATGAGCGGCGCCTCTTTGCGCACCAGTTCCGTCTGCAGGACCTTCTCCAGGAGGGGGACACCTTCCTGTACCGCTACGACTTCGGCGACGGCTGGGAGGTCTCCTGCGCGGTGCGCCGGTGTATCCCGGACTACCGGGAGGAGATGCCGGTCTGCACCCTCTGGGAGGGCAAGTCCCCGCCGGAGGATGTGGGCGCCCGGCTATCTGCACTTTCTGGACATCCTGGCAGATCCCAAACACCCGGAATACAAGCAGACGCTGTCCTGGGGATATCTCTGGAATCTCCCCTGGACCAGAGGCAGCATCAACAAGGTGTATCACATCCAGTCCTCTGCCGGAAAACCCGCCCCATCGGATCCCTGAACCGCTTCCGCCATCGCCATAGGAAAGGTGTGTGTCTCCCATGAATCTCTTTTGTACCGCAGCCCTGCAGCAAAAGCTGGGCCTGAAGTGCGGGAAAGTCCCGGTGCCGGACGATCCCCTGGACTGCTGGTGCGCCCATCTCGTCTCTCTGCGGGGCGTGGAAACCCTGGTGGCCATGCTCCCTACACTCCGCTTCTGTGTGCTGCTCCGCCGCTTCCCGGCAGACGACTGGCCCAAGCTGAACGCCATGCTGGTCCGGGCCATCCGGGAGGAGATGGGCCTGCTGGCCTACGGGATCCCGGCCGCCGCCATAGACCGGTATCTCCCGGAGGACACCGCCTTCCAGCCCTGCTTCACCGGGGTGCGGGCCATTGTGGGCAAGGTGAGCGATGTCACGAAAAAGATGCAGGAGCTCAGCCAGCCTGGGGCCACGGGCTGGAATGCCTTGGATCCTCAACAAATGCAGCGCACCCTGAACAGCACCTTCTTTGCCCCCATGGAGTACCCCCAGGGCATCCTGCCCTGGCAGGCGCTGCGGCTCCAGCTGCGCCAGGCATACGGAAAGGCCTTCCCGGCCATCGAGCTGGAGATCTCCCTGCTGCTGGGAAAGGAGGTGGCCCGCCGCATCCTGATTTTCTCCGCCGAAGATACCTTTGCCTCCCTGCAGCAGGCCCTGCACATCACCTTCCGCTGGGAGCCCTGCGGAACCCACCGGTTCAAGCTGCCGGCGGTCCGGGAGCGGGACGCCGTGATGTACGTTCTGGGCAAGGGGTTTCCCGCAGAGGAGATTCCCCCGGACGCGCCCTGTCTCGGGGAGGAGGAGGCCCATCTCGGAGACTTTCTCCAGGAGGGAGACCGCATCCAGTACCTCCACACCCCCAAGCCGGAGTGGTACACCTGGAATGTGCGCATCGATGTGCTCCGCTGCCTCCCGGACTACCGGGGAGAGGCGCCTCTCTGCACCCTGTGCGAGGGCAACACGCCCCCAGACTGGCTGAGCGGGCCGGGGGCATACCAGGAGTTCCGCCGGGCACTCCGCAACCCCCGGGACCCGGAGCACACGGAGATGCTGGTGCGGGGGCGGCCCTGGCTGCAGGAGGACAGCGCCTCTGCCATCAACACCCGGCTCCCGTATACGATGGACTGGCTGTAGGCGGAGCGTTGGAGCCCCGTTCGGAAAGGAGGGCAACACTTCTCCCATGAAACTCTTTTGTTCCGCCAAGCTGCAGCGGAGGCTGGGCCGCAAGTACGAAAACGCCCCCACTCCGGAAGACCCCATGGACAGCTGGTACGCCAACCTGATCACCCTGCATGACGAGGACGCCGTGCTGGCGGTGCTCCCGCACTGCCGGTTCTGCGTGGTGGTGCCGGACATCCGGGAGGACCAGTGGGGGGATCTGGACCGGCTGCTGGTTCAGGCCATCCGGGAGACCCTCCACCTCTCCGGCTACGGGATTCCCCAGTTTGCCATAGACCGCTACCTCCCGGCAGGCACCGTCCCGGAGCGCTACTCCACCCGCGACCGCTTTTTTGTGTCCAAGATGGGGGCGGTTACCACAAAGCTGCTGGAGCGGGTAAACTCCGGGCGCCTGATGTATGAGGATCCCGGCGCCGCCCAGGACGCGGTAAACAACCAGTACCTGAGGTCTCCGGGCAGGGAAGACCTCCTGACGCCCTGGCAGCTGGTGAAGCAACAGCTGCAGCAGCGGTACGGCAAGGACATCCCGGCCATGGAGCTGGATATCTCCCTGAACCTGCAGGAGTATGTGGCCCGCCGCACCCTGATCGTCCCCGCCGAGAGCACCTTCTCCGAGCTGCACGGCATGCTGCAGCTGGTGTTCCGCTGGGACGAGGACAACAAGAACTACTCGTTTCTCCTGGGCGTTCCTAGAAAGCCCCGCGCCCCGGACTTGGGAGACCGGCTCTCGGCCAACCTCCGGGCGGGGGACTTGTTTCAGTACCGCTACCGGGGCTGGAGCGTCCCCGTGGAGGTAAAGCGGTACATCCATAAGACCGTGCACCAGATGCCCGTCTGCACCGTCTGCCAAGGCAGGTGGCCGCTGGAGGGCGTAAACGGGCTAAAGGGATACCTGGCGTTCCGCGAGCTTCTCCGCAGCCCCGATGACGAGAAGCGGAGGCGGGCGAGGGACTATGCCGGCCGGATCTGGTTCCAGGAGGACGACAAGAAAAAGACCACCGAGCGGCTCCAACGCTGGTTCCGCTTCTAACCATTCCCATTTCAGAAAGGAGATCCCCCATGCTATTATTCTGCTCCAACGCGCTGCAGGCAAAACTGGGCTGGAAGTGCGAGAAGCACCCCGCCCCGACAGACCCCCTGGACAGCTGGTATGCCCACCTCGTCACGGTAGGGCGGCGAAACGTTGTGGTGGTGGTACTGCTGCAGTTCCGGTTCATCATCCTCATCTCGGGGGTGAAGGGCAAACTGTGGGACAACCTGGAGGACATCATCCGCCAGCGGATCCGGGAGGCCCTCGCGGCCTGCGACATCCCCCAGTCTGTCCTGGACAACTACCTGCCCGCGGATGCCACCTTCGAAAAGTGCGGCTCCGCCGACCCCGGGGACCGGGCCAAGCTGTCCTCCGTGGTAAAGCAGGTGCGGCAGTGGATGTCCGGCCAGTTTGACGCCCAGCAACTGCAGAATGCCATCAACGGATACCGCAGCTACGCCGGCGGGGACAAGGTGGACTACGGCGTGCCCAGCCGCGAGGTGCGGCAGGCGCTGCTCCAGCGGTACAGCATGCCCATCCCAGCCATGGAGCTGGAGTGCTCCCTGGACCTCGTGCGCTATGAGGCCCGCCGCACCCTGATCGTCCCGGCGGCCAGCACCTTCCGGGCCCTCCACAACTGCCTGCAGGTGGCATACCGCTGGCACGACTGCCATCTCCACGAGTTCACCCTGCCGCCCAATGACCACCGGGAGCTCCTGACCCGGGTGGAGGTGGAAGACCCGGACGACCTCGCCGGCCAGTTTGCCAGCATGTGGGGATTTGGGCCGGATAACGAGGACGGGGGCGAGGACGATCCCGGGGAGAAGAGCTGCAAAGACCACGAGACCCGGCTGCAGGATCTGCTCCAGGAGGGGGACATCTTCCAGTACCTCTACGACTTCGGAGACAGCTGGGAGATCCTGTGCAAGGTGACCCGGTTCATCCCGGACTACCAGGGGACGATGCCGACCTGCACCCTTCTGGAGGGCAAGGCGCCGCCGGAGGATGTGGGCGGCGTACCCGGCTATCTGGACTTTATGGACATCATCGCAGACCCCAACCACCCGGAATACCAGGATATGATGGACTGGGTGGACCAGCGCTGGCTCTACGACCCGTCCAAAGAGACCATCAACATGCATCTGCACGCCAGAGACTTCTGCATGCAGTAGGGCGGAAGAAAGCCCGATCCAGCCCTGTTCACTTTCGTTTCTCACCCGATTCCCCCATTCGAAAAGGAGTGTTTGATTTCCCATGAAGCTCTACTGCACCAGCGCCCTGCAGGAGAAACTGGGCGTGAAATACAGCCCCGCCCCGCCGCCAACAGATCCCCTGGACAGCTGGTATGCCCATGTGCTCCCCGGCGCCCAGGGCAAGCACACCGTGCTGGTGACCCTCACGGAGCTCCAGTTCTGCGTGATCCTCCCGGACGTGTCCATCGGACAGTGGTATGATCTCAGTCAGAAGATTCTCTCCGCCATCCGGGGCGCCCTCTCCTCCTGTGACATCCCCGCGGAGATCCTGGACCGGTACCTCCCCTACTTCGCCACGCTGGACCGCTGCGGCGCCGCAACCGGCAGCACCGCCGCCCGGGTGATCGCCATGGCCAACCAGGTGCGCAAGCTGCTCCGGCGGGAGCCGGACCCGTCAAAAGTGATGGACCTCATCAACAACCCGCCCTCCGGGTCCAAGGGCGGCGCGTCTAGCGATTCCCCCGCCCAGGCGCTGCGGAAGCTGCTCTTAGCGCAGAAGGCCCCCGCCGCGGAGACGCTGGACGGGGCCGCGCTGGAGCTGGAGGTCTCCCTGGACCTGGGGATCTACAAGGCCCGCCGCACCCTGATCGTCCCCGCCGGCATCTCCTTCTACACCCTGCACCGCTGCCTCCAGGTGGCATACCGCTGGGATGACTACCACCTCCACGAGTTCGTCCTGGAGCCCAAGAAGGGCCGCAAGGATCGGCAGCACATTCTGGACCAGCACACAGACACCTCCCAATTCCCCAATCCCAAGGACGTACAGGACCGGGATGCCCTTCTCAAGGACTACCTCGGCGAGGGAGACCGGCTCGTCTACACCTACGACTTCGGGGACGACTGGGACCACGAGATCCGCGTCCGCCGCAGCCTCCCGTCCTATCCGGAGCAGCTGCCGGTCTGCACCCTCTGCAAAGGCAACCCGCCGCCGGAGGACGTGGGCGGCGTGGGCGGCTTCCAGCACTTCTACCAGGTGGCCCAGGGCAAAAACGCCCCGGAACACGATGAGATGCTGGAGTGGGCGGGCGAGGACTGGAACACGCCGGACACCGCCGAGGACATCACCCGCAGGATGCGGCGTCTGCCCGCCTTCCAGAGCCAGTCCCCCTGACCGCTCCCACAATCGATTCCAAAAAAGAAGGGGTTTCTACCCATGAAGCTCTTTTGCGCGGTAAATGTGCAGAAAAAGCTGGGCTGCACCTGCAATAAGACCCCTGTGCCGGCAGATCCCCTGGACGGCTGGTACGTCAATCTGATCCAGCTGAACGAGAAGAACACCGTGGTGGCGATTCTCCCGAAGTTCCGCTTCTGTGCGGTCCTCTTCAACGTAGAAAAGGAGGATTGGCCCAAGCTGAACGAGCTGCTGGTCTCCGCCATCCGGGACGCCCTCTACCACCCCTACTACAGAATTCCCCGCTCTGTGATCGACAATTACCTGCCGGAGGACACCGTGTTCGAGCTCTGCGCCACCACAGACCGGGGCATCATCGCCAGGATGAGCACCGTTACCACGCAGCTTCTGGGGCACGATCAATACAGCACCCTGATGTCCCGGGGCTACGGGGAAGACAGCTTCCGAGACCCCGATGTACTGCAGTTTCTCGTCAACAAGCAGCACTTCGCGGAGAATGGGAACTGGCGCAATGACTGGAAAGAGCCCTGGAAGCGGGTGAAGGAACAGCTGCAGGTGCGCTACGGGGCAGCTGTCCCGGCCATGAGGCTGGAGCTCTCTCTAGACCTGCCGGGATGGACCGCCCGCCGCACCCTGTTGGTGCCGGCCGATACGACCTTCGAGTACCTGCACCACTACACCGAGGCCGCCTTTCTCTGGTCCCGGTACCGCCAGTACCGGTTTGTCCTGCCGCCCATGGGGGAGCGGGAGGTTCCGCTTCCGATCCTGGGCACCACCGCCGAGGAGGATGTGTACGAGCCGGAGGGCCTCTATCTCTGGGACGATGAGGTCCGCCTGGCGGAGTATGTCCGGAAGGGGGATCGCTTCCAGTACCTCTACTACACCCACGGCGCGGCCGAGCCGTGGCCGGTCCAGATCACGGTGCGCAGCTGCATCCGGTCCGCAGAGGAGCCGCTGCCGGTCTGCACCCAGTGCAGCGGCAAGGCCCCCCGGGCAAGCTATTCCGCACACCGGGACCCGGATGACAACAAGGTAAGCGTTGAGCGGGTCAACGAACGCCTTCTCGCGCTGGACGACTACCTCTACACCTGCATGGACAACTTCTTCTGACCGGCTACAGACCTCTTTCCCCCTTTTTCCCCAGACAAGCTCAATGAAATCAGGTACAGACATCATGAAGTTATTTTACTCGAAAAAGCTGCAGGAGAGGCTCGGCTGCAGCTATGAGAAAGCCCCTGTCCCGAAAGATCCCCTGGACGGCTGGTTTGCCGAGCAGGTCACCCTGTACGGGAAGGACACCGTTGTGGCAGTGCTCCCGCAGCACCATTTCTGCGCGATCCTCTACGATGTCCCGCCGGATGGGTGGTCCCATCTGAACCAGCTGCTGGTCCAGGCCATCCGCACCTCCCTCTACTACCCCTTCTACGGCCTTCCCAAGGCCCTGATCAATTGGTACCTGCCGGAGGACACCGTCCTGGAGCCGTGCTCCTCCGATGACCAGTACTCCCTCGATGCGCTGGCATACGTGGCGGGCAAGGTTGTGGACGCCGAACGCGCCTACCACATGGGGTACGCGGACACCAAGGGGTTCGAGGACCCCGAGGCGATCCAGGCCGCCATCAACAAGCGGGAATTCGTCCCCAAGTGGCAGGCGGATCCGGTAGAGGTCTGGCAACAGACAATCCCCTTGCTGCTGCGGCGCTACGGAACCTCTGCCCCGGCCATGGAGCTGGAGATAAGCCTGCGCCTGGTCGGATCGCAAAGCGCCGGTCGCACCCTGATCATCGCCGCAGACAACTCCTTCCTGTATCTGTTCCGCTACATGCAGGCCTCCTTTTTCTGGAAAAACGGCAGCCGGCACCAGTTCACCCGGCAGACCTCGAGGGGAGACATCTCCATTGCAGATGAAGAGCGTCTCACAGACCGCCTCTGGGAGGGAGACCACCTTCTGTGCGTCTACTATCCAGACGGCGTTGAGGTCCCGTGGGAGATCGACATCAGCGTGAACCGCTACATCCCGGCCACAGAGGACAGGCTGCCCATCTGCACCGACTGCATCGGAACGGCGCCGCCGGAGATGGTGGGCGGTCCGGCTGAGTATGTGCGCTTCTTGCAGGACGTCCAGGGGAATAGCAAGACGGCCTTCCGGGATTGGGGCGACAAGGTGGCGGAAAACTGGGCCAAGGAGGACAACCTGGAGCGGATCTCCAAAGAGCTCCTGTTCAGCCGCGCCAAGTTCTTCCTCACAAATTATCCTATCGGGTACTGAGCCGTCTTTCCCGCCCCTATGGCGGACCGCTGCGCCACATACGCCGCCCACAACGGGGAGAGCGGCCGGCAGCTCCCCCGGCGCATCTGGGATACCACGCAGGAATTCCCCATCTCCAACAGGAAAGGACGTGTTATCGCCGCATGAAGCTCTACTGCACCGCAAAACTTCTGACGAAGCTGGGCCACAAGATCGACCTCGCTCCGATGCCGGAAAATCCTCTGGACGCCTGGTATGCCAGCTATATCACCCACAACGGAGAGGACATCATCGTGGCAGGCCTCCCCACGATCCAGTTCTGCATCCTCCTCCCGGACTTTCAGCGAGGCCAGCACAGCCTTCTGAGCCAGCAGCTGGTACAGGCCATCCGGGACACCCTGGCCCCCACCGTCTCCCAGGACATCCTGGACCGGTACATCCCGGAGGACACCGCCTTTGGGCTGGACTTCATTGAGGATCCCATCGGTCTGAAAAAGATGAACGTCCTGGTGCACCGCATCTCCCACCGCGCAGGCCAGTACCCGGACAGGATGAGCCTGCAGCGCCAGAACAACGAGGAGGTGGCAAGCTTCCGAGACTTCTACGGCGTCCCCTCGGAGGTCCTGGCACAGCTGCTGGAGGAGGCGTACGCCCCACCGGCCCCGCCGGAGGAGGACGCGGAGGCTGCCCCGGTGGCACAGACGGCAGCAGCCGAAGAAGAGGAGTGAGATCCCCCTATGTGGCTCTTTTGCTCCACAAAGCTGCAGCAGAAACTGGGCTGCAAATGTAAAAAGGCCCCGGTCCCCACCGATCCCCTGGACGGCTGGTATGCCAACGTGATCCAGCTGAACGGCCGGGACACGCTGGTGGCCATCCTCCCCGCGCTCAAGTTCTGCGCCATCGAATGGGACATCGGAAAAGGCCAGTGGGCCAACCTGAACCAGATCGCGGTTCAGGCCATCCGGCGCACCCTGCGAAATCCCCTGTACAGCATTCCCCGAGCCGTAACCGAGGCGTACATGCCCGCAGACACCGTCCTGGATCTCTGCTCCACCGGGGACCGGGGCTTCGTGTCCAAGATGGGCGCGATCACCACCAAGATCCTGGAGAACGAATACACCTGGTATGAAGAGGGCTTCGATCCGAGGAGCACGGAATTCGCCGCAAACAGCAGCTTTGTCCATCTGCCCAACGGCCGCACCGTGAACTGCTATGATGCAGTGCGGATCCTGCTGCAGCAGCGGTGCCCGGATGCGGCCCCTGCCATGGAGCTGGAGATCACCCTGGACCTGCAGCGGCACACGGCCCGCCGCACCCTGATCGTCCCGGGCGGAACGCCGCTTGTTATCCTCAACGAGTACCTGCAATTGGCGTTCGGCTGGAAGGGAGACTGTCCGTGCACACTGTATCTCCCCGCCCGGTTGTCTCAGGCAGGGACTGCAGGCAATGCGTCCAGCGAAGATGAGGACAGCGACCCGGACGAGTTCTCCCCATTGGCAGACTATGTTCAGGTGGGGGACACCTTCCGATATCAGCACGGCAAAGAAACTCCCTGGGATCTGGTGATCCGGGTCTCCCGGACCGTCCCGGACCCGCCGGCCGTGCCGCCCCTCTGCACTCTCTGTGAGGGCGTCGCCCCGGCAGAGCGCCGAGGTCCGGCAGGCATGCCGGCCACCGCAGCAGACATCACCCGCCAGCTCCACGAGCGGCTTCGCATCTACCATCCCGCCCATTCCCCCTCCTGAGCAGGCAAGACCCGCGCCCCGGCTGCAGCCGCAGCCGGGGCGCGATTTCAACCAGCGGGCAGTATCCGGGCACCGCCTCCCGTGGTATATTGGGTCTGTCTCCCGGGCCGAGCCCAATCTGCGAGACGCCAAAGGAGGGCGCCATGATCACCATCCGCAGAACCAGAGAGGAGGACACCGCCGTCCTTCTGGAGATCCAGCGGGCGGCCTTTCTCCCCATCTACGAGATCTATCACGATGCCGGCAACCCCACCCTGCGGGGCATTGAGGACATCACCCGCAGGCTCCAGCCGCCCTTTCAGCAGTACACCATTTTGGAGGATGGGGAGATCGTGGGCGGCATCTTCTACGTCACGGAGGGGAGCACCCCGCATGTTCCATGCCTTGCCCCCGGCGAGTACTACCTGGGCCGGCTGTATATCCGCCCAGACCGGCAGTCTCACGGGATCGGGAGGCAGGCCATCGCACTCTGTGAGCGGGAGTTTCCGGACGCCAGGAAGTTCACCGTGGACTTTCCTCGGGAGCTGGACAAGAACCGCCGCTGCTACGAGGCCACAGGGTTCCGCCCCACCGGCCGCCAGATTACCCCGGAGCCCGGCCTCACCCTGCTGCTCTACGAGAAGCGGCTCTGAGCCGCTGCAAGTGCGGATCCACTCCAGAGATGGCGCAGCCGCCGGTGCAAAACCGGTGGCTGCGTGTTGTTCTATCCCTCGGTGTAGTACTGGGCCTGGGCGTGCCAGAGTTCGGCGTACTTGCCGCCCCGCTCCAGCAGCCCCTCATGGGTGCCGGTCTCTGTGATGGCGCCGTGGTCGAAGACCAGGATCTCATCGCAGAAGCGGCAGGAGCTGCGCCAATGTTGGGGTTGCACATTAAATAGGCCCATCGATTCTAACAAATTCGAAATTGTTATTCTCATTTGTAACACCAAAAAAGAAAGGCAGAGGCAGTCCAGGAGTCAGGAGCATCTGCAAGCTGCATGCTAAGCTGAAGCTTATTCACAAGGTGCATTATCACAAATCAGAAATGATGTATTTCTAAAATAATATTACATCTCGAACAACTCGGACGGAGCACATGGCATTTTATACAGCTTCTCTATCACTCCACTGTGCTAAAAATCATCCTCAAAATCAGAATTGAAACCCGCTAAGAGGACTTACAATTCAACTCTGAAAGGAGTATAGTAACAAATCAGAGATCATTATTTTCTAAAGCGTAACTACGTGAAGCTGGTAGACAGACATGGCATCGCAGCTTCTATAGTGTCATCCAGTCGTCCGGCCTCCGGCCAAAATGTGAAAATAGCAGCCTGGAGGGCTTGCATTCTCGGTCGGCAAGGCGTATAATAACAGATCAGAAATCCTCAGTTTCTAGAATGTATTTTCCAGAGGTGGTTGAACATGGCCCAAGTTGATGTGGTATATGATTACCTGCGTCAGAACTACGCAAACAATGAGCCGATTTTTCTGTCAGACATCTGTATTCCCAACATGAAGGATGTCTCTGTCCGGCAACAGCTTTTAAAGCTAACAGCAGATGGCCGTCTAAAGCGGTTCGATACAGGAATTTATTTCTTTCCAGGCGATTCTTTTTTCTCTTTTGGATCCACGTTGTCCGTCAATGACGTTGTGAAAAAGAAATACCTTATGGATGGGTCATCACGCTGCGGGTATATTGGCGGGCTGATGCTTGCCAATGCGGCAAGACTCACAACGCAAGTTCCTATGGTTTACGATGTGTATACCAACAAAGCCACCACAAAATACCGTGAAACGAAACTTGCAGGTATTCGTATCATTCTTCGTAAGCCCTGTGTGCCAATCAACGATGAGAATGCTTCGACCCTCCAGTTTTTGGATTTGATGCTGGAAGTGCAGAACTTTGCCGAGGTAGAGGGGAGTGAGCTCACAAAGCGCCTGATCCAATACTGTGAGGCAGCAAAGGTCAATCTCAATTCTGTAAATTCGTATCTTCCTTACTATCCACCACAAGTGTATCAAAACATATATAAAGCGGGGCTGTTCAAATGGGATATCTGCATGAAAACAAAATGATGTTTGCGAGTGCCATAAGTCAAGCCAGCACGCAATTTCACGTCACCCAAACCATTGTTGAAAAGGATTACTATGTGACGATGATCCTCAGAGAGCTTTCAGACAAGTTGCCCTTTGTTGTGTTCAAGGGGGGCACATCCTTGTCAAAGTGTCACAAGGTAATTCAGAGATTCTCCGAGGACATCGATATCACAATAGACTCAAATATCTCGCAGGGTCAGAAGAAAAGTAAGCGTATAATAGATACCCGTTGCCAGCTGCTGATTTAACGGGTATCTTGGGGGTGCAGTCCCTGCGAAGTAAAC
>CANRFN010000143.1 GCA_947629915.1 uncultured Oscillospiraceae bacterium | reverse complement strand
GAACCCGCTCCCGCCTACTACGATGTCACCATCTCCTCCGACATCGAGGGCGGTACCGTTACAGCTGATCGCAAGTCTGCGCAAGAGGGAAGCAAGGTCACCCTAACGGTAAAGAACGATGAGGGATATCACTTCGTCTCCCTAACCGTCACGGATAGCAAGGGGAAGCTGGTGGACCTCACAGACAACAAAGACGGGACATACACCTTCCAGCAGCCCGCTGGAAAAGTCACGGTGGAGGCTAAGTTTGTGCAGTGCAGCTCTCTGGCTTTCACAGATCTGGATCTGGATGCGTGGTACCACGAGCACACAGACTATGTGATTCGCCATGGCCTGATGAAAGGCATCGGCGACAATCTCTTTGCCCCGGATGTCACGGTAAGCCGGGCACAGATGGTGACAGTGCTGTGGAATATGAGCGGCCAGCCGGTAGTGAACTTCTACATGACGTATTCGGACGTCACCGAGGGCACCTGGTATGCCGAGGCCGTCCGGTGGGCCACAAGCGAGGGAATCGTGAGCGGCTACGGCAACGGAGCGTTCGGCCCCAATGATCCCATCTCTCGGGAACAGATGGCCGCCATGATCTACCACTACGAGCAAAAGTATGGCGATGGAGGCTTCACTGGGAATTGGATGTACCGGTTGCCCTTCACCGACCTGGATCAGATCTCTGATTGGGCCTTTGAATCTGTGGCGTGGTGCAACATGCATGACGTGATCCGCGGCAAGGAAGACAATCTCTTCGACCCCAAGGGTACCGCCAAGCGAAGCGAAATGGCCGCAATCCTCACAAAGTACATGACGCAGACAGAGTGATGTCCTTGCGCTTATCAGTAGGGACATCCAAACCGAAACACAGAGGGCTTACCCCTTTGCATTGTGCAATTTCAAGTAAAATAGTACAACAAAAAGCAGCCACCTTCGTGGTGGCTGCTTTTTGTTGAACGGAATGTAAGGTTGATAATCACTAGCAAGCCCTCGATGGGCTTGCCTAATGGTAAAGTGCTGTGGGCACCCAAGCGTTGTGACGGCTACCTGGAGGGCTGCAGCTATGTGGGGAACTGCTACATCGGCCACTTGGTGGAACTTGCAGAGCCCCATAGCTGCGATGCCAGGTACAAGAAATGGAGCAGCGAAGACCTCCCTGTACTGCCGTAGCAGTGGTAGTACCGGTGTCCACGGCGACAGAGAAGCAGTTCAATCTCATGAAGACCTTCATGAATCAGGCAGAAAAGCAGGAACTACCCCACTCTCTATGACCTGACCAGCCTGCAGCGGGATGCCAACCGGCAGCCCGGATTCACGGCGCAGCAGACGTTGAACTGCAAGCAGCCCCTCTACGAAAGCTGGTCACCTATCTGGGGCGTCAGCCCCCTTCAGATGTTCAGGAGGTCAGCCGATCGTGTTCGATGTGCCGAATCACCTTTGCCGGTACGCCCCCTACTACCACATCAGCGGGTACATCCTTGGTCACTACGGCACCGGCTGCGATCACGGCGTTGTCCCCGATTGTGACACCGGGGAGAACGGTGGCGTTGGCGCCGATCCACACGTTTTTGCCGATCACAATGGGGGCTGGGAGATTGTCGTTGCGGTGTGCTGGGTCCAGGTCGTGGTTGATGGTGGCGAGGACTACATTGTGGCCTATGAGAGTTCCATCCCCGATGGTGATACCGCCCTGATCCTGAAACCGGCAGCCGGCGTTGATGAAGACGTTCTCGCCGATCTTCAGGTTCTTGCCGCAGTCTGTGGTGAAGGGTGGAAAGAGGTTGAAGGTGTCACTGATAGGCCGCCCTGTGAGCCTGGACATGATGGTTCGGATCTCTTCCGGGGTGTGATATGCGTGATTCAGCTCTGCTGTGAGCTGAAGTGTCTCCTGAGACAGCTGGGCCATGTACCGGTGGACCTCAGATCCGGCGATCACGCGCTTGCCGCTGTCCATGTAGGCAAGAAAGTCCTGCAGATTCATGGTGGATCCCTTATCAGCCTTGGAGCTTCGCGGCAAAATCCGCCATGGCCTCGGAGATCTTCAACTGCTGGGGACAGACCGCCTCGCAGCTCCGACAGCCCAGACATGCGGACGGGTGCTTATCCTCAGGGACAGCCATCAAGGCCATGGGTGCGATGAACCCACCGCCGGTGAAACTGTGCTCGTTGTACAGGTCCAGCAGCATGGGGATGTCCAGACCTTGCGGGCAATGGCTGACGCAGTAGTGACAGCCGGTGCAGGGCAGGGTGCCGTTCAGTAGATTGCCGGCGATAGATAGCAGCTCCTTCATCTCGGTGTCGTTCAGGGGCTTGTCTGTCTCGAAGGTGGTGAGGTTCTGCTCCAGCTGCTCCATGTTGGACATGCCGGAGAGGATCATGGTAACGCCGGGGATGGGCTGCAGGAAACGGAATGCCCAGGCGGGGATGGTCTCGTCCGGACGCAGTTCCTTCAGCTTGGCAGTTGCCGATTCCGGGAGTTTCGCCAGTTTGCCACCGCGGAGAGGCTCCATCACCCAGACGGGGATGTTGTGCTGGTTCAGCAGGTCTACCTTGGCCTTAGCGTCCTGGAAGGTCCAGTCCAGGTAGTTCAACTGGAGCTGGCAGAATTCCATGTCCTTGCCGTGGGCATCCAGAAAACGGGTGAGTACTGGCATGGCTCCATGACAGGAGAAGCCCAGATGGGTGATACGGCCGTTCTTCTTCTGTTCCAGCAGGTACTCTACGATGCCGTATTTGGGATCCAGATAGGCATCGATGTTCATCTCGCAGACGTTGTGCAGCAGGTAAAAATCGAAATGGTCCACCTGGCACTTCTTCAGCTGCTCTTCGAAGATTTCCTTCACCTTGGACATGTTGGAGAGGTCATAGCCGGGGAACTTATCCGCCAGGTAGAAGCTATCCCTGGGGTGCTTGCTGAGGGCCTTGCCCAGGACCAGCTCGGAGTTGCCGCCGTGGTATCCCCAGGCGGTGTCGTAGTAGTTGACGCCCTTTGCCATGGCCAGGTCCACCATGGCCTCGGCGGTGGCGGTGTCTACATTCTCGTCCTTGCCATCGATTACGGGCAGACGCATGGCGCCGAGACCAAGGGCAGAGAGCTTGATGTTTTGAAAATCGCGGTAGATCATGGGTAGTGAGCCTCCTTCAGGTATTCGAGGTGAGTATACCAGATAGGGGGAGGTGAGTGAACCCTCACCACCCAGCACACAAAAGGCGTGTGACTGGATGGTGCTTCTCTCAGCCGGAGGGCTGATGTATCTCTACCGATACGGCTTTCCCGCAGGAAGATATGCCTGACGGCATACCCACCACAAGAAAGCTAGCTGCAGAGACAAAGCGTGTGGTTCTATGACACAGCACAGGAACTTTTGCCTGACTGTGCCACCTCTCTGTCGCCAGATCGGGTTTTAGGCAGGAATTCGGATCTTCCATTCAATGCCGGCATGGCGTTTGAACAGATTCCAAAGATCGGAGTAGGTCCGATTCACTGCACTAGGCAGAGCTGTTTTGAGCTCAGGATACACATTGCACAGTTCGCGCAGGAAATACCGAGCGCCGATGTTGTACGATGCGTTTAAATCGCAGTTGTACTGCTTACCGTTTTTGAACCGGCAAAGGCTATAGTTCTCTTTTTGCCCATCGTTGGAGATGTAGCGCTCAACACGTCCGCTGCCATCGAAAGCCAATCTGCTGGTGCCCCACGCACAAATGTGTGAGATGCGGATCATATTTCGATGTGCATTGTGTTCCACCATATCCTGGATCTTTCGTTTTCTCCAGAGATGCAGTTTTTGTTTGTTTCTCCCGCGCACGCGCTTCTTGAAATCCAGGTGCTCAAATACGATAACGTGTACACCGTACTTCACGGCTACATCTACAATAGCGCGGGAAATTTTGATAGCAAGGTCATCGCTGATGTTCATAGCGTTTGCCCAGTAGCTGCCGGTTCCCGTGTAGCCATGTTCGCGCTGATGCCGCTTCATCTTGTCCAGCACACGATACATTTGGTCTTTTTCTTGTGGGAAGTTGATAAACTCCCGTGCACAGACAGTTCCATACATATCCATGACCGTACAAACGGCGTCAGTGTTAATACCAAGGTCTACTGAAAGGACTTTCCGATTCTCAAGAGGTACATCCGCAAGAGAAAGATCTACCTTCTCCTTAAATGCGAACTGCAGCTCAAAAACGTTCTTCTTGTGAGGACAGCGTTCCATCTTAAGTACGGGCGAGCATGCTTCCGCATGACTCATGTGATTAAGGATATAAGCAACATCGGACTTTCGACAATCCAACTGAAGCCATACCCAATCGTTGTTCATGAAGACCTTAATCGAAACAGCGCGGGAGGTGCCCTTCAGCATTTCCTTACACAAAGACATATTTCCGTTAAACAGAGCCGGAAACTGGTTTGTATTAGGCTGGAAAGTAGGCGGATTTCCCTTCTGACCTCCGTCCAACCAATTCTGATAATTGGAAACATAGGAACTTACAAGACCAAGTGCAGCATCGATTGTTGCCCGACGGAAATAGGATGGGTACTTAACGAACTTCTTATCGAAGTCGTATTTGGGATTCGGATTTTGTTTGGTTTGGTGGATCAGAAGTTCTACAGCTTGCTGCGCTTTCTTTTTGTTCTCAGCGAAAACGGGACCTATAGTTTCCCAGTTTTCATTGACTACTACAGCTATATAGGAAAGGGCAGAATGATACACATTGATAGTATCTTGCAGTACAAGTCGGGCCTGTTTATCCGTGTAGAGCTTGACCCCATAACTGGAGACGATATCCATTGCCTAGAGGCACCTCCTTCCCTTGCTATTCTAACAGAATAATACCCAAAAAACAATATTTTATTTGGGGGCAACGATACGAATATCGCGCCCGAATATCGCGCCTTCCGAATTGTGGGAACTTTTCCCATCGACAATAACTTGGGCCGCTATCTCCACCCAAACTGGATGGAGTGTGCGCGGCCTATTTCATCAAATACTTGTATGGCATGCAGTTCTATGCCAGGGGAGTATGCGATCCGGAGGTATTACAGGGCCTGCTGAGGCTGGCAGCGGGTTCTGAAATGGAAGCGTGCCCTGTGAGGTGCTGCTTGCATATGAAGACGGGGTGCCCTAGGGCGGGAGATGTCGATCCGATCCAACGAGATGGCCATTCCAGCCTGAAAAAGTTCTTTACCCACTGGTTGGAGTGTGGTAGAATTCTCCAAAGCATTCACGTCTTCCAATGGCTGATGGGAGTTGTTGCTGATTTTGCAACAACTGCGCCAGTCAGGAATCTGCGGCTATGAGATCGAAATTGTGCTCACACGACCTTGCTACGAAAATCAAATGAAGAAGGGGCAGGTGTCGGTTATAACTGACACCTGCCCCATTGAAGTACTGAATTTGGGCGGATTCCAGGGCATATATGCGTGTTTTGCCCCGAAAAGATGCGAAATCGCCTTTTGCGGCCAATGGAAACGAGACGAAAAAAGTCTCTTCGGCGGGCAAATTTCTGTTGAAGAAGTCAAATGCATGTTGTATACTGGACGATATCAGAAACCCAAGGCGCTTTGGGGAAGCAAGGGAACTGTTTCCTGGGTCAGCAGAGAAAGAAATGGGGAATGGCTGTGGAACAAATTGGTATCGAACCGGTGGCACAGCACAAGGTGCAAACTGCCTTCAGCTGGGAAAGTTGGAATACATCAATTGTCATGAAACACTGTGACAAGTCAATCTTTAACAACCATCTAACAGTTATTCCGCGTGAAATGTATTGGTTTTTCAATGCAGATGAGCGAAAGGAGAATATCAGAACACCGATCAACCTTTTATTTCAGGGTGAAACGTTCAACGGTATCATTAGAAAGAGATTTGTGCGCAACGAAACGAAACCCCGGGCAATCCAGTTGTCCTTTGACTCGAAACTTGGCAGCATCATCAATATGCAAAAAGATGTCCCGGGACTCATGATAGTATTCCAAAAGCCCCTTAGCGGTGCGGAGAATGTGTACTATGTCAGCCTCCGAAGTCCGGCTGATGTGAGTGACGGTCCGAAATCCTGGCTGCTTAACTGGAATCCGCAGAAGGTCGAATGGAAGGACTATAGGAGCTTTGTTTACCAGACTCAATCTGGTATGCCCGTGGATTTTTCATGGGGATGCCAGGCAACTGAGATCAACACAGGTGATCGGATTTACATTAAGACCACTGGCATCGAAGAGAGCGGCATTATCGCCTCGGGCATAGCAATGAGTGTAAGAGAAGTTGGCGAAGGCCAAGCCGCTGATGTTGGCGGAGAAAATGCAAAATACACCATAGATGCCTCTCTTGATATTGTGTTAGACTACGAAGCGGATCAGTTTCTCTCCATTCAAACGCTTGAAAAGCAGTTCTCTGGACAGAACTGGAATACCACAAATGTAGAGAAGCTTCTCCAAGAGGAGTATGTAGATGACCTGAAGGATTTGTGGACCAAAACAGTAGAAGGAATACTGTCAGGAACGGAACGCCAGAATTTTGATGAGATCCCAGTGAAGGATGCGGTGGACCGCATTAAAAGATATATTTCAGCTGCTGGATTCGTTTATGAAGACCAGATGATCGAAAACTTCTACCTCAGTCTGAAGAGCAAACCGTTTGTTCTTCTGGCCGGGATTTCAGGAACTGGTAAGACTCGCCTGACACGCTTGTTTGCTGAGGCGATTGGTGCAGAATACCTCATGGTGCCTGTGCGGCCAGACTGGTCTGACTCAACGGATCTGTTTGGACATGTTGGACTCAATGGAACTTTTGTACCTGGTGCCATCCTGAAGTTACTGCACGAAGCAGTTCAGAATCCGCAGAAGCCTTACATTCTCTGCCTGGATGAGATGAACCTGGCTCGAGTGGAGTACTATCTCAGCGATATCTTGTCTGTTTTAGAGACCAGAGAGTTTGAGAATGAAAGAATCGTATCGAAACCATTGGTCACCGAGATACTATATGGCTCCGATGAAAAGGCGCGGGAGACTTGGGGGGAGTTAGGATTCCCTGAGAACCTGTACATTGTGGGGACTGTTAATATGGACGAGACCACATTCCCGTTTAGCCGCAAGGTGTTAGACCGGGCCAATACCATTGAGTTTTCCTATGTGGATCTGAGAACCTCTCAGGAGGAGACTGCGGAATCCGTGCAACCGTTGAGACTGGCAAATTCATTCCTTTGTACAGACTATCTTCACCTGAATCAATGCTGGGACAAAGAAGAAAATGTAGAGAAGTACAGTTCGCAACTGCAGGAGATCAACGATATCCTTCGTAAGGCCAATGCTCATGTGGGATATCGGGTCCGAGATGAAGTTGTTTTCTATCTTCTAAACAATTTGAAGTATGGCCTTATGTCGGAAGTAACTGCCATGGATCTTGAGATCATGCAGAAGATTCTGCCACGTATCTCCGGAAACAGCGGTGTTGTACGGGACATGCTCTGCGATCTCTTCCAGTATTGTGCCGGGGACTACAGCGGCTACCAGATTGAGGCAGAGGGGCTGTCTGCAAAGATGCTGCGTGCTGCAGAAGAGCCAAACTGCAGGTATCCTAGAAGTGCCAAGAAGATCGCATACATGATGGGGAGACTGGAAGATGACGGATTCACCTCCTACTGGCTCTGAACTTGTATACCTTCAAACAGACAGTCTGAGCCTCACGATCAAGGGGCCTGCATCACATCCTTCATTTCAAGGGGTGGAAGTACAAGAAGGGGAGTCCTCCCTAACTATCTACTGTGAGAAGGATTTTCAGCTTACGGTACGAGGCATTGAATGTCCTGGCGTGAAGGTTTTCAACAGAACTTGGGCCGGAGAGTATGCTGTGGCTCCCCTGTTCTTTGAGCAGCAGAGGTATGAGCTTGTCCTGGAGGGTGAGGATGGCCACGAACTCACCTTCTGGCATGATAACCTGAATGTCCGCAACAAGATCACCCGAACGGGGCGAAGGCATGAGATCCTGTCTGGCATCTTGAACTTTGGCAATGAAATTGGATACTCAGATCTCGTTGTTTTGAAGGATGGACGCAACTATCTGAAATTGCGTATTGAGGTTTATCCCAGCAAGATCAGCTATCGGGAAGACTACAAGGCCATTGTGGAGGATGTCACCCGTGAGGTCTACAGTCTCAGCTTTGACTTCCTGAAGAAGACTTACCTGAACTTTGAGCAGGGTGACCACAGGCATACCAGCCCTGTGGAGTTCTTTTCCGTGCTGCGCGGTATCTTCAATGATTATCTTCGGGCCGCAGATGTTGTATTGACACAGCCCCATCATGTGCTCCAGACTGTTCGAGAGATTCTGCCTGCTCATAAGATCCGCCGGACAGACGGACGTACCTTGCGATACCTGGAGAACCACCCAGACCAGGTACAGATAGAGAACGGACAGATCCGGGTCGCCAAAGCCCTGGCGGTTCGAAAGCAGGTAACCTTCAACACCCCAGAAAACCGCATGGTGCGGTATATTCTGCAATCCACGCTGAAGCGACTGCGTAACTTCCAATTCGGGTATAGCCACCTTCAGAGGGAAGAGGATGTCCAAGTAGTCCGGCAATTGGATGAGATGATTGCGCAGCTGGAGCGCAGGAGCAATACGGGTTTCCTTCGGGAAACACCGGCTGCGGAAGCCCCTCAGGGAATGTCGCTTGTGTTCTCTATGGCAGCTGGGTACAGAGAACTCTACCGGTATTACCTCATGCTGCTCAGAGGATTGTCCATTACCGGAGATATCTTCCAGATCTCCATGAAAGACCTTGCCGTCCTGTATGAGTACTGGTGCTTCTTGAAGCTGAACAGCTTGATGCGAGACAAGTATCAGCTGGTCTCCCAGGATGTCATCCGGGTACAGATGAACGGGATCTACGTGGCGTTGGTAAAAGGGAAAGGCTCTCGCGTCCGGTACCGGGACCCTGTGACAGGAGACCAGATCACCTTGTCTTACAACCCCAAGGCTATTGATGTTCCGACAGTGAGCCAGAGGCCAGATAATGTACTCACGCTGGAGAAGAAAGGTGCGAATACAAACTACCAGTACGTCTTTGACGCCAAGTATCGGATCAATCCAGCCCTCCCAGGTACGGACTACTACAACAGCATCTCACACACACCGGGCCCTGAAGTGGACGATATCAACACCATGCACCGATACCGAGATGCCATCGTACGCCGCAATGGGGATACACCGTATGAGAGAAGCATGTTTGGGGCATATGTGCTATTTCCCTACTCCAATGAAGAAGAGTACCGGAACCATCGGTTTTACAAGAGCGTTGAGGACGTCAATATTGGTGGACTCCCATTCCTGCCCTCTGCACTAGGCATGGTATCTGACATGTTGTCTCAACTGATTGCTGACTCACCGGAGTCCGCCTTTGAGCGTGCCACTCTGCCTGCTGGTATCGAAGAGAAGTTGGCCAAAGTGGACTGGAATGTACGAGATGTGCTGATTGGAAGTGTACGTAGCAAGGAAGATTTAGAAGTCTTCCTAGAGCAACGATTCTATTCTCTTCCAGGACGCATTTTGGGAAAGGTAGAAAAACCCATACATTGGGTAGCGTTGTATCAGCCCAGAAGTGGACATTTTGGAAGTGAAGCAGGAATCCGCTGGTATGGAGAGGTAGTTCGCTGGCATACTTCAGACAAGAGTAGTTTTTTAGAGAAAGAGAAGCAGATGAGAACTGGCATCGGTTTGAGATCCAGCAGTGGAAGCAATTGTCTCGTCCAATTGCCCCTCGCGAAATAGGCTTCTCAAGGCGTTTTACAAATTTTTTTCTCTTAGAACACAGTACGGAAGTTCCAGAGCTTTTCTTACAAACTGAACAGGAGTATCGCCTGTACAGTGAACTGAAACGAACTCTGAACAGTTCCCAAATCAATGAGAAAGGGAGCGAACTGGGGTTCCGCTTTCAAAACCGCCTTATTGTCTTTGAGGAAGGAAAGGTCCAAATCTACTATGATGGAAGAATTTGTGCTAGCTATGATATAAGGGAGTTTGATGTCAGACCTAATTGGCTGTTCAGACAGATCAGAGACGAATTGAAAACCACGGAGTGAAGATCTATCTTACAATCGCCTACTTGACGACCCTGTGGGAAGGAACCTTCACTATGTAACTGAGGTAGGGAGACAACTAATCCGCAGTCGATGAGTACTAAAGGAATGATTGTAAAGTGCCAATGAATGTTGGAGGGCGTTTTTGTGGTTGAGAGTTATAACGGGTCATTGACTCGTGAGCAATTTCTTTTCTATGAGATCCGGATAGTCTCCAAATTTTACCTGCAAGGGAAAACGGTAAAAGAAGCAACGGAGGCAATTCGTGAGGACAATCTCTTTCAGTATCCTACAGAACGAATGATTGGTAAAATGACGCAGGTCTGCTATTGCAGATTGGATGCTTTGGGTGTCCGGGCCTTGGTGGAGAAGATAGCCACTGCACCTTTAGATGTTGCAAAGCAGATTAACCTTTACGCCATGATGCGATACAACAGACTGGTTTGGGACTTTATGATAAAGTTGGTAGGCGAGAAATTCCGCACGCAGGATTTTTCTCTCTCCCGGCGCGACCTCAATACATTTTTTACTCGGCTGCAGGAACAGAACGATCATGTGGCAGCCTGGAGTGAAGGCACAGTGACCAAGATAAAGCAGGTCCTGATGAGATCCCTTGTGGAAGCTGGTTTTATGGAGAACGTCAAATCCACGACTCTCGATCCTGTGTTTCTGTGCGAGGAACTGGAGGCAGGTATCCGGGCAAACGGAGATCTCGAGGCACTGCCTGCATTCAACTGTTTTCGGCAGGAGGCTGAGTGAATGAGCACAATCTTACAGGACCTGGACAGAATCCGGGGGAGAATTTCTGACCCGACCTTCCTGAACAACAAGGGACTCAGCAATGAAGTCGGCATCCATGTGTTCTGCTATGACCCCGCCGATGAGCTGATTGTTCAAGACTACGTGCGGCGTCTGAAGTCAGAAGCGAACACGCCGTTCCACATTGTGGAGTGCGACCTCTACGAAATCTTCCTCTCCCTTCTGGAGGATAAGCGCGTGCTTCGTTCCTGTGCCAGTCTTGAGGAGAAGCGTGGGAAGGAGTACCTGCTTTCCCAGCTCCAGAAAATTGCCACCCCGGAAGCTCTGATCGCAAGAATGGATTACCCGAACCACGAAAGGGGCAGGGATGTGCTCTTTATGACCGGCATCGGGAAAATCCACCCGTTCATGCGGTCCCACAAGATGTTGGACAGCATGCAGCACATCTTTGAAGACATTCCCATTGTGATGTTCTATCCCGGCACATTTAACGGGCAGACGCTCAGCCTGTTCGATGAGTTCCTGGATGGGAACTACTACCGCGCATTCAATCTATTGTAGAAGGAGGGATCACTGTGCAGCTGCAAAACATGTTTCAGAAGGACATCGACCGCCCCATCAATGGCGTAATCAAGGTGGCTCAGGACGATGAGGCAAGTCTGCAGCAGGAACTCAGTGAGTATATCATCACCAGGGAACTGCGCAAGCACTTCACCACGTTCTTAGAGAACTACTCCCGAGCAATTGACAGGCCTACGGACCAGATCGGCGTTTGGATCTCCGGATTCTTTGGAAGCGGTAAATCCCACTTTCTCAAGATGCTCTCCTATCTTCTGACCAACGAGACCGTCTGCGGGAAGAACGCTTTCGACTACTTCAGGGACAAGTTCGAAGACGCCATGATGGAAGCAACGGCATTCAAGTGCGTCTCAGTCCCAACGGAGTCCATCCTGTTCAACATTGATATCGAGGGGCCTCTGAACAAGGACAAGACAGCAGTACTGCGCGTCTTCGCCAAGATGTTCTACAAGCACTGCGGATTCTACGGAGACGACCTGAAGATCGCCAGGTTGGAGCGTTTCATTGAGAAGCGTGGCAAAACGGAAGAGTTCCGCAGGACCTTTGAGGAGGTCAATGGTGCCCCGTGGGTTGAGACCAGAGATTCCTTTGCCTTCTTTGAGGACGATGTGGTATCCGTCCTGCAGTCTGTCCTCGGAATGAGTGAGCAGGCCGCCAGAAACTGGTTCAACGGCACAGAGACCAATGAACTGAGCATCGCGCAGCTCGTTGGCGACATCAAGGAGTACGTGGACGGCAAGGGGAAGAACTTCCGGCTCCTGTTCATGGTGGATGAGGTAGGACAGTACATCGGTGACGATGGAGACCTGATGATCAACCTCCAGTCCATTGTGGAGGAAATCGGGACCCGCTGCCGTGGCCAGGTGTGGGTCATGGTGACCAGCCAGGAGGCCATTGACTCCGTGGTGAAGATTGCCGGTGATGACTTCTCCAAAATCATCGGCCGGTTCAATACCCGACTGAGCCTGTCTTCCTCCTCTGTGGATGAGGTCATCCAGCGCCGTGTCCTTGCCAAGAAGACCGAGGCCGACCAGCTGCTTCGTATGGTCTATGACAAGGAGCACTCCGGTCTGAAGAACCTCTTCACCTTCAACAACTCGGTGCTGGACATCAAGGGCTACTCGGATGGAGCACAGTTTTCCGCTACCTACCCCTTTGTCCCGTACCAGTTCATCATCATCCAGAAGGTTCTCACCGAGATTCGAAAGCACGGCAACTCCGGGAAGCATCTGTCCGGCGGCGAGCGCTCCATGCTGTCCGGATTCCAGGAGGCCACCCAGAAGATCAAGATGCGGGATGAAAATGC